>JBKJJF010000007.1:0-2543 GCA_046598195.1 Rhizobacter sp. | reverse complement strand
TTGGGTTGTTGCCATCGGCCTTGGCGCCTTGGGGCCAGACCACGAAGTAGGGCACCTTGGTGCCGTCTTTTGAGGTCGCAAAACGTTGCTCGGCGCGCATGCCGGTGCTGTCGAACAAGCCCCCGCGCGCTTTCAACAACTCGCGCTTGGGGTGGCCCGGCGCCGGACTGTCGTCGGTGCTGGCGAGGTAGAGCGAATCGGGCGTGAGGAAGTCGGTGTAGCTCAGCCAGTAGGCTTCGGCCAGTGGGTCGTCTTTCAGCAGCGGGTCATGCAGGCTGCTCACGCCCAGCGCGCCGGGGAAGGGCGCGCTGATCTCGCGGCGCGTGAAGCTGTCACCTTTTTTGTGCCACTGCTCCAGCTTGCCGGCCACGTTGTCGATGATGTTGAGCAGCACGTGGTCGCGGGTGCTGGTGTAGCCCGAGAGCGAGCGTGTGGCGGTGGGCGTGAACAGGGCCGCCAGCTTGCGCTCGCCGCGCAGGTAGGCCGTGGCGTTGGTGTGCAGCAGTGAGCCACTGGGGAAGCGTTGGTCGCCGACCTTGAGCTCGCTGCGCAGGTGCAGCAGCAGGGTGTCGCGCACGAAGCTGGGAGTGGCGTCGCTGGGCATGTCGAGCTCGACCAGCTTGTCGCCTTGCAGCAGAAACTTCTTGGTGTTGTAGAAGTCGAGTGCGCGCATGAACAGGGTGCGCTCGTAGCCCGGTGTCTTGTCGACACTCACGCTCACCGCCACGTCTTTCGCCTCGCCTTCGAACACCGTCACGGCCTCGCTGAGCGGCGTGCCACGCTTCCAGCGTTTGATGACGCGGGGGTAGCCCGACTCGGTCATTGAGCCGGGGCCGAAATCGGTGCCCACGTAGAGGGTGTTTTGATCGATCCAGTCGACGTCGGTCTTGGCCTCGGGCAGCGTGAAGCCGCCTTTCACGAACTGCCTGGTGGCGGTGTCGAACTCGCGCAGCACCTTGGCGTCAGCGCCGCCGCGCGACAGCATCACCATGCAGTGCCGGTAGCTCGGGCCGAGACAACTGGTGCCGCCCCAGACCCAGTTTTCGCTTTCGGCTTTGGCCAGGGCGTCGAGGTCGAGCACCGTTTCCCACGCTGGTTGTGGCTTGCGGTATTCGGCCAGGGTGGTGCGCCGCCACAGGCCACGTTTGTTGGCTTCGTCTTGCCAGAAGTTGTAGAGCCAGTCACCGCGGCGTGCCACGGCGGGGATGCGGTCTTTGGCGTTCAGCACCTCCAGCAGCTGTGCCTTGGTGGGCGCGTATTCGGGCCGCGCGGTCAGCTCTTTTTGCGACAACGCATTGCGCTCGCGCACCCAGTTGAGCGCACGCTCGCCTTGTACCTCTTCGAGCCAGATGAAAGGATCAGCGGGGTCGGTGGTGTCGGTGGGGGCGGGTGTTTGTGACATGGTGTGGGGGCTGATCAAGATGAAGAAGGCGGCGGCGCCGAGGCGCCAGGCGAGCAGTTTCATACGTGCGGCTCCAGGGTGTGGGTTGGCGCCTGTTGTCGCAGGCGTTCAGGGGGCAGGGTTCAGCCGCTGCGGCGTGATCTCGATGCTGCTTGCACCGTCGCCCACCCACACGGCGCCGTCTTGCACCGTCACTTGCAGCTGCATGGTGCGTCGCGCCAGCGCAGCCAGTGCCTGGCTTTGGTCGGTCGGCACCTGCCACACGGCGATGTTGCGCGAGCGGGTGATCTTGGTCGCGATGCCGGCCCACCAGATGGGCGTGCTGTGGCTGAAGCTGTAGACCGACAGGGTTTCGGTGCGCGGGCTGGCTTTCATCAGGCGTTTGTCGTCGGGCTGGCCGATGTCGATCCACTGCATGATCCGGCCGGTCAGGTCTTTTTGCCACAGGCTGGGCTCGTTGGCGTCCCACAAGTCTTTGGCGAAGTCGAGTGCGCCGTTGTGGTCGTCGGCAGGTGCGTTGAGCGCAAAGGCCAGCAGGCGGATCATCATGCGTTCGTCGGTCTCCGACGGGTGGCGCGCAATCGTCACGCTGTGGTCGCCGTAGATGCTGCGATCCATGTCGGCCAGCTGCAGCTGGGCTTTGTAGATGGTCGCCTTGATGGCCATGGAGCGCTTCGCGTCGGTGAGGGATCGGCATTAGACCATCCGAGTCGTCGTGCGGGGCCGTCGTGCCCGGTGACAATCGGCCCTTGAAACAGCGCGGAGCCATCCCATGAGCATGAAGAAATTTGACATTGAGAAGCAGATCGCCAAGAAGGTCACCGGGCAGATGAAAGCCGGCGGCGTGCCCAGCCGCTTTGGGCAGGGTGCCACTGAAGTGCTGGACAAGCGCGAGCGGCGCACACGCGACGCGGCGGCCGGCCTGGTGCCGTTTGCCTGCAAGCTGCCCAACGAGTTGGTCAAGCAGCTGCACGAGCGCGCGGCGGTGCACGAAGGTGGCATCAATGCGCTGGTCGCCGAGCTGTTGACGCAAGCTTTGGCGCCAAAGTAGCCTCAGGCCGAGCCGGTCAAGAAAGAAGCCCCAGCCGCGAAAAAGGCGCCAGCTTAAAACCCGTCAGCCGTAAACCGTGACCACCTGGTA
>JBKJJF010000317.1:0-9111 GCA_046598195.1 Rhizobacter sp. | reverse complement strand
TGGCACAAATTCAGACCAGCCTGCCCAAGGGGGTTGAGATCGTGACGACCTACGACCGCAGTGCACTCATCGAGCGCGCGATCGAAAACCTCTCGCTGAAACTGCTGGAAGAGTTTGCCGTCGTGGCGGTTGTGTGCGCGATTTTCCTGTGGCACTTGCGCTCGGCGCTGGTGGCCATCATCTCGCTGCCGCTCGGTGTGATGGCGGCCTTCATCGTGATGCAGCAGCAAGGGCTGAACGCCAACATCATGTCGCTGGGTGGCATTGCCATCGCCATCGGCGCGATGGTCGATGCCGCGGTGGTCATGATCGAAAACGCCCACAAAAAAATCGAAGCGTGGCAGCACGCCCACCCCTCGGATGAGCTCAAGGGTGAGGAGCGCTGGGAGGTGATCACGCAAGCGGCGATCGAGGTCGGGCCGGCGCTGTTTTTCTCGCTGCTGATCATCACGCTGTCGTTTGTGCCGGTGTTCACGCTCGAAGCCCAGGAGGGCCGTTTGTTTGGGCCGCTGGCATTCACCAAGACCTACGCGATGGCAGCCGCGGCGGGTCTCTCGGTGACATTGATCCCGGTGCTGATGGGCTACTGGATCCGCGGGCGCATTCCCGACGAGCAGCGCAACCCGCTGACGCGCGGCCTGATTGCGCTGTACCGACCCGCCTTGGAGTGGGTGCTGCGTTGGCCCAAGCTCACGCTGACCATCGCGGGCCTGGTGTTCGCCACCACGCTGTGGCCGCTTTCGCAATTGGGCGGCGAGTTCTTGCCGCCGCTGGACGAAGGCGATCTGCTGTACATGCCGACTGCCTTGCCGGGCCTGTCGGCGCAGAAGGCGGCCGAGCTGCTGCAGCTCAGCGACCGCATGATCAAGACGGTGCCCGAGGTGGAGCGTGTGTTCGGCAAAGCGGGCAGGGCGGAGACAGCCACCGACCCGGCACCACTTGAGATGTTTGAGACCACGGTGCAGCTCAAGCCGCGCAGCCAGTGGCGTGCGGGCATGACACCGGAGATGCTGGTCGAAGAGCTGGATCGCACGGTGAAAATTCCCGGCCTCACCAACATCTGGATTCCCCCGATCCGCAACCGCATTGACATGCTGGCCACGGGCATCAAGAGCCCGATTGGCGTGAAAGTGGCGGGCACCGACCTCAAGGCCATCGACCGCGTGACGGCCGAGGTAGAGCGTGTCGCCAAGAGCGTGCCCGGCGTGAGCTCGGCGCTGGCCGAGCGCCTGACGGGTGGGCGCTACATCGACGTGCAGATCGACCGCGCCGCGGCTGCCCGCGTCGGGCTCAACGTGAGCGACGTGCAGGCGGTGGTGTCGGGCGCCATCGGTGGCGAGAACATCGGCGAGACGGTGGAAGGTTTGGCGCGTTTCCCGATCAACCTGCGCTACCCGCGCGAGCTGCGCGACAGCCCGGAGAAGCTGCGCAACCTGCCCGTGCTGACGCCGGGCGGCCAGCAAATCACGCTCGGCAGCGTGGCGCGCATCGAGCTGACCGATGGCCCGCCCATGCTCAAGAGTGAGAACGCGCGGCCCTCGGGCTGGGTCTACATCGACACCCGTGATCGTGACCTGGCTTCGGTGGTGGCGGATCTGCGCAAAGCCGTGGCCGCCGAGGTGCGGCTGGAGCCGGGCATGAGCCTGGCTTACTCCGGGCAGTTC
This sequence comes from Rhizobacter sp., assembly GCA_046598195.1. Classification (GTDB taxonomy): domain Bacteria; phylum Pseudomonadota; class Gammaproteobacteria; order Burkholderiales; family Burkholderiaceae_C; genus Rhizobacter. The sequence continues at coordinate 7,447 of JBKJJF010000317.1, read as the reverse complement.
GAATTTCTTGAGCGTGCGAATGCACGGCTCAAGATCGCGGTGCCGGCGACCCTGCTCATCATCTTCGTGCTTCTTTACCTGACGTTCCGGCGCATCGAAGAAGCGGCACTCATCATGGCCACCTTGCCGCTGGCACTGACCGGTGGTGTGTGGTTTCTCTACGCATTGGGCTACCACCTGTCGGTTGCCACCGGGGTGGGCTTCATCGCGCTGGCCGGCGTGGCGGCCGAGTTCGGTGTGGTGATGCTGCTGTATTTGAAGCAGGCACTGGAAGCGCGCTTGCGCGCCGGCCTGCAGCCCGACGAGGCGGTGGTGCTTGACGCCATTCGCGAGGGCGCCGTGCTGCGCGTTCGCCCCAAAGCCATGACGGTGGCCGTCATCCTGGCCGGCCTGGTGCCCATCGTCTGGGGCAGCGGCACCGGCTCCGAGGTGATGAGCCGGATTGCCGCGCCCATGCTGGGCGGCATGGTCACCGCGCCGCTGTTGTCGTTGTTCGTGGTGCCGGTGGTGTACCTGCTGCTCAGAAAACGGCGCTCAAAGCAAGGCGTTGAACAAGACCCTTCAGCGCGCCTTGCCTTGCACGAAGTGGGTCAACCTCATGGAGATCGCCCGCGTTGAGAGACTCACCAAAGCAAACACAAGGTCGGTTGACCATGCCACAGCACGTTCACCACGGGTCTCCCTGCAAACCGGCGAAGCGCAGCCGGTTTCAACAATTCACACCTCTCGCCTGCGTGCTGGCTGTGGGGGTCGCTGTGGCCATGCCCTGCGCCGCCACCGAGCTAGAGATGGTCGGCGCGGGCAGCTTCAAACCCTTGCCATCGGACCAACTTGCGAAGCTGCCGCAAGGGGCGGTGTTCTCTCAGGCTGATCTTTCTTCGGGCGCGTTGTCGTTTCGCGTGCGCTATGAAGACAGCGCACCCGACGCCGACCCCGACTTTTACGTCGGCCGCTATGACCGCGCAATTCGTGCGGTGCAGCTGACCGTGGGTGCTACCACGATTAACTTGCCTCCCGAGAACGTCGAGCTGATCGTGAGCGACGGCGGTTTGGGGTTTCCTGACCGCGAATCCGTGAGAGTGAAATCGTGGCTTTCGACACCGGCTGGGGTGCTGCGCTTCAGCTGGGTTCAAAGCTACCAGGCTGCAGATCGCAAAGACCTGCGCGGCGCGCCGGGCTCGTTGTCAGGCGATGCCCTTCCGGAGCGTTCGGTTCTTGCCAACCTCGTAACTTCCAGCCGCTTCGACAAATTCATCGTCCTCGAGCTCAGTGCTCCGGCCGATGTGCAGCCGCTTGTCTACATCAGCTCATCGCAGGTGTCGGTGGCCGCTGCGCCGGCTCAGGCGAAATGAAGGGTCAACCATGAGAACTCAATTGTTTGTGCTTCCCGTGCGCCGTGTAGCCGCGGTCATTTGTCTTGCCGTGGCCGCTGGAGTGGCCGGTTGTGGCGGTGGCGGCGAAGTTGATGTTGTGGTCGTGGCGCCACCCCCACCCCCCATCGCGGGCCTGGACATTGTGCTGACGCGCGTAGGCCCCCAGGCCGTTCAAGTCGACTGGAGCGATGACCCATTGGCTGCGAGTTTCGTGGTGTACCGCAACGACCGCGTGCTTGCGCGGGTGGATGCGGTCACCCTGGTCGACGCATCAGTACAGATCGACGGTTACTACTGCTATGACGTCGAAGGCTACGACCGGGCAGGCGGGCTCGTGTCTGCCAGCCACAGTGCTTGCATCACCATCTTTCGTTGAACGGTTTCGGTTTCTCGGCGCTGCAGCAGCAGCACTAGAATGCCGGCCATGCGTCGTTGGATCGCCCTTTTCCTTGTGATGGTTCTCTTGCCCTGGCAGGCCGTCGCTTGGGCGTCGACCACGCTGACCCAGGACGACGGCGCGGCTGAACGCCACGCGTTTGCGCACTGGGCCGGCGAGGCTCACCATCACCACGCTGATGACGACGCTGCGCCCGACGGCATGCACCGAGACGATTCTCAAGAATCCATCCAGCACCTCGTCCACACCGATGCAAACCTGAACCCCGTGGCGGTCTTGCCGCTGAGCCTCGGTTGGGAGGCCGTGGTGGCCCGGGTGGTCGACACCGGCAGCTACCCGCACCAACGACTTGCAGCCCCGTTCCTCGAAGGGCCACGACGACCTCCCCGCTTGTCTTGCTGATCACCTGATCGGCCCGGCGCACCGCAGTGCGCCGGAACTGTGTGGTCGCAGCTGCCCGCAGCTGCCTGTGTGGCGAGTACAAACTTGAAACCTCATCGTTGGGCTGCGCCTTGGCTTCTTGCCGGCGCAACGGCCTGTGCCTCCGTCATGGCACAAATCAACCCGGCGCCTGCGCCTTCCCTGGCGCATGCCGTGGAGGCCGCGTGGCAGCGTGCTGTCGCCGCTCAAGAGGCGCGGGGCCAAGAACACATCGCGCTGGCGCGGCAGTCGGCAGCGTCGTCCTGGACGCCCAAAGCGCCCAGCGCCGAAGCGTCGCGGCGCAACGGCCGCTTCGGTGCCAGCGAAACCGAACTCGGTGTCTCCGTGCCGCTGTGGATGCCCGGCCAGCGCTCGGCGCTGCAAACGGCAGCCAGCGCTGACGTGGCGGTGGCGCGGGCAGCGCAGCGCGCCGCTCGTTGGCGCGTCGCGGGGGAGGTGCGCGAGGCTGCCTGGGCGTTGACGGCGCTTGACGCCGAGCTGGCTGCCGCGCGAGAACAACTGCGGCTGCTTCAGTCGCTCAGCGCCGACGTCGATCGCCGTGTGCGTGCGGGGGATCTGGCGCGAGCCGATGCGCTTGTCGCCCGCGCCGAAGCGCTGAATGCCGAGGCCGCCATGAGTGATCTGCAGCAGCGCACGGCCCAAGCGGTGGCGCAATGGGAGGCCTTGACCGGCCTCGCTGTGCTGGGCGATCCGAGCGAGCCCGCGACGATGGCCACCACCCCCGACCACCCCGAACTGGCGCTGGCCCAACTGGAAGTTGAGCAGGCACAGGCCAACCTCGAAAGCCAGCGCCGATCAAGACGTGATTCACCCGAGGTGGGCTTGAGCTGGAAGCAGGATCGAGCGGGCGACCCGCAGGCGCGCGAGAACAGCGTGGGCATCAGCCTGCGCGTTCCATTTGGTGCCGACGCAGAACGCAGCCCCCAGGAGGCCGTGGCGCTGGCCGCGGTGGAAACCGCGCGCATTCACTCGGAGCGCCTGGCCCAGCGCCATGCCCTTGAGTTGCGCACGGCTCGCCAAGCCGTCGTGTCGGCAGAGCAGCAGCTTGCCAGCGCTCAGCAGCGAGCCGAGCTTTTGCAAGAACGAACCCAGCTGCTCGACAAATCGTTTCGTGCCGGCGAGACGGCGTTGCCCGACCTGTTGCGTGCGCTCGACGTCAACTCACAAGCCGTGGGCGCTTTTGCCCGGCAACGCGCCGCGTTCGGGCTCGCGCGCGCTCGACTTCAACAATTCCTCGGGGTCACACCATGAATCTCATTGCCCGTGCCACGCGCACGATCACCACCTTGCTGTGCCTGATGGCCATGGCTGCGCCTGCCATCTCAGGGCCGGGCGCCCATGGCCCGAACGGCGAACACCTGGATGGGCCGGCCGCGATGACAGCGACAGCCACGAGCGGCACCGATGCCGCGCCCAAGATGGAGGCCAGGTCGGAAGATTTCGAGCTGGTGGCCACGCTGAGCGGTGGGGAGCTCTCAATCCTGATCGATCGGTATCCAACCAACGAGCCCGTGCTCGACGCGAAGGTCGAGCTGGAGTCAGGCACGCTCAAGGCGATCGCTAAATTCCACGCCGATCGTGGTGACTATGCGGTGGACGACCCCGCGCTGCTCAAAGCCTTGGGTCAGCCGGGCGACCACCCGCTGGTCATCACCCTGATCGCCGGCAAGGAGAGCGATTTGCTGGAAGGCACCCTGCGTGTCAACCCAGCGGTTGATGGCGCCGGACATGACGACGCTCCTGCGCTCGGTGGTTGGGCACGCTTCGCATGGATCGCCGGCGGCTTGGCGCTGCTGGGTGTCGGCACCATTCTTTGGCGACGGCGCCGCAGCCAGCAGAGCCAGCTGGAGGTGTCGCCATGACGCGCCTGTTTCACGTGAGAAACGCTGCAATGCTGTTCTTGCTGAGCGGTGCGCTTGCCGGCTTGGCCCACGCGGGGCCTGGCGCGCATGGCCCCAATGGCGAACACGTCGATGGGCCCAGCGCCACGCCTCGCGCAGCCGGCCTGATGCGCCTGCCCGATGGCAGCGTCAATGCGCCCAAGCTCGCGCAGCGCCGCATGGGCATACGCACCCAGCTGGCGCCGCAGACGGCCGCCGCTGCCAGCGTGCAGCTGCCCGGCCAGGTGGTCGTTGACCCCAACGCCGGTGGCCGGGTGCAGGCGGTCTACGGGGGGCGCATCGAACCCGGGCCGAAGGGCTTGCCCGTGGCCGGTGAGGCGGTGCGCAAAGGCCAGGTGCTGGCTTACCTGCGATACCAGTCAGAACCTTTCGCTGAAGCCAATCAGCGGTCTGAGGCGTCGGAGCTGCGTGCCAGCAGAACCATCGCCGAGCAGCGCCTTCAGCGCCTCGAATCGCTCGAAGGCACGGTGCCGACCAAAGACATCGAGGCCGCCCGCACCGAGCTTGCGAGCCTGCGCCAACGCGAGAGCGCAGTCGGCGGCAGCATCCGCTCGCGCGAAACCTTGGTGGCACCTGTCTCGGGCGTCATCGCCCAGGCGAATGCGCTCAACGGCCAGGTGGTCGATGCCAAAGACGTGCTGTTTGACATCATCGATCCACAGCGCCTGATGGTCGAAGCCACCACGGCCGATGCAACGTTGGCCGCGAAGATCGCCTCCGCCACGCTGGCCGGTGTGGAGGGGGTGACGCTGCGGGTGGTGGGAGCCGCGCGCACGCTGCGCGACGGGCGCATTCCGATCACCTTTCGCGCTCAGACCAAGGGGGCACAAAGCCTCGCACTGGTCGTGGGCCAATCGGTCACCGTTGTCGCCCTGACCCAGCAGCAGTTGCAAGGCGTGGTGTTGCCCGCAGAGGCACTGGTGCGCAACAGCGCCAACGAAACCGTGGTCTACATCAAGCTCAGCGCGGAGCGCTACTTGCCGCAGCCGGTGCGGGTGCAACCGCTCGACGCCAAAACGGTGCTCGTGACCCAGGGCCTCGCGGCCGACAACCGGGTTGTGGTTCAAGGCGCCGCCTTGCTCAACCAGATTCGCTGAAAGCGCGGCCATGTTCAATTGGATCGTTCGCTACAGCTTGCACAACCGGCTCTTCGTGCTGGCCCTGGCCGCGCTGCTGCTCGCCTATGGCGCGTTCACGGCCTGGCGCACGCCGGTCGATGTGTTCCCCGATCTCAACAAGCCCGTCATCACGGTCTTGACGGAAGCCGGGGGCATGGCGCCCGAAGAGGTGGAGCAGCTCATCACCTTCCCCATCGAGACGGCGCTCAACGGCATGCCGGGTGTGACGCGCGTGCGCTCGACCTCCGGGGTGGGCTTGTCGATTGCCTACGCCGAGTTCGACTGGGGCACCGACATCTACCGCAATCGACAGTTGGTCTCGGAGCGCCTTGCCCTGACCCGCGAGCAATTGCCCGACGGCATCTCGCCGATCATGGGCCCGGTGTCTTCGATCATGGGCGAGATCATGCTCATCGCGTTGCCGCTGCAAACCCCGGCCAAAGCGGGCGAGCAGGCAGCGTCACCGATGCAGGCGCGCGAGTACGCCGACTTTGTTTTGCGCCCCCGGCTGTTGTCGATCGCCGGTGTGGCGCAGGTGATTCCGATTGGCGGCGAGGTGCGCCAACTGCGTGTCGAACCCGATCCGGTGCGCATGGCGCAGTACGGCATCACGCTGACCCAGATCGAGCAAGCGCTGCGCGGTTTTGCGTCCAACGCAGGCGGTGGTTTTATTGACCAACACGGGCGCGAGTACCTGATCCGTCACCTGGCACGCACCAACCGGGTCGAAGATCTGCAGGGCCTGGCCGTCGCCTGGAAAAACGGCGGGCCGGTGCGCTTGGAACAGGTTGCCACGGCGCGTTTTGCACCCGCCATGAAGCGGGGTGATGCCGGCTACAACGGGGCGCCGGCGGTGATCATCAGCGTTCAAAAACAACCGGCGGCCGACACCGTTCGGCTCTCGCGCGACATCGAAACCGCGCTCGAAGAACTTAAACAAGGTATGCCCAAAGGCATAGCCGCGCCCAAGGTGCTGTTCCGGCAGGCTGACTTCATCAAGGCCTCGCTCGACAACGTGACCGGGGCGCTGCGAGACGGCGCCATCATGGTCGCGATCGTGCTGTTTGCCTTCTTGTTGTCGGCCCGCACCACGTTCATTTCATTGATTGCGATCCCGCTGTCGCTTGCGGTGACGGCCGTGGTGTTCCGTTGGCTCGACCAGTCGATCAATGTGATGACGCTCGGCGGGCTGGCCATCGCCATCGGCGAGCTGGTCGACGACGCCGTGGTCGGCGTGGAGAACATCGTTCGAAGGCTGCGGCAGAACCGAGCTGCCGAGACGCCGCTGGGTGTGTCTGAGGTGGTGTGGAAAGCCAGCGTCGAGGTGCGGTCGGGCATTCTCTACGCCACTGCCATCGTGGTGCTGGTGTTTGTGCCGTTGTTTGCGTTACCGGGCATCGAAGGCCGGTTGTTCACGCCACTCGGCATTGCCTACATCGTGTCCATCTTGGCGTCGATGGTGGTCTCTGTGACGGTGACGCCGGTGTTGTGTGTCTACCTGCTGCCCAAGATGAAGCGGCTGGACCATGGGGACAGCCCGCTGGTCGGCTGGCTCAAGCGCCAAGACGCGCGGCTGCTGGCTTGGTCGCTCCCGCGTGCCAAGGCGATCGTGGCGATGGCGGCTGTGGTCGTGGTGATCGCTGCAGCAACCATTCCGTTTTTTCCGCGGACTTTTTTGCCCGCGTTCAACGAGGGCTCATTGGTGCTGTCGCTGATGTTCAACCCGGGCACCTCACTCGCCGAGGCCAACCGCATGGGCAGCGTGGCAGAGAAGCTCATCTCGCAGGTGCCCGAGGTGGTGCAAGTGGGGCGGCGCACCGGGCGCGCTGAGCTGGATGAACATGCCGAAGGGGTGCACTCCAGCGAGATCGACGTCGACCTGAAACGCTCAGACCGAAACCGCGAGCAGGTGATGGCGCACATCCGCTCTGAACTCGCCTCGCTTCCCGCGGCCGTGGCCATCGGTCAGCCCATCTCGCACCGCCTTGACCACTTGCTGTCAGGTGTGCGGGCCCAGATCGCCTTGAAGATCTATGGCGATGACCTTGACGGGCTGCGAGGCATCGCAGAACAGATGCGCAAAGAACTGGCCGGTGTGCCGAGCCTGGTCGACCTCACGGTTGAGAAGCTCGTGTTGATACCGCAGATCAGCGTGCGGGTCGACTATCAAAAGGCCGCGCAAGCGGGCCTCACGCCGGCCGAAGCGGTGCGCACGCT
>JBKJJF010000275.1:0-9805 GCA_046598195.1 Rhizobacter sp. | reverse complement strand
TTCCGCGTTTCCGGCAAAGAAGACGCGATCAAGATCACGCCGCCGATCGACCTCACGCTGGAATACGGCGTCGAGTTCATTGATGACGACGAACTGGTCGAAATCACGCCCAAGAGCATCCGTGTGCGCAAGCGCCACCTGTCGGAGCACGACCGCAAGAAGGCTTCGCGCGAAGCGGCTTGATGGCAAGAGGGGCCGGGCGGGTGGCCGGGGCTTCCGCATGAAGCTGACCCATGGGCGCGCGATCGCGCTCATGGTGTTGTGCACGCTGTTGTGGAGCGTCGCTGGCGTGGTGGTTCGTCACCTCGACTCGGCTCGCAGCTTCGAAGTGACCTTCTGGCGCAGCGCGTTCAACGCGCTGGGACTCAGCGTCGCGCTGTATTGGATGCGCGGGCCCGCCTTGTGGCGCAATCTGCGGCATTCGCCCTGGCCCGTGTGGGTGTCTGGAGCCTGCTGGACGGTGATGTTCACCGCCTTCATGGTGGCCGTCACACTGACCACCGTGGCCAACGTGCTCATCACCATGGCTCTTGGGCCGCTGATCACCGCGCTGTTCTCACGCATTTTTCTCAACCATCGACTGGCCTGGCGCACCTGGGCCGCCATCGGTGCGGCCGGCGCGGGCATCGCCTGGATGTTCGGGCAGGGTGCAAACGGTGGCTCGGTGCTCGGTACCGCCGTGGCTTTGGCTGTGCCCATTGCTGCGGCGATCAACTGGACGGTGTTGCAGCACGTGAACCACGGTGATGGGGCTGCCCACGACATGCTGCCGTCGGTGCTGATTGGCGCAGTGGCCTCCTCGCTGCTGACCTTGCCGCTGGCCTATCCCTTCCAGGCGACGTTTCACGACATAGGCTGGTTGGCCTTGTTGGGGGTGGTGCAACTCGCCATTCCTTGCCTGTTGGTGGTTCGCTTGAGCCGCGTGCTGCCGGCGCCTGAGCTGTCGTTGCTGGGGCTGCTGGAGGTGATCTTCGGTGTGCTGTGGGCCTGGTGGTTTGCGGGCGAGGCACCCGGCCCCACGGCCTTGACTGGCGGTGCGCTGGTGATCGGTGCCCTGGTGGCGAATGAACTGATGGCTCTGCGCGGGCCGAAACCTCGGGAAGCCTGAACCATGAACGTTTTGACAGAGATCCGCGGCAACCTGGGCGTGATCACGCTCAACAAGCCACAGGCCTTGAATGCCTTGTCGCTGGCGATGGTGCGCGACACCACCACCACTTTGCTGAGCTGGCGTGATGACGCCCAGGTGGCTGCGGTGCTGTTGCGGGGTGCAGGGCGTGAAGGCAAGGCGCCGGCTTTTTGCGCCGGTGGTGACATCCGCTTCTTTCACCAGGCCGCGCTGTCAGGCGACCCGACGCTGGAAGACTTCTTCACTGAGGAATACGCACTCAACCACCTGGTTCATCACTACCCCAAACCGACCATTGCGCTGATGGACGGCATCACCATGGGCGGTGGCATGGGCCTCGCACAAGGTGCGTCGCTGCGGGTGGTGACCGAGCACAGCCGGCTGGCCATGCCCGAGACCACGATTGGTCTGTTTCCCGATGTGGGCGGCGGTTGGTTCCTGTCGCGCTGCCCTGGCCATGTGGGTGAGTACCTGGCCTTGACCGGCCACGTGATGCACGCGGGTGACGCCATCGCGATGGGCTTGGCCGATGTGTTCCTCGACGCTGCGGCCTTGCCCACGCTGGTCGAAGCTCTGGCCGACCAGCCCATCGAGACCGGCGCCCAGGCGATCGCGGCTGTGAAGGCGCGGGCGCAGACGCCGCCTGCGCCGGCCTTGGCGGCGCAGCTGGCCCAGATCGACATGCACTTCGCTCACGCCACGGCCTTGGCCATCGTCAACTCGCTCGCCGCGAGCGACACCCCGTTTGCCCGGCAGACCGCCGCCGAGTTGCGCAAACGTTCGCCCTTGATGCTCGAAGTGAGCTTGCAGCAGGTCAGGCGCGCGCGTGGCATGAGCCTGGCCGACGACCTGCGCATGGAACGCGACCTGGTGCGCCACTGCTTCCACTTGCGCCCGGGTGCGGCCAGCGAGACGGCCGAAGGCATTCGCGCGCTGGTCATCGACAAAGACCAGCAACCGCGCTGGAACCCGGCCCAACTGGAAGCGGTGACACCCGAAGCCGTGGCCGCGTTCTTCGTGAGCCCGTGGCCGGCCCATGCCCACCCGCTGCGCGATCTAGGGCCCTAGCTCCAACCCGATGTCATGGCCGCTGGTTAGGATGTGCACTTCCTCAGCCCCGGCCCGTGACCCAGGCCCGTGAACATGCCCGCTGACATCCCCGGACAGCCCGTGCGAGACGCCAGCCCGCCCAAGGCACCCAGCGCGTTGTTGATGCTGCTTGAGGGCCGCGCACCCTGGGAACTGGTCGCCACGCTGGCTGCCACGCCCTTGTTCAAGCGCTTGCCGCCCGGCGACGGACACCCGGTATTGGTGTTCCCCGGCCTGAGCGCCCCCGATGCGACCACCTTGCCACTGCGCAGCTTCTTGCGCGCGCGCGGCTACGAGCCTTACGAATGGGAGCAGGGTTTCAACCTTGGCCCGCGTGAAGGGGTGCTCGAACGCTGCCGCGAGCGTGCCCATGCCATCTACCAGAAGCATCGCGTGCCGGTGAGCCTGGTGGGCTGGAGCCTGGGCGGCGTTTACGCCCGCGAGATTGCCAAGGAGTTGCCGCAGCAGACACGCTGTGTGGTCACGCTGGGCACGCCTTTCAGCGGCCACCCGCGCGCCAACAACGCCTGGCGCTTGTACGAGATGGTCAGCGGCCACCGGCTCGACGAGGCCGACGCGCTCATCGAACGGGTGCGCCGCCCGCCACCCGTGCCCACCACCTCCATCTACTCGCGCACCGACGGCGTGGTGTCGTGGCTGTGCAGCCTGAACGAAGACTCACCGATGACCGAAAACATCGGTGTGCATGCGAGCCACCTGGGCATGGGCATGAACCCGCTGGCGTTGTATGTGGTGGCCGACCGTTTGGCGCAAAAAATCGGTGAGTGGAAGCCGTTTCACCTGGAAGGGCGGCGCAAGTGGTTCTTCAAGACCACGTCACGTGCGCCGGTATCTGCCGCGCTGGAGAAACCCGCGGCCTGATACTCGTTCAGAGTCACGCCCTTCAGGAGCAGCCTGTGAACGCCAACCCGATCAAGACGCGCATGGAGCACGACAGCATGGGCACGCTGGCCGTGCCGGCCGGTGTGCTCTACGGTGCGCAGACCCAACGCGCGGTCGACAACTTCCCGGTGAGCGGGCAGCGGCTGCCGGTCGCTTTCATTCGTGCGCTGTTGCTCGTTAAGCAGGCCGCGGCGCTGGCCAACCTGCGACTCAACCAGTTGCCGGCCCCCGTGGGCCATGCGATCACCGACGCCTGCCAGCGCCTGCTTGCCATGGCCGACGCCGAGCTGATGACGCACTTCCCGGTCGACGTGTTCCAGACCGGCTCGGGCACCAGCAGCAACATGAACGCCAACGAGGTGGTGGCCACCCTGGCTGGCGCCGCGCTGGGTGAGCCGGTCAGCCCCAACGACCACGTGAACGCCGGCCAGAGCAGCAACGACGTGATCCCCAGCACCTTGCACGTGAGCGCGGCCTTGCAACTGCACCACCAGCTGTTGCCCGCGCTCGAGCACCTGGTGCAAGCCACCCGCCACAAGGCGAGCAGCGTGCACCGCCACGTGAAAACCGGCCGCACCCACCTGATGGACGCGATGCCGGTGCGCATGAGCCAGGTGCTCGAAGGGTGGGCGCACCAGGTCGAGGCCGGCAGCGCCCACCTGCGCGCGCTGCTGCCGGCGCTGCAAGGCCTGGCGCAGGGTGGCACGGCGGTGGGCAGCGGGGTCAACGCGCACCCGCAGTTCGCCCGCTCCTTTGCGAGCGAGCTGAGCACGCTCACGCAAGTCGACTTCCGCCCGGCCGACAATTTTTTCGCGGCCATGGGCTCGCAAGACACGGCCGTCGCGGTGTCGGGCCAGCTCAAGGCGCTGGCGGTCTCGCTGATGAAAATTGCCAACGACTTGCGCTGGATGAACTCGGGCCCGCTTGCCGGCCTGGGCGAGATCGAGCTCGAAGCCTTGCAGCCTGGCTCGTCGATCATGCCGGGCAAGGTCAACCCGGTGATCCCCGAAGCGACGGCCATGGTGGCCGCGCAGGTGATCGGCAACGACGCCGCCATCACCATCGCAGGTCAATCAGGCAATTTCGAGTTGAACGTGATGCTGCCGCTGGTGGCGCACAACCTGCTCGGCAGCATCGGGCTGCTGGCCAACGTCAGCCGCTTGCTGGCCGACAAGGCCATCGCCAGCTTCACGGTGAACGAGGCGCGGTTAAAAGAAGCCTTGTCGCGCAACCCCATTTTGGTGACGGCGCTCAACCCGCTGATCGGTTACGCCCGCGCCGCCGAGATCGCCAAGCAGGCCTACCGTGAAGGCCGGCCGATTCTCGATGTGGCCGATGAGCAAACTGACCTCGGGCGCGAGCGGCTTGCTCAGTTGCTCGACCCGGAGGCGCTCACCGGCCCCGGGTGAAGCGCTGTCTTATTTGCAGCGCTCGGCGTAGCTGGTTTCGAAGCGTTGGTGATCGGCGCGTTCACCAGCGGTCATGGCATCCAGCCGTTTGCGTTTTTCATGGAGGATGCGCAGCAGCTCGCCGCACTGTTCTCGTGCCGCCGCTGAGCGGGCCTTTTCGGTTTGGCGGGAGCTGATCTCGGCCTCGCGTTCATCGCGTTGCTGGCGCCGTTCTTCCCCTATGCGCTTGCGAGCGAGCTCTTCGTCTTCTTGGCATTTGCGCTCGTACTCTTCGCGCAACTCCGACTGCGTGGCCCGGCCCACACCGCGAGCCGGCGCGGTGCGAATGGCGTCGTTGAGCTCGGCGCACGCGGCGCTGAGGTGGCGCAGGTGCTCGGGTGCTTTCTGGAGCGGTGCCTGGTAAGTCGGTCGAGGCTCGGCGGTTTTGGCCGGTCCGTAGGCGGTGAGCCGTGTGTCAGCGCCGCCGGGGCACGGCCGATCCGATACATAGGTCGACGATCCGTTCTTGCAACGGTACATCTGTTGGCCGAAGGCGCTGCTTCCGGCCAAGCCCAGCAAAACGATCAATGCGCACCCACCCGTTTTCAATGTCTTCAAGATTGCCTCCCAGGCGCGGAGTTTATCCAAGGCACGGCGGCCACACATGGGCGGATTTCTCAGTCGATGCCGCCAGGGAACTCAGTGCCCCAAGGCGAACACGAAGGTGGCTCCGGCGCCCGGCTGGCTCTCGGCGCCCACGACGCCACCGTGCCACTCGACGGTGCGCCGCACGATCGACAAGGCTGCGTCTTGGCACCCATGCGCTCCGCACCGTACCGCGCCCGCGCCGGGACTCTCTTTCAAAACCGCAGCGGCAGCACACGCATCGCGCCCGAGGCAAAACGGGTCACCACGATCAGGTGGTCAAGGTCGCTGTTGTAGATCACCGGGAAGGGCTGCGCAGCCAGCTCGCGGATCAGCGCGCGCAGCTCGTCGCTCGACGCAGCCACCACCACCGTGTTTTGTGGGTGCGAGGCGATCAGTTGGCTGCTGAAGCTGGCCATGTTGGTGGGGTTGAAGTTCGTGGTCGTCAAGCCGAGCGCCGAGGCAAGGGGCGCCACCAAAGGGTTGCTCGCCGTGCTGGAGTAGAGCGTCGACACACCCGCCTTGCGGGCAGCGTGCAGCAGCTCTTGCGCTTGTGCGCCACCGGTGGGCACGGCGGTGCCCACCAGCAGCAGCGTCATCGCGTGGCGGTCGTTTTTGGTGGCGTCGGGTGTGCTGTCGGCGGCGTATTGCAGGTTCATCGCGTTCACCGTCGCAGCACCGGCGCTGCCGGCCACGCTCACCACGTAGAGGTTGTCAAAGTCAGAGATTGACGCGGTGGGCAGCGCCGCGCCAAAGGCGTTGGCCACGGTGGCCAGCGTGTCGCTGTGCGCCGCCACCAGCACGACGTCACCGCGGTGCTGGGCCATCACGTCGTTGGCCAACAGGGTGGCGTCGCTGTAGATCTGTGTCGGCAAGCGAAAGGCGGCTGCCAGCGGGGCCATGGTGTCGAGCGTGCGGCGGGTGTTGGTCGCGTAGACCGCGCTCACCCCCGAGCGCAGCAGCGTTTCGCGCAAGGCGGTGGCGCGCGCCTCGCCGGCGGCGCTCAGTGGTTCGTTGGCGGCGTTGGAGTTGGGGTCTTGCTTTTCACCGTGGCGCACGATCATCACGGTGGTCACCTGCGGCTCGCGCAAGAAGACGTTGGCCGTGCCCATGGTGTTGTGGCTCACCACGTTGAAGCCCGGTGCGCTGTTGTAGTCCTCATGGTCAGGGTGGCTGGCGAGCAAGTAGTAGCGGCCCGGTGCGAGCGAGATGCTGTAACGCCCGCTCGCGCTGGTGGTGGCGCCAAACGAGGCGCTGCCGTCTTCTCTGACGAACGACAGCGCCACGTTGGCGATGGGGGCGCCGCCCGGCTGCACGAAGGCACCGCCTTGGCGGCCCGAGGCGCAGCCCTGTAGCCACAACAGCAGCAAGGCCAGCAAGGCAATGCAAAGAGGTCGGGTGAGGTTCATGGCGTGGTTTTCAATCGCAGCCACAGTCGTTGTCGAGCTCGATGTCGATCGACACCTTTTTCACGCAGACCTTCTTCACCTTCTTGCCGCCGGAGAGCTTCAGGCAGTCGAGCAGTTTCTGCGCCGCACCATCGCAATGCTTGCCGCCGGGTTGTTTACCGCCAGAGGGTGTCTTCAGGTTCGGGTCGACGTAGTAGCTCATGCCGCCGAGCAAGATGCCGTTGCCCAGCAGGTCGACGCTGATCATGCGGTCGGCCGCACCGGCGATGTCGGCCGAGGTGAAATCGGCACCCGCCTGCAGCGCCAAGTGCACCTTGCGCTTTTCGCCCGCTTGCAGTGAAAATTTGCTTGTGGGGATGCCCTCGAACTTGAGCTTCCAGCCCTTGCTGGCCAGCACCGTGGGCAGGTTCACCTTGAGCTCCATCTTGGCCGTCTTGTTGAGGTTGTTGCCGGCCATGAAGAAGGCGCCGTCAAGTGAGGCCATCAGCGCCTCGCCGCCACCTTCGCCTGGCACCACGCTCACGTTGCGCTGGCCTACGTTGTTGTCGTGCGGCACCAGGCGCCACTCTTGTACCGTCTCGGTGGGCGTGAAGTTGTCGACGTTGCTCGGGTCACCGGCCACCGAGGCGATCATCAGCGCGCAGTCGTGGCCGTAGGCGTTGATGTTGGGCTCCCACTCGAAGGGGCCCACGGTTTCTTCGACGGCGTTGTCGCCAGCAATGCTGGCGATGGGCAAGCCGCCCACCGGCCCCATCTCGTCAAAGTCGATTGGCCAGGTCAGGCCCGCGCCGGGCAGCGAGTGGTAGGCGCGCACGGTCACGTTGTTGGCGGTGTTGGCGCCGCGGTTCTTGACCTTGCCGTACAGGTAGTTGGTCTGCCCGTCGATGGCGTTCTGGTGGCCGGGCAAACCGTCGGGCGCGTTGCGGTTCCACATCGACTGGTTGTTCCAGTGGGCGTGGATGTAGTCGTACTCGCCGCCGCGGCCGTCGTCGATGTAGACGTCAACCGCCGGTGGCGCACCTTCGGTGATGACGACCGCCGGCGCACCGGCCGGTTGGTAGCTGCCTTGTTTTTCGAAGGCCCAGCGGATCACCTTGTTGTAGGCCCCACCCGAGAGGCCTTCGCTGGTCCAGTTTTCGAGGTCGGTGTCTTGCATCTCTTCGCACCAGACCTCGGGGTCGTTGGGGTTGGTTGCGGGCGTGAGGTTGGCCGTGGTGCGCAGGATCAGGTAGGTGGTGAGGCGCGAGGCAAACTGCCGGCGGCCGAGGCTGTCGGCATCACCTCCCACCGAGCGGTAGAGGCGGAAGTGGCAGGTGGCCAAGATTTCTTCGCTGCCGTAGCCGCCGTTGTCGTTGGCACCACCGTTCCAGGCCCAGCCGTTCACCGGACGGTCGAAGCGGCGGGTGATGGTGGGGTGGAAGGGCGCGTAGTCGAACCGTTCGGGCAGGGCGCGCAGGGCCGACTCGGGGTCGTTCTGAATCGCTGCCAGGCCGTCGCCATGGCTGTGCGAGAAGCCCAGGTTGCCGCTGCCCACGTGGTCACCCAGCACGCCGTGGCCGCCCATTTCGTGCCAATGCACATAGGGGTCAACCGCGCGGCCGAGCGGGTTGGAGGTGTCGCTCAGGTCACACAGGCAAAAGCCCATGAAGGCGGTGCCGCCGCTGCCGTTGGGTGACCAGAAGGCGTTGATCTCGACCCCGTCGGCCGTGCCAAAGCTCGAGCGGTGATCCACCGGAACAGGGAAGGTGGTGCCGTCAAAATAGTCTTCAACCACGAAGCCCAGGTCGGCGATGGTGCGAAAGAGTTGCGTCTGGTGGTAGTAGGCGTTGACGGCCGCGAAGTTGTTGGTGCGCGGGTTGAAGTCGAAGTCGGAGCCGGCCGCGACCGTGGGGGCCGCGATGGCCGGGGCGTCTTGCTCTTCGATCGAGACATACAGGCCGCGCAGGCTTTGCGTGCCACCCGAGGGCGGGTCGAGGTCGGGCAGCAGCTCGTCGAAGTCGTGATCGTCGAGCACGCTGTTGGGCTGGTTGGCGGTGGCCGTGAAGTCGCCGCTTGCGTTGATCGGGTCGCGCTTGAACACCAGGCCGTTGACACCGCAGGTCATGCACTCGATGTACAGGATGGAACCCGTCTCCACCTCCACCAGGATCAGCCACACCAGGCCTGCGCTGCTGCGCCCCTGCCTGAAGATCATCTCGGCCACCAGGTACGCGCGCTCGGGTTTGATCTTGTCGTTGACCGGCGGGATGTCGAGCAGCGGGATCTCGCCCACTTCGCCCGGCGTGCCGTTGTTCTTGCGGTCGACGGTGGGCGACGGTTTGCCCGCGTAGCGCTTCTTCGGGTCGAATTTGTAGATGAAAAACTTGCCACTGAGCAGCTGTGGGCTGGTGTCGGCGGCCGCGGCCTTCGCACCCTTTTTGGCCAGCGCGGCCGGCGCATTGATGATCTTGCGCACGACCTCCGAGGTCTCGGCTTCGCCGCTTTCACCCACGTTGGAAAAGCCCGCATCGGCGAGCACCTTGCGCGCAGCCGTCTGGCGGAAGATGGCTGCGTAGCGGTCAATGAGCTTCTGATCGGGCAACGTGCCCTTGAGCCTGTCTTCACTGTTGTTGGTGGAGCCCACCACCCGGTTGGGGTTTTGCTTGACCTTGACCGAGAGCCCTTTGCGCCACACCGGCGTGTTGAGGTAGGTCTGGTAGTAGCCCACCGTGGTCGAGTCGAACAGGTGTTTCTCTTCGCTGAGCTGGTACTGCACGTCTTGCTCGCGTGGGTCGAAGAACGACACCTTTTTGCTCAAGCTGTTGAGCTGCGCCTTCGGGATCTTCAGCGTGTCGGCCCACTCGTGCAGGTAGGCCTCGGCCGACAGGCGCGGCATGTTGTCTTCGCTCTGCCAATACGCCTGGCTGTGCCGCAGGTGGCGCACCTTGTTCGCGGCATCCACCGACACATGGGCCTTGAGCTCTGGTTTGTAGACGGTCTTCATCGTGTGTGCTCCTGAGTGCCGACGTGGCCATTTCAGATTAGGGCGCGGGTGCGTGCATTGCGCTCCCTAAGGGTTGGGGTGACTCACGAACCTAGGGGCCCTTGAACAGGGGGCTGCTGGCCGCCCTGAGACAATGCAACCCTTCGCGCGCGCCACCCTTCGGCGCACGCCTCGACCCAGCGCTCTCAGTGGACACACCCAACACCTCGACCCCCGCGGCCGCCGACTGGAAACTCTCGGTGGCCCCGATGATGGATTG
>JBKJJF010000220.1:0-17399 GCA_046598195.1 Rhizobacter sp. | reverse complement strand
GGCGTGTCGCCCGACGACAAGCAGGTGGCGCTCACCCGCTACCTCTCGGCCACCGAGTCGCAGGTGTGGCTGCTCGACCTCGCCAGCGGCCAGGCGAGCCAGCTCTTGCCCGCGCCCGGCAGCAACGAACGCGCTACCTACTTCGCGGGCGACTACCTGCCAGGCGGTGCAGGCCTCTTCGTCATCAGCGACCGCGCCGGCGAGTTCCGCGAGCTGATGGCCTACCGCTTCAGCGACCGCCAGCTCACACGCATGAGCGCGCACATCCCCTGGGACGTGAGCAGCATGGCCGCCACCGCCGACGGCACGCTCGTCGCCGCACAACTCAACATCGACGGGCGCGACGAGTTGCGCCTGTTCGACGGCCAGACGCTGAAGGAGCTGCCGGCGCCCACCGTGCCACCCGGCAACGTGGGCAGCACCGCCTTCCACCACCACAGCGGCGAGCTGGCGTTTTCGATCAACAGCGCCCAAGGGCCGAGCCAGCTTTTCACCCGCCGGCCCGATGGCCAGGTGGCTCTGTGGACACGCCCCTTCGCACCGCCGGGCGTCAACATGAAAAGCTTTCGCGACCAAGGCATCGTGCGGTGGAAGAGTTTTGACGGCCGCAGCATCTCGGGCCTGATCAACCTGCCGCCCGAGCGCTTCAGCGGCAAGCGGCCCGTGATGATCGTGATCCATGGCGGGCCCGAAGGCCAGGCCACGGTGGGCTTCATGGGCCGCTACAACTACTTCATCAGCGAGCTGGGCATGGCCGTGATCCAGCCCAACGTGCGCGGCTCCAGTGGGTTTGGCAAGAGCTTTCTCTCGCTCGACGATGGGCTGAAGCGCGAAGACTCAGTGAAAGACATCGGCGCCCTGCTCGACTGGGTGGCCACCCAACCGCAGCTCGACGCATCGAAGGTGATCGTCACCGGCGGCAGCTACGGCGGCTACATGAGTCTGGCGGTGAGCACGCATTACGCCGACCGCATTGCAGGCTCGATCGACGTGGTGGGCATCTCCAACTTCGTCACCTTCTTGCAAAACACCGAAAGTTATCGGCGTGACCTGCGGCGGGTGGAATACGGCGACGAGCGTGACCCGGCGATGCGCAGTTTCCTGGAGAAGATCTCGCCGCTGACGAACGCGCACCGCATCACCAAGCCGCTGTTCGTGGTGCAAGGCAAGAACGACCCGCGTGTGCCCTACACCGAAGCCGAGCAGATCGTGGCCCGCGCACGCGCCAACAACACCCCGGTGTGGTACCTGCGTGCCGAAAACGAAGGCCACGGTTTTGCGCGCAAGGAAAACGCCGACTACCAGTTCTACGCGACCATTCTCTTTCTGCAGCAGACCTTAGGCCGATAGGGGCCGGGCGGCACGCGCATAGCTCAGCACCCGCCCCTTGTAAGGCGTGCGGCCATCGGGCAAGAGGTTGACCTTGAGTTCTTCGCGCTCGAAGCCCAGCACATTCATCAGGCGATTGAAGCCAGCTCGGTTGCCACGGTCGGGGTCGACGATCACCACCTCCATCGCCGCCTGCGAATGGCGCTCGATGAAGGCGGCCAGGAGGGCGGGCTGGTTGCGTTCGTAGAGCACGTCGCTGCCGATGATCAGGTCGAAGCGGCCCAGGTTTTCATTGAGCGCCGACCAGTCGCCATGCAGGTAGGGCAGCGCCGGCAACAGGTTCAGTCGCAGGTTCTCGCCGAGGAACAAACCTGCCAGCGGGTGGCAATCGCTCGCCGTCACGTCGCCATGGCGGCGGTGCAGCGACAAGCTGGCCAGGCCAAGGCCACAGCCCACCTCAAGAATTCGGCGCTCGCCGAGCACGGCATCTTGCAGGTGGGCCGCCAGCACCAGGGCCGAAGGCCACACCAGGCCGAACAGTGGCCAGGCTGCCGACGAGATGCCGATGCGTTCGGCCTCGCCATCGGGGTCATGGAATTGCTGCTTGTCGAGCAGGGAGCGCACCTGCATCGCCAGGCCCGCAACGGAAATGGTTTCGAGCTTGATCTGGTAGCCGGGCATCCCGCAGGGTACTCCCGTGGGTCATTTCCCTTGGAAGCCGCCAGCGCGCAAGGTGATGACCAAGGTGTCGCGGTGCCCGCCGTCGGTCACGGGCTGGATCGGCGTGCTCTCGTGGATCACGCGCTCATCGTCGAGCATCAGCGTCGTCCAAGGCTCGGTCATGGTGAAGCGAATGCCCGCTGGCCCGGCCGCTTCGAACACCCGCGTCTCACCACCTTTCACACCCACCCGGTTCACCAGGATCACCGCCACGAAGTCAACGCCATCGCGGTGCGCACCCTCGGGCGTGGGTCGGCCGATGCCGTCGGTGGTGTCGATGCGGAACTGGTGCGCCTCGACGAACCACGGCTGCGCGCCCTTGATGGCCGAGCAGCTGCGGCTGAGCGCACGCAACAGCTGTGACCACACCGGCTGCGCCACGATCTGCGGCGTGATGGGCTCGAACCAGCGCTCCAGCCCGCCGTGCAAGGCGTTGTATTCCACCGGCTGCCAGTGCGCGCGGTGCGCAGCCTGCGTAATGGTGTCGCCCTCGACCACGAAGCAGGCGTGGCGGCGGCGGCGGTAATGGCCCCCGTCGCGCAGATAGGCGTCGGGCGGCAGATCGTCCCAGCTGGGCTGCAAGGCCTGCAACGCTGAGAACTCGCACGGCAGCAGCGTGCACAGACCAGCGGCGCTGATGGCGGCATGGCCGGCGCGGCGCAGCGTGGTGTTCAACTCGGTGTGGGCGACAAAGGGCGGGGTGAGGCTGGCAGTCATGGCCGGAATGATGCCAGCGCAAGCCGTCACGCGAGGCTGACACAATCGCGACATCCTCTTCAACGACGCTCATTCCATGTACCACGGAGAACGTTTCAACAGCTTCACCCACCTCGCCGGCCTGCTGCTCGCCGCCGCAGGTGCTGCCGTGCTCGTCACCCACGCCGCCTTGCGTGGCGATGCGTGGCAGGTGGTGAGCTTCAGCATTTTTGCCGCCACCATGGTGCTGCTCTATGGCGCCTCCACGCTGTACCACAGCGTGCGTGGCGCGGCCAAGAAGGTGTTCGTCAAGTTCGACCACTGCGCCATCTACCTGCTGATCGCGGGCACCTACACCCCCTTCACCCTGGTCACGTTGCGCGGGCCCTGGGGCTGGGCCTTGTTCGGCACGGTGTGGGGCTTGGCGGTCATCGGCATCGTCAAGGAGCTGTGGCTGGGCCGCGACCGTGTGCCTTCGGTGCCGCTGTATGTGGCGATGGGCTGGCTGGGCGTGATTGCCGCCGTGCCCATGGTGCAAGAGCTGTCCACCGCCGGCCTGGCCTGGTTGGTGGCGGGTGGTTTGTTCTACACCGCCGGCATCGTCTTCTACGCCAACGACGAACGCTGGCGCCATGCCCACGGCGTGTGGCACCTGTTCGTGCTGGCCGGCACAGCGTGCCACTACCTCACCGTGCTGCTGTACGTGAACTGAGATGCGCGCCACAGCGCTGATCGAGTTGCTGCAGCTCGCACCGCACCCCGAGGGCGGGCACTGCCGCCTGCCGCCCGGCCTGGGCCGCGTCGTTTCACGCCTCGCCGGAGTGCCCCGGCCATGACCACCACACAACCGCGCAACCCGCTGCACGGCGTCACGCTGGACCAGATGCTCAGCGCACTGGTGGCGCACTTCGGCTGGCCCGGCCTCGGTGAGCAGATCAACATCCGCTGCTTCACCAGCGACCCGAGCATCAACTCCAGCCTCAAGTTCCTGCGCAAGACCCCCTGGGCACGCGAGAAGGTGGAGAGCCTCTACCTCTTCATGCTGCGCGAGCAGGCCCGCGCGGGCCGGCCTCCCCGGGCTTGAGTCATCAGCCCTGTCAGCCATGTCAGACCTGTCAGCCCTGTAGGACAGGGCTGACAGGGTTTGGCCGCATCGGCCGACACCCATCGGCTGCTTCCTCCGATACAGCCTCATCGCGCCCTCGCCGACCATGGCGCTGCCGTTGAGCTTCGGCTCGGCGCTTTGATGACTTTGAAAGGACCACAATGAAACTCAGACCTCAACTCCTGGCGGCATGCGTCGCTGGCCTCTTCGCCGTATCGGCTCAAGCTCAAATCTCTGGAAGCGGCCTGTACGTTGGCGGCAGCGTCGGCCAAGCCAAGGTAAAGGGCGGCGACTTCCCCGGGCTCGACAGCACCAAGGCAGCCGGCAAGCTCTACGGCGGCTACGGATTCAGCCCCAACTTCGGGATGGAACTCGGCTACGTCCAGTTGGGCGATTTCAGCTACAACGGCGGCTCGGTCAAGGCCAATGGCCTCTTCCTTGACGCGGTGGGCACCTTCCCGTTCACGCCGCAGTGGTCGGGCCTGGCACGTGTTGGCGCCTTCCAGGGCAAGCTTGATGGTGGCGGCAGCAGCGACCGGGGCAACTCGTGGAAAGTTGGCGGCGGCGTCCAGTACAACCTGACTCCGAACGCAGCGGTGCGCGCCGAATACGAGCGCTATCGTTTTAACGTGATGGGCAGCCCCAAGGCCGACATGGTGACCGTCGGCCTCAACTACCGCTTCTGATGTGAAGCAGCGCCCCGTGGGCCGGTTTCATCCGGCGCATGGGGTCGCTCTTCGGCGCCGTCGAGCGGCGCCGGCATCGTGGGGGCGTGGATGCGCACACGTGCGCCGATCACACCCACCACCTGCCCTGCACGCACCTTGCACGTCTTGCGCAGCTCCTGTTGCCCGTCGACCTCGACCTTGCCGCCGGCCACCATCGCCTTGCCCTCGCCGCCGCTGCTGGCCAGCCCGGTGACCTTGAGCAAGGTGTCCAGCGTGATGTAGTCGCCTCGCAGCTCGAATTCAATCTGTCTCATCTGTGTTGCTCTCGTCTTTTTCAGGGTTAAGGCCAAGTTTGCGTCAAACCCATGGCCTGCGCCAGCAAAGCGTATGACTTGCGCCGCACGGCGGGGTCGTGGGTCCAGGTGTTGATCACCAGCTCATCGAGCGCCAGCTCGGCCGCCAGCCGCTGCAGCTTGTCGACCACCTGGGGGGTGCTGCCCACAAAGGCACGCTGCCGCATCGGCTCGACGACCCGCATTTCTTCGGCGGTGAAGCCGCCGGCTGCAATCACGTCGGGCGACTGCAGCGGGCCCAGCACACCGCGGCCGCGGTCGACTCGCCAGCGCTCGCGGCTCAGCGCGTGG
This sequence comes from Rhizobacter sp., assembly GCA_046598195.1. Taxonomy (GTDB): domain Bacteria; phylum Pseudomonadota; class Gammaproteobacteria; order Burkholderiales; family Burkholderiaceae_C; genus Rhizobacter. Next base: position 12,237 of record JBKJJF010000220.1, on the reverse strand, counting down.
TGCAGCGCTTCTTCTTCGGTATCGGCCGCCAACGCCCAGACACAAATGGTGGCGTGGGGCTGCGGGTGGCGCTCGCTCGGTTGATAAAGCCGACGGTAAAGATCAAGCGCCTGCTCAACCCCCTGGCCGTCGACGAAGAAGTAGGCATAGGCATAGGGCAGCCCGAAATGGGCCGCGAGTTGTGCCCCGTAATCGGAGCTGCCCAGGATCCACACCTCGGGCGCATGGGGCCCACGCGGGTGCGCCGTGATGCCGCGGTGTGGGGCACTGCTGGTCCACGCCTGCAGGTCACGCACCTGCTCGGGAAAGTGATCTGCCGACCCGTGGCTGTGCGGGTTCAGCGCCTGCGCGGTGCGCATGTCGCCCCCCGGCGCACGGCCCACACCGAGATCGATGCGCCCTGGCGCCAAAGCCTCCAGCACCCGGAATTGCTCCGCCACCTTGAGCGCCGAGTAGTGCGGCAGCATCACCCCCGCGCTGCCGATGCGGATGTGCCGAGTGCGCGCAGCGATGGCCGCCGTCAGGATCTCGGGCGCGCTGCCCACGATGGTGGGCAGGCTGTGGTGTTCGCTGAGCCAGAAGCGGTGGTAGCCCAGCGCCTCGGCATGTTCGGCCAATGCCAAGGTGTCGCGAATGGCCGCGTCTTCGCTGCTTCCGCTGAGTGAGACAGATTGATCGAGTACCGAGAGTTTCATCGTGGGCGCCGCAGTTTGCTGATGTACATTCAGCCTGCAGATATGCGCAAGACTGTGGTTGTGAGTGATCTTTTCGAACACTGGTTTGGTTCCAAACCGGCTCCGTTAGAAACCCCCGAATAACGTTTCTTGAGTGTCCCTGCATGCGGAGCATGTGCTGCGCATTACTTTGTAAGAAAGATAGGACTCGTCCATGACGACTCAAACCGGTACCGTGAAGTGGTTCAACGAGAGCAAGGGCTACGGCTTCATCGCTCAAGACGCGGGTGGCGCTGACTTGTTCGCCCATTTCCGTGACATCCAAGGCGATGGTTTCAAGACCCTGCTGGAAAACCAAAAAGTGGAGTTCGAAGTCACGCAAGGCCAAAAGGGTCTGCAAGCCACGAACATTCGCGTGGTGTAAACCTGGGCGACAAGCCAAACAAAAAACGCGGCTCCGGCCGCGTTTTTTTTGGCCTGACATCTGGGCGACAAGTGCGCTTCGGGCCGGGCGCTACGATGCGCCGATTCACCCCCGTCGGAGACACACCATGCCCACACTTGCCACCCTCACCAACCACCAAGTGCGCCTCGCCGCACGCCCCGTGGGCCTGCCCACCAGCGCCAACTGGAGCTTCAGCTCCGAGCCGGTGCAAGAACCGGCGGCCGGTGGCGTGCTGGTGAAAACCTTGAGCCTCTCGCTCGACCCCGCCATGCGCGGCTGGATGAACGAGGGCAAGAGCTACATCCCGCCCGTGGGCATTGGCGAAGTCATGCGCGCAGGTGGCGTGGGGGTGGTGGTCGCGTCCAAGAACCCGGCCTTCGCGGTCGGTGACCACGTGAGCCTCAGCACCGGCGTGCAAGAGTACTGCCTGATCGCCGAGGGCGAGATCAAGCGCTACAGCCTGGCCAAGATCGACCTGCGCGTGGGTTCGCTGACCCAATGGCTCAACGTGCTGGGCATGCCCGGCATGACGGCCTACTTCGGCCTGATGGATGTCGGCCGGCCCTTGGCTGGCCAGACGCTGGTGGTCTCGGGCGCGGCCGGTGCCGTGGGCCAGACTGTGGGCCAGCTCGGCAAGATCCTGGGCCTGCGTGTGGTCGGTATCGCCGGTGGCCCGACCAAGTGCGACTGGGTGGTGCGTGAGCTGGGCTTTGACGCCTGCGTCGACTACAAGGCCGGCAACATCAAGGACGCCCTGCGCGAACAATGCCCCAAGGGCGTGGACATCTACTTCGACAACGTCGGCGGCGAGATTCTCGACACCGTGCTGACCCGCATCACCCGCGGCGCGCGCATCGTCATCTGTGGCGCGATCAGCCAGTACAACAACACCACGGCGATCAAGGGCCCTGCGCACTACATGTCGCTGCTGGTCAACCGCGCGCGCATGGAAGGCATGGTGGTATTCGACTACGCCGAGCGCTACCACCTGGCCATCACCGAGATGGCGGGTTACCTGAAGGCCGGCAAGATGAAAAGCAAGGAAGACGTGGTGACCGGCGGCGTGCAGGCCTTCCCCGACACCCTGCTCAAGCTCTTCAACGGCGAGAACTTTGGCAAGCTGGTGCTGCAAGTGGCGGCGGAGTAGTCGCTGCGCCCTATTTGGGCGGCACAAATCCCACCCGGGCAGGGTGACGGGCCGCTAGACTGGCCCGTCATGGCCTCGCCCCCGGCTCCATCACAACCGCTCGCTGCCCCGCCCCTCTGGGCCGCCGCGCTGGATGCGGCTTCCGACCTGATCGCAGTGCTCAACGCACACGGCCGCATCGTGTGGGTCAATGCCGGCTTTTTGCGCAGCAGCGGCCATGCGCTCACCGAGGTGCTCGGTCAAGAGGCCGCGCAGCTGCTGGGCGGCGGTAACTGGCCCCCTCTCCAAAGCCTGGCTCGACAACGCGCCACCGAGTTGCCGTGGCGGCACGCCAGCGGTGAGGCGCGCAGCGCGATCACCTTCGTCAAACCGCTGAGCGAGCCCGAACAAATGGGCGAGGCCCGCCTGCTCTTGAGCCTGCAAGACACCACCGAAACCCAGCGGCTGCGCGTCGATGCCAGCCGCAAGGCCGAGCTGCTCGACATGACACAAGAGTTCGGGCGCCTCGCAGTCTGGGAGCGTGGCATTCCCGACGGCGAGGGCCACTGGGATCGCCACATGTTCCGCTTCTTCGACATGTCGCCCGACGAAGGCACGCCGCCCTTCGAAATGGCCGCACAACGCTTCCACCCCGATGACGGTGTGGCCGAGGCCTACCTGGCTTCCACGCGCCAGGCCGGCAGCTATGAGCACCACTACCGCATCGTCTCGCGCGACAGCAGCGTGCGCCGTGTGCACTCGCACTGGGAGGTGAAAAACTCGGTTGAGGGCGTGCCCGCTCGCGCCGTCGGCCTGCTGGTCGACGACTCCGCGGCCTTCCAACTGGCCGATGCCTTCAACAAGGCGAATGCGCAGCTGAAGATTGCCGTCGAGTTGGGCAACGTCGCGATCTGGCGCCACGACCTCACGCTCAACCGCATTTTCTACAACGATCACGCGTATCGCATTCTGGGCATCGCACCCCGGCCCGAAGGGCTGTCGCTGGACGAGGTGCGCGCACTCATCCACCCCGACGACATTCCTCAGCTGCAGGCCACCGCCGAGATGTCGCTGCACACCACCGAGCCGGTCGACATGGAGACGCGCTACCGCCGCGCCGACGGCAGCTGGGCCTATGTGCTGACGCGGCGTGTGGTGCACCGCGACGACAACGGCACGCCGATCGAGTTCATTGGCGTGGGGCTCGACGTGACGAGCCAGGTAGAAAAGTTGCGACACGCGAGCGAGCTGGCCACGCGCCTCGACATTGCGGTCAGCGCCGCCGGCGTGGGCGTCTGGAGCCGCGACCCCAAGGACGCCCGCACGAGCTGGAACGAACAGATGTTTCGCATCACCGGGCGCCCCATGTACCTGGGTGGCCCGACTCGCGACGAATGGATCTACCAGATCGTGCACCCCGATGACCGCAGCGCCATCCTGAAGGCACGCGCCGCGGTGTTGGCCGACACGATGTCGATCGAGCACGAGTGCCGCATCGTGCGCCCCAGCGGCGAGGTGCGCTGGTTGGTCAACCGCGCGCGGCGCGAAATGCTCGACGGGGTGATGATGGTCTTCGGCGTCACGCTCGACGTCACCGAGCGTGTGCTCGCCGAGGCGGCTCTGCGCAAGGTCAACGAGCGGGTGGCGCTGGCCGCGCGTAACGTGGGCATGGGCACCTGGGAGTGGGACGTGGCCACCGGCGAGGCCCAGTGGGACGAAGCCATGTTCCGCCTGCGCGGCATAGAGCCCCAGGCCGAGGCGCTCAATGCGGTGCAACGCCTGGCGACGACCCACCCCGACGATGTCGAAGCCGTCAAGCGCGAGCTGCGCGAGGCGGCCCACAACACCAGCCCCACCGCCTACGAATTCCGCGTTGTGTGGCCCGACGGCACGGTGCGCTGGCTGGCCTCGCGCTCCACACCCGCACCCGACGCCAGTGACCGCACCAGCCGGCGCATCGGCGTCAACTGGGACGTGACCGACGCCAAGAACGCCGAGCTCAGCCGCCGCGAGCGCGAAGTGGCGTTGCGCGAGAGCCAGGCCAAGTCGGAGTTTTTGTCGCGCATGAGCCATGAGCTGCGCACGCCACTCAACGCGGTGCTGGGCTTCGCGCAGCTGCTGCTGATCGACAAAGATGCGCTGCAGCCGCAGCAGCGCAGCAAGCTCGCGCACATCCAGTCGGCCGGTGAACACCTGCTGGCGTTGATCGAAGACGTGCTCGACCTTTCCAGCCTGGAGAGCAACCAGCTCAAGCTCGACCTGCAGCGCGTGCCGCTGGCTGAGGTGTTGCGCGAGGCGCTGCCGCTGGTCGAGTCGCTGGCACAGGCGCAAGGCGTGACGATCCAGGTCGATGCGGTCGATGGCGTGTTGCTGGGCGACCGCATTCGCCTGCGCCAGATGATGATCAACCTGCTGAGCAACGCCATCAAATACAACCAGCCGCAGGGCCGGGTGACGGTCTCCAGCGAGGTGAGCGAGCGCGAGGTCACCTTCCATGTGCAAGACACCGGGCGCGGCATGAACGAAGACCAGTTGGCGCACCTGTTTGAGCCCTTCAACCGGCTGGGGATGGAACGCGAGGGCATTGCAGGTACCGGCATCGGCCTCGCGGTGGTCAAGGCCCTCGCCACGCGCATGGGCGGCCAGGTGAGTGTGAGCAGCCAGCCCGGCCTGGGCTCCACTTTTGCGGTGCGCCTGCCGCGCGCCCCCAAGCCACCGGTGGGCACCGCCGCACCGGCCACCGCCCTCGCCCGCCCGGTGCCACCGGCGCGCAAGGGCAGCCTGCTCTACATCGAAGACAACCCGGTCAACGTGTTGCTGATCGAAGAGCTGATCCGCATGCGCCCCGGCCTCACGCTCGAATCGGCCGGCACCGGGCTGGCCGGCGTGGCACTTGCGGCCACGCTGCGGCCCGACCTGGTTTTGATTGACATCCAGCTGCCCGACATCGACGGCTTCGAGGTGCTGCGCCAGTTGAAGCAGCAGCCAGAGACCGCACACATCGCCTGCATCGCCTTGTCGGCCAATGCCATGCCGGCCGACATCGCCCGCGCCACCGCCGCCGGCTTCAGCGACTACTGGACCAAGCCGATCGACTTCGGCCACTTTCTCGGCGCGCTGGACAAACGTTTTCCGGCGGCCTGACACGCGCCTAACGCGGGCGTAACGCCCTTGGGCTCAAGCTGAAATAGGCATCAGTTCAACGAGCTCTCGAAGGAAACAACGTGTCCAGATTCAACGCCACCGCCCTCTTCGCCACCGTATTCATCGCCGCTTGCGGTGGCGGAGGAGGTTCGCCGCCACCGCCACCATCGCCGGCCACCTTCCAGGTGTCGGGGCAAATCCGGGCGACCGACAACACCCTGGTCGACAGCGATGTGAACGACCCGCTCGCCGCCTACGCGGCCAATGACAGCGCGGCCACCGCCCAGGCGCTGCCAAACCCGGCCACGCTCGCGGGGTACGTCAACGTCGCCGGCTCGGGCAGCGCCGGCCGCTCCAGAGCAGCCGGCGACATCGTGGACGTCTTCCGCATCGACGCGACCCAGGGCCAGACGGTCTCGCTCGTCGTCGGCGACCCGGCCGTGGGCGATCTCGACCTTTATCTGTTTGACGAAAACGAGACCGTGGTCGACAGCTCCACCGGCACCGGCCGGCTCGAATCGGTGCCCATCGCGGCCTCGGGGCGTTATTACGTCGTGGTGGAGGCAGCCGACGGCCACGGCAACTATATGCTGAGCCTGGGGCAACCCAGCGCAGCCTCCGCCGACGCAAGCGCAGGCGGCGCCCTGCTGAGCAGCGCCGAGTTCGTGCCCGGCGAGGTGATCGTGCGCTGGCGCCCGCAGCGCGCGTCGGCCTTGCGTGTCGCCAGCCAACGCAGTGCCAACACCGTCATGGCCGCGCACGCACTCTCCAAAGTGGCGGGGGCCGCCGACGGCGACTGGCTGCTCAAGCTCGACCACCCGGCCACCCAGCTGGCTCAGGCGCGCGGCAAGCCGGTGGCGCTGCGGCACAGCAGCGCTGCCGTGGGCGCACTCTCGAAGGCGCAGCTCAAGATCGCCACGCTCAGCGCCATCAAGCGCCTGCGCGCCGACCCCAACGTCGAATACGCCGAGCCCAACTACATCCGCCGCGCCGCTGCCGTGCCCAACGACGAGTACTACCGACTCCAGTGGCACTACCCGTTGATCAACCTGCCCGCCGCGTGGGACATCACCACCGGCAATAGCAGCGTCATCGTGGCCGTCATCGACACCGGCGTGCTGCTCGGCCACCCCGACCTGCAAGGCAAGCTCGTACCGGGTTACGACTTCATCAGCACCGCCGCTTCGGCACGCGATGGCGACGGCGCCGACAACAACCCCGAGGACGTTGGCGACGCCGAAACCCCGGGTGGCGGCAGCTCCTTCCACGGCACCCACGTGGCCGGCACCGTGGCCGCTGCCAGCAACGACGGCCGCGGTGTGGCCGGTGTGGCCTGGGGGGCGCGCATCATGCCGCTGCGGGTGCTGGGCGCAGGCGGCGGCACCTCGTTCGACATCACGCAGGCTGTGCTCTTTGCAGCACGCCTGCCCAACAGTTCAGGCACCCTGCCCGCGCAGCGCGCCGACGTCATCAACCTGAGCCTGGGCGGCAGCGGCTCGTCGCAAGCCGAGCAAAACATCTACAACCAGGCCCGCGCCACGGGCGCGATCATCGTCGCCGCGGCAGGCAATGAAGCCAGCGGCACGCCGTTCTTCCCGGCGTCATACAACGGCGTGGTGTCGGTCAGCGCCGTGAGCATCAACCGCACGCTCGCCAGCTACTCCAACTTTGGCGCCACAGTCGACATCGCAGCCCCCGGCGGTGATGCGGGTGACGTGAATGGCGACGGCTTCGTCGACCGGGTGCTGAGCACCTCAGCCGACGACACCTCGGGCCGCGCGGAATACTCCTACCAGTTCCTGCAGGGCACTTCGATGGCCGCGCCACACGTGGCCGGTGTGTTTGCGCTGATGAAATCGGTGAACCCAGGCCTGACCCCCGACAACATCGACACCTTGTTGGCCGCCGGCCGCCTGACCGTCGACATCGGGGCCCCCGGGCGCGACAACAGCTTCGGCCACGGGCTGATCGACGCCCTGAAGGCGGTGCAGGCGGCACAAAACATCGGCGGCACCGCGCCCGCCGTGCTGGTGAGCAGCAGCTCGGCGTTCAACTTCGCCCCGGGCAGCAGCAGCGCCACCTTCACCGCAGCCAATGGCGGCGCTGGCACGTTGACGGTCACCAGCGTGCAGCTGACGCCCGCCGCCGCTTGGCTCAGCGTGACACCACCCGCCGGCGCTTCGGGCCTGGGCACTTACACCGTGAACGTGAACCGCGGCAGCCTGGCGCCGGGCGCTTACTCGGGCAGCATCCGCTTGGTGTCGGCGGCCAACAGCGTGACCATTCCGGTGCTGATGCAAGTGAGTGCGGGCGGCACGAGCGTGAGCTCCAACCTCGGGCAGCAGTACATCATTCTGGTCAATGCCGACACGCTGGCCACCGTCTACCAGGTCACCGCGCGGCCCACCAACGGTGTCTACAGCTTCCAATTCCCCAACGTGGCAACCGGCAACTACCGGCTCTTTGCCGGCAGCGACCCCAACAACGACGACGGTTTGTGCGATGTGGGTGAAGCCTGCGCCGCTTATGTGAGCCTGGACAGCCCGGCGCTGCTCACGATCAACAGCAACCGCAGCGGCCTCGACTTTTTCAGCGGCTACGTGACGGCGATCGGCGCCGCCGCGCAAGGCCTGGCCCGGCCCGTGCCGGCGTTACCCATCAAGCGCTTGCGTTAGGCTGCTGGCATGACTCACACAACCCACACACTCGCCCTCGGTCTGGGCACCTGCCTGCTGCTCGGCGCCTGCCAGGCGCAGGCGCCGCAAGCTCCGCCTCGTCAGGCAGGCCTCGACCTGCAGACGCTGCACGCCAGCAACTTGTGCGGCACCGAGCAGGCGTCACTGCGGCCCGTGGCCGACGCGGCAGCGCTGGCGCGCATCGTCACTCCGGCCCACATCCTGGGCGCTACGCCCAAGACCATCGCCGTCGACTTCAGCAGCCGCTCGGTGTTTCAACTGTCGATGGGGCAACAGCCGAACACCGGCTCCGGCCTGGGCGTCAACGCCGCCAGCATCAACGCTCAGCGCCTGACGGTAAATGCCGTGTGGCAGCTGCCCGAGCCCGGCCGCATGTACGCGATGATGGTCACGCAACCCTGCGTGGTGTTCAGCCTGCCGCGCGGCGACTACCGCTCAGCACGTGTGATCGACCAGCACGGCCAGCAAAGGCTGGCCGTCGAGCTGGCGAAGTAAAACTGACGCCGCCTAACGCGCGGCGTCAGTTTCGAGCAGCCCTCGCTCGCGCAGCATCGGCTGCACCAACGGGTCGCGCCCGCGGAAGGCGCGGTAGGCCTCGCGCGGCTCGCGGCTGTTGCCACTCGAATAGATGAACTGCCGCAGACGCTGCGCCACTGACGCGTCGAAGGGGCTGCCCGCCTCGGTGAAGGCGTCGTAGCCATCGGCATCGAGCACCTCGGCCCACAGGTAGACGTAGTAGCCCGCGGCATAGCCCGAGCCGGCAAACAGGTGCTGGAAGTGCGACAGCCGGTGGTTCATGCCCACCGCTGCAGGCAGGTCCATGCGGGCGATCTCGGCCTGCTCGAAGGTGGTGATGTCGGGGGCCTCGGCATCGGTCAGCGCATGCGCGGCCATGTCGACCCGCGCCGAGGCCAGGTAGCGCACCGTCTCATAGCCTTGGTTAAAACGGTTGGCTTCTTCGAGCCGCGTGATCAGCTGGTCGGGGATCGGCTCGTTGGTCAGGTGGTGGCGTGCGTGCTGCTTGAGCACCTCACGCTCACTCAACCAGTGTTCGAACAGCTGCGAAGGCAGCTCGACAAAATCGCGCAGCACGTTGGTGCCCGACAAGCGCTCGTAGGTCACGCTCGACAACAGCCCGTGCAGGCCGTGGCCGAACTCGTGAAACAGCGTGCGTGCGTCGTCAAAGCTCAAGAGCGTGGGCTCGCCCGGCGCGCCCTTGGCGAAGTTATTGTTGTTGACGACGATCGGCAGCACGCCCTCGGCCGCCGAGCCGCTGTTGCGCGACTGGCTGCGAAAGAGCGACATCCACGCGCCACTGCGCTTGCTGGGCCGCGCGAAGTTGTCGTGCAAGAAGATGCCGACCAGGCTGTCGTCAGCGGCTTGCCGCACCTCGTAGACCTTCACGTCGGGGTGGTAGGCGTGCAGGTCGGCGCGCGGCGTGAAGCGCACGCCGAAGAGGCGCTGTGCGCAGTCAAACACCGCGTCGACCATGCGGTTGAGCGGGAAGTAGGGTTTGATGGCAGCTTCGTCGAGGTCGTAGCGGGCCTGGCGCACTTTCTCGGCGTAGTAGCGCCAGTCCCAGGCCTCGATCTGCAGCGACTCGCCGCGCGACAAGGCCAGCGCCTGCAAGGCCTCTTGTTCGGCTTCGGCACGCTCACGGGCCGGTGCCCACACCTGCTGCAGCAGCTCGCTCACCGCGGCCTGCGTGCCGGCCATGGTGTCGGCCAGCGCGTAGTCGGCGTAGCTCGCGTAGCCATGCAAGCGTGCCTGCTCGCGCCGCAGCGTGAGGATCTCGCGTGCCACCGGGCGGTTGTCGTGTGCGCCATCGTGCTCGCCGCGCGACACCCAGGCGCGCCAGGCTTGCTCGCGCAGATCGCGCCGGTCAGAGAAGGTGAGAAAGGGCACGATGTGCGAGCGCGAGAGGGTGATCACGTGGCCATCGGTCACACCACGCTCGGCCGCGGCCTGGCGCGCAGCGGCGCGCACAAAGTCGGGCAGGCCCGCCAGGTCGTGCTCGTCGCGCAGCAGCAGGCGGTAGGCCGATTCATCGGCCAGCACGTTTTGGCTGAAGCGGGTGGTCAGCTCGGCCAGGCGCTGCATCACCTGCGCATAACGCTGTTGCGCCGCCTCACCGAGCTTGGCGCCGGCACGCACGAAGTCGAGGTGAAATCGCTCCAGCAGGCGGGTCTGCTCGGGCGTGAGGGCCAGTGTATGACGCTGCGCGTGCAGCACATCCATGCGCTGGAACAGGCGCGCATTCATGTAGACGGCGCTGTTGTGCGCCGCCAGCGGCGCGGCCATCTCGCGCTCCACCGCCTGCAGCTCGGGCGAGGTTTCGCTGGCGGTGAGGTTGTAGAACAGCGCCTCGATGCGCGCCAGCAGCCGGCCGCTTCGGTCGAACGCGGCCACGGTGTTATCGAAGCTTGCGGCTTGGGTTGAGGCCGCGATGGTGTCGATTTCGGCCAGGTGCTGCGCCAGTGCCGCGTCAAAAGCCGGCTTGAAATGTTCGGCGCGAACCTCGGCGAAAGGGGGCAGCCCGTGCGGGGTATTCCACGGCTGCACCAACGGGTTGCTTGTGGCAAGTGTCATGGGTGCGTCTCTGGTTGGGAGAGGCCCCGATTTTAAGCGCCCTACCTCGTTAGACGAACCCCCCAAAAGGGGTCACTTGCCGGCCTTGATGTCCTTGTGGTCGTCTTCCAGGTAACGGCGGCCGTCGCAGGCTTTGGCGAAGGCGGCACGCTGTTCATTCAAGGCTTCGACCTGCGTATTGAAATGCGGCACGCGTTCTTGGTAGCTGTCGATCGACTTGTCGTGCGCTTGCGCCCGCGCCACATAAGCCTCAACAGCTTCTTTGTTGGTGCGATCCAGACTCGCCAAGTCGGCCTTGAGCGCGCCCGCGCCGCGGTCAATGTCGGCGACGTCGGCTGCCAACTGCAGCTTCGCCTTGGTCGCTTCGTCGTTTTGGATCTGGATGCGCGCTTGCTGCGCCATGCAGGCGCGCAGCTGCACCATGCTCAGGATCGGCCCCCCGGCCTTGCCTCCACCGAGCGTGCCTTCACGCGCTTTGGGCGGTGCGGCGTGCAGCGAAGTGGCAGCCAGCGTCAAGCCGGCGGCGAGCAGCGGCACGAGCCGGCGGTTGAAGGTGGCGAAGAGGGGCAAGCGGCGCATGTCGGAATCCTTCGGGTCGGGTCTGCGGGCGGCATCATGCCACCGCGCTGTCGCCCGGGTGGCAGCACGGGCAAGCGGCGGTCGGGATAATTCGCAAAGACTCTCCCACACACCACGCATGAGCACCTTCACCCCTTTGTCGACCCTGCTGGCCGCACGCACACGCACGACCGACAACGTGGGTTTCACCGTGCCCGAAGACTGGCTGCAAGGCCGCACCTCCTTCGGTGGCCTGATATCGGTGCTGGCGGTTCAAGCCATGCGCGACGTGGCCGGTGCGGCGTGGCCCGCCACGGTGCGTTTGCGTGCCCTGCAAACCAGCTTCATCGGCCCGGTGGCTGCAGGCTCGGTCGAGGTGAGCGTCAACCTGCTGCGTGAAGGAAAAAACGTGCGCCAGGTGCAAGCCCTGGTGCGCCAGCAAGGGCAAACGGCCGCGCTGCTGCTGGGAGTGTTCGGCGTCGACCGCGCCACCATCGTGCCGGCCAAAGCACCTGAGCGCCCAGCCATTTCTCGCTTGCCCGAAGAGGTTGCACCGCGCAGCTTGCCACGCGGCATCGGGCCCAATTTCACGCAGCACATGGACATGCGATTCGCCGAAGGCGTGGTGCCGATGTCCGGCCTGCCCAGCGAGATGAGCCGCATTTACCTGCGCCTGAAAGACGAACCCATCGCTGTTGATCTGGAGCTGACGACGGTGCTGCTGGCCGGCGTGCCGCCCACGCCCGTACTCGGCATCTTCACCCAGCGCACACCCCCGCGGCCGATGGCTGGTGGCGTGTCGACACCGACGTGCTGGCTGCCGAGGGTGGTTATGTGAACCAGGTGACCCGTTTGTGGGCCCCCGGCGGCGAGCTGGCTTCGCTCGGTTACCAGGTGGTCACGGTTTACGGCTGACGGGTTTTAAGCTGGCGCCTTTTTCGCGGCTGGGGCTTCTTTCTTGACCGGCTCGGCCTGAGGCTACTTTGGCGCCAAAGCTTGCGTCAA
>JBKJJF010000183.1:0-5339 GCA_046598195.1 Rhizobacter sp. | reverse complement strand
GATCAGCGCCAGGCGCTTGCCCAGGCGGTCGAGCTGGCGCTGCAGCGGCGTCGGCTCTTGCGGCGCCTGCTGCATCAGGTGGGCGATGCGGCCCATTTCGGTGGCGCCGCCGGTGGCCGCAATCAGCAGTTCGGCGCGGCCACGTGTCACCACGGTGTTCATGAACGCCATGTTTGTGCGCTCGGCCAGCGGGGCCGCGGCGTCGGCCAGCTTCTCCACGTGCTTGCCCACGGTGTGCGACTCGCCCGTGAGCGCCGATTCGTCGATCTCAAAGCTGTGTGTCTCGACCAGCCGGCCGTCGGCCGGCACCCTGTCGCCGGCTTCGAGCAGCACGATGTCGCCGGGCACCAGCGACTCGGCATCCATCTCGGCAGGGTGGCCGTCACGACGCACCCGGGCCTTGGTGGCCAGCATCTTCTTCAGCGCCGCCAGGCTCTGCTCGGCCCGGTTCTCTTGATAGAAGCCGAGCAGGGCGTTGAGCACCACCACGACCAGAATGACAAGCGCGTCTTTCAAGTCGCCGACGACGTAGGCCAGCGCCGCAGCGGCGACGAGGATCAGGATCAAGGTGCTCTTGAACTGGTCGGACAAACGCAGCCAGGCCGAGCGCGGAGGTTTTTCCGCCAATCGGTTGGGGCCGTTGCGGGCGAGGCGCCCTTCGGCCTCGGCCGCGGACAAACCCACACGGGCATCGACGCCCTGCCGCGCGCAGGCCTCAATGCCCGTCAGGGCATGCCAGGCCGGGGCTTGTGGCGCCTTCTCCGGCGGGGTCTTCGCGGGCTTGTCAGAGAAGGTCATGGTGATTGCGCGAGTGGGCTTGCGGCGCCGGGCCGAAGCCGTTCCGGGCCAGGGCGCTCGTCGGTGCCACCTGGCGCCTTTGCTCCAGGCTGCGGCTGAACACGCGACCGGCATTCGAATAGACCTGGAACATCGGCTTTGACTCCTTCGGCGTTGATCATGCCCCCCTCAGGCAGAGCCGCCGTCTCGGCGCGACCCGCCCCACCGCGGGCGTGCGAGGCTCCGAACGCCCGGCCGGCGCACGCCACGCTAACCATGACTGAACAACACATACGCATTCAGCACAAACACAGCGGCCAGCGCCACGCTGGCCCAGCTGGCCAGGCGCATGACACGGCCGGCCGGCTTCGTCAGCAGCGCAATGATCACCACACCGCTCATCAGGATCGCCGACATGGCAGACACCGCGTGCACCGGAGAAACCGCCCCCAGAATCGGGCCGCGTCCATAAAAAACATCGTCGATCGCCAGGATCAGGAGGTTGAACAGGTTGCTGCCGAGCAGGTTGGCAATTGCCATGTCGACGGCGCCCAGTCGCAGGGCCGACAGCGTCACCACCAGTTCCGGCAGCGAGGTCACCAAGGCCACCAGCAGCGTGCCGACGAAGCTCTCGGTCCACTGCATCGCGTGGGCCAGGTCCGTGGCGACGAACGGCAGCCAGGTGCCGGCCGCGACCACGACACCGCCGGCCACGCCGAAGCGCCAGGCGGCCTGGCGCAGTGACATGCCGGGGTAGCGGCTTGCGGCTTTCTCAGCACCCGCGGCCACTTGCGAACGCTCGTAACGGAAGGTGATGCGGACCGCGAGCAAATAAAGCATCACCAGCGCCGGGGCGTACAGGCCGATGTGCCCGAGCGAGCGCGCCAGCGGAAACTGCGACAGCACCAGCCCCAGGCCGGCCACGGCCAGCATGATGATGCCGAAGCCCGCCAGACCGATGTGGCCCAGGCCGGCGCGCTGGAACAGCGACTCGTCGCGCTTGAGCACATCGAGCACCGCCACGTACGACAGGTTGAGCACGCAGGCCCCCAGCACGTTGCCCACCGCGACGTCCGGTGCGTCGGCCAGTGTGACCGAGCTGATGCCGGTCGCCAGTTCGGGCAACGAGGTGACGGACGCGAGCAGCACCAGCCCGACCCAGGCACCCGACCAGCCCGTCTTGTCGGCGATCACATCGGCATGGCGCGTCAGCACCGTCCCGGCCACGGCAATGGCCCCCGCGCACAGCCCGAGCTGGGCCCAGATCAGCCACAGGCCCGTCATGCTGCATTTCCGACGGATGCGTGGGCTGCGAAGGCGTCGGGCATGCCGTCACTTCACCAGGGTCACGGGCACCGGCGCCAGGTGCACGACCTCCTGCGCCACCGACCCCATCACCAGGCTGCCGACGGTGCCCATGCCACGCGTGCCCATCACGATGGCGTCGCAGTCATGCGCGAGCGCATAGGCAATGATCTCGGTTGCCGCTGACCCGATGCGCACCTGCGCAACGCAGGCGACGCTGGCCGACAGCGCCATGATCTCGGCCTGCACCAGGAGCTTTTCGCCGTCACTGCGCAACTCGGCATTGATCATGTCTGGCGAGACCAGTTTTCCGGGCCACAGATGCACCAAGGGTGCCTGCACGTTGAGAACGTGCACCCGTGCGTCGAGCGGATTGCGCGTCTCGCGCAAGGCGAAGGCGAGGGCACGCAGTGCGGCAGGTGAGCCGTCGATCGGGACCAGCGCGTTTTTCATGCTCGGCCTTTGTAAGGATGTTGATGGAGTGCTTGGGGGGTGATCTGCTTCGGTGAGGCCACACCGCCGCCGCAATGCCACCACCGCTGGCAGAAACGATGGCAGAAACAACGGCAGAAACGACGGCAGAAACGACGGCAGAAACAACGCCACAGATTGCGCCACACATCGCGCCACAGAGCGACGTTCCCATGACCGCGCGGGTCTTGGCTTGACTGGCATCAACCTTGAAGCGGGTCAAGGGAACGATTCGCCGGCCAAACCATCATGCTTGTGTGGCGCAGTCGTTCACGCTGGAAACCACATGGCAGACACCTTCACAGCAACCCGGCCGCTCGCGGCGGAGCAGCCCGCCAGCGCGGCGGCGACCCTGATCGCCACCGTCGAGGCAACCTTGCGTGACCTGCATGCGGGTGACCCCTGCCTGCCGCCTGTCACGTTGGACAGCGTGCTCGACCAAGATCTCGGTTTCGACAGCCTGGGCCGCATGGAACTGCTGCTGCGCACCGAACGCGCTTTCGGTATCGACCTGCCTGCCGACACCCTGCAAAGCGCAGAAACTGTGGGCGACTTGCTGCGGGCCATGCAGCGGGGCGCCGCTGTACATGACACGCCCGACGGCAGCGCGCCGATGGTGTTGCCCGCGCACGCTGCGCTGAAATGGGTGCCCATGCGGCCTGATGGCCACGCCCATCGCGACCCCGATTCGGTGCAGCCCGCAACGCCGCAGACCGCCACCACCTTGCTCGAAGTATTGGCCTGGCACGTGCAAGCCCATCCGGAGCAGACGCAGGTGGTGATCCTGCAGGACGACAGCGAGCAAACGCTCAGCTACTGCCAGCTCGCCACGGCATCGGCGGCGGTCGCAGCCGGCCTGCAGCGCATGGGCGTGGTGCCGCGCCAGAGCGTGGCAATCATGCTGCCGACCTCGGCCGACTATTTCAGCGCCTACTTCGGCATTCTGATGGCCGGCGCCATTCCGGTGCCGATCTATCCGCCGGCGCGCGCCTCGCAGCTTGAAGACCATGTGCTGCGCCACACCGGCATCGTGTCCAACGCCGGCGCCGTTGTGCTCGTCACCGTGGCCGAGGCGATGGTGGTGGCGCGCCTGCTGCAGGCGCGTGTGCCCGGCCTGCGCCACGTGGTCACGCCGCAGCAGCTGGCCTCGGGCGGCGGCACGCCCACGCAGGTGACCGTGCGCGGCGACGACATCGCCTTCATCCAGTACACCTCGGGCAGCACCGGCAACCCCAAGGGCGTGGCGCTGACCCACGCCAACTTGCTGGCCAACATCCGCGCCATGGCGCAGGCCATCGAGGCCACACCGCGCGACGTGTTCGTCAGCTGGCTGCCGCTGTACCACGACATGGGCCTGATCGGCGCCTGGCTGGCGCCGCTGTACGTCGGCTTCCCGCTGGTGGTGATGTCGCCACTGGCCTTCCTCTCGAAGCCGCTGCGCTGGCTGCAGGCCATGCAGCGCTGGCGCGGTACGCTGTCGGCGGGGCCGAACTTCGCCTACGAGCTGTGCTTGAAACGCATCGACGATGCCGCGCTGGCCGGGTTGGACCTGAGCGCGTGGCGGTTGGCCTTCAACGGCGCTGAGGCCGTCAGCCCGGACACCGTGCAGCGTTTTGCCGAGCGTTTTGCCGTGTGCGGCTTGCGACCGGAGACCGTCGCGCCGGTGTACGGCCTGGCTGAAGCCTCGGTGGGCCTGCTGTTCCCACCGCTGGGGCGCGTGGCGCCGATCGATGCGATTGAACGCGAGCCCTTCACGCGTGAGCGCCGTGCGGTTCCGGCCGCGCCCGATGACGCCGGTGCCCTGCGTTTTGTCGCTTGCGGGCGGCCGCTGCCCGGCCATGCGGTGCGCATCCTCAACGAGGCCGGCCTCGAAGTCGGCGAACGTATCGAGGGCCGACTCGAGTTCAAAGGGCCGTCGGCGACGCGCGGCTATTTTCACAACCCCGAGCAGACCGCACAGTTGTTCCACGACGGCTGGCTCGACAGCGGCGACCGCGCCTACGCCGCCGACGGCGACATCTACATCACCGGCCGCGTCAAGGACATCGTGATCCGCGGCGGGCGCAACCTGTACCCGCAGGAGATCGAAGAGGCAGTGGGCCAGGTTGAGGGCGTGCGCAAGGGCTGCGTGGCCGTGTTCGGCAGTTCCGACCCGGCCACCGGCACCGAGCGCCTGGTGGTGCTGGCCGAGGCGCGGCCACTGTCGATGCATAGCCCTGCCGATGCCCGGACGGCACTGCGCGAGGCGGTGTCGCGTGCCGTCATCGGCGCCATTGGCGAACCGCCGGACGAGATCGTGCTGGCGCCGCCGCACACCGTGCTCAAGACCTCAAGCGGCAAGGTCCGGCGTTCGGCCTGCCGCGCCTGGTACGAAGCCGGAGGTGTCGGTACAGCGCCTGCCACCGCGCGACGCCAGGTGCTGCGACTCGCCCTGGGTGCGGTGTTGCCGCGCCTGCAGCACTTGGGGGGCAACCTCGGCCGCGCCCTGTTCGGGCTCTGGGCCGTGCTGCTGTTCTGGCTGCTGGCGCCGCTCACGTGGGGGTTGACGCTGCTGATGGCGAGTCCGGGCGCCGCGTGGGCCCTGGCGCGCGGGGCTGCGCGCTCGCTGTTCAAGCTGAGCGGCACACCGTTGACGGTGCGGGGGCTGGAGCACCTCCCCGTTGGGCCGTGCGTGCTGGTCAGCAACCACGCCAGCTACCTGGACGGTGTGATCCTGGTGGCGGCGCTGCCGCGCCCGTTCGTGTTCGTGGCCAAGAGGGAACTGAAGGATCAGTTCATCGCCCGCC
>JBKJJF010000150.1:0-15811 GCA_046598195.1 Rhizobacter sp. | reverse complement strand
GGCAACTTGCCGCCGTCGGCGCAGCAGCCCGTGGTGCTCACGACGATGGAGATTCGCCGCTACTTCCGAAAGCTCGTGGAGCTCGAGTTCCCGCACCTCGCGGTGCTGAGCTACCAGGAGCTCTCGCCGGACATGAACATCCAGCCGATCGCGCGTATCTCCCTCGAGTAGCGATCGCGCGTGACACGGTGCGCCGTCGTCCTCTATAACGCGCCATGGTCAAGGCGTTAGGGACCGACGAGATCCGGTCGCGATTCATCGCGTTTTTCGAGCAGCAGGGGCACACGGCAGTGAGCTCCAGCCCGCTCGTCCCGGCCAATGACGCTACGCTGCTGTTCACCAACGCGGGCATGGTCCAGTTCAAGGACGTCTTCACCGGCAAGGAGCGCCGCGACTACGTGCGCGCGACCAGCAGCCAGCGCTGCGTCCGCGCCGGCGGCAAGCACAACGACCTCGAGAACGTCGGCTTCACGGCCCGGCACCACACGTTCTTCGAGATGCTCGGGAACTTCTCGTTCGGCGACTACTTCAAGCCCGAGGCCATCGCGCTCGCGTGGCAGTTCATCTCGGAAGTGCTGCAATTGCCGAAGGATCGTCTCGCCGTCACGATCTTCGAGGGCGACGCCGCGACACCCGCCGACGAGGAGGCGAACGAGCTCTGGAAGGCCCAGGGCGTCCGGCCGGAGCGGATCTACCGGCTCGGTCGGAAGGACAACTTCTGGCAGATGGGCGACACCGGCCCCTGCGGCCCGTGCACCGAGATCTTCTTCGACCACGGCCCCGAGATCGCGGGTGGCCCGCCGGGCTCGCCCAACGAAGACGGTGACCGCTACATCGAGATCTGGAACAACGTGTTCATGCAGTTCAACCGCGACGAAGCGGGCGTGATGCACAAGCTGCCCAAGCCGAGCGTGGACACCGGCATGGGCCTGGAGCGTTTGTGCGCCGTGCTGCAGCACGTGCACAGCAACTACGAAATCGACACCTTCGTGAACCTGCTGGCGGCGGCGAAGAAGGCGGTTGATGTGGCGGGTGCGGGAGATGCCGACAAAGAATCGCCTTCGCTCAAGGTGATCGCCGACCACATTCGCGCCTGCACCTTCACCGTGGTCGACGGTGTGATCCCGAGCAACGCCGGTCGCGGCTATGTGCTGCGCCGCATTGCGCGCCGTGCCATTCGCCACGGCTACAAGCTGGGTGCGCGCAAGCCGTTTTTCTACACGCTGGTCGATGCACTGGCCGCCGAGATGGGCGAGGCTTACCCCGAGCTGCGCAAGAACCAGCAGCGCGCCACCGAGGTGCTCAAGCAGGAAGAAGAAGGTTTCTTCCGCACCATCGCCAACGGCATGGAAATTCTGGAGGCCGCGCTGGCGACATTGGACACAGCCGGTGCCAAAACCGTCGACGGCGAAACCGCCTTCAAGCTGCACGACACCTATGGTTTCCCGCTCGACCTCACGGCTGACGTGTGCCGCGAGCGCGGCGTGACGGTCGACGAAGCCGGCTTCAACGTGGCGATGACCCGCCAGCGCGAGCAGGCGCGTGCCGCCGGCAAGTTCAAGATGGCGCAAGGCCTGGAGTACACCGGCGCCAACACCACCTTCCACGGCTACGAGCAGCTGACGCATGAAGGTGCCAAGGTCACCGCCATCTACATCGACGGCTCGACCGCCACCAGCGCGAAGTCGGGTGACGACGCGGTGGTCGTGCTCGACCAGACGCCGTTCTACGCTGAAAGTGGCGGCCAGGTCGGTGACACCGGCGAGCTGCGCAACGCGACGTCTCGTTTCCTGGTGGAAGACACGATCAAGGTGCAGGCCGCCGTGTTTGGCCACCACGGTCGTGTCGTCGAAGGCTCAGTGTCCGTTGGCGACGTGCTCAACGCCCGTGTCGACACCGAGCACCGTGCCAAGACCGTGCGCAACCACTCGGCCACACACCTGATGCACAAGGCCTTGCGCGAAGTGCTGGGCGCCCACGTGCAGCAAAAGGGCTCGCTGGTGAACGCCGAGCGCACGCGCTTCGACTTTGCGCACAACCAGCCGATGACCGACGCCGAGATTGTCAAGGTCGAAGCGATCGTCAACGCCGAGATCCTGGCCAACGCCGCCACGCAGGCGCGGGTGATGACCATCGAAGAAGCGCAGAAGACCGGCGCGGTGATGTTGTTCGGCGAGAAGTATGGCGACGAAGTGCGTGTGCTCGACATCGGCACCAGCCGCGAGCTGTGCGGCGGCACGCACGTGCAGCGCACCGGCGACATCGGCCTCTTCAAGATCGTGGCCGAGACGGGCATTCAGGCTGGTGTGCGCCGTGTGGAGGCGGTGACCGGCGACAACGCTCTGGGTTACCTGCAGTCGCTCGAAAGCACCATGCAGCAGTTGGCCAGCACTCTCAAGGCCGCGCCGGCGGAAGTGCCGGCCCGCTTGAGCCAGGTGCTGGAGCAGGTGCGTGCATTGGAGAAAGAGCTGGCCGCCGCGCGCGGCAAGCTCGCGTCATCACAAGGTGACGACCTGCTGTCGCAAGCGGTCGACGTGAAAGGCATCAAGGTGCTGGCCGCCGTGCTCGACGGTGCCGACGCCAAAGGCCTGCGCGAAACACTCGACAAGCTCAAAGACAAGCTCAAGAGCGCCGCCATCGTGCTGGCGGCGGTGGAGGGCGGCAAGGTGCAGCTCGCTGCCGGCGTGACCAGCGACAGCATTGGCAAGCTCAAGGCCGGTGAACTGGTCAACTTCGTCGCCCAGCAAGTGGGCGGCAAAGGTGGCGGCAAGCCCGACATGGCGATGGCCGGCGGCACCGACCCCCAGAACCTCGCGGCAGCCCTGGCCTCGGTGAAGGGCTGGGTCGGCGAGCGGCTGTGACGCAGCCTGGCTTGTGACACGTCAACGCCCGCCGCCGCGCGGGCGTTGTTCTTGATGGAGTGCATGACATGACGATCACCGTTCGACGCACCACGCTTCACGACGCCGCCGCCATCGCGCGCATCATGGGTGACCCTGCGGTCTACCCGGGCTTGATGCAAATGCCCTACACCGACGAAGACACTTGGCGGGCGCGCTTGGCCGAAACCCTGGCGCCCGGCAAGACCGACCTGCTGTTGTGCGCCGAGATGAACGGCAAGGTGATCGGCTCCAGCGGCTTGCACCCGGCGCACTCCGCCACACGGCGGCGCCACGCGCTGATGCTGGGCATCTCGGTGCTGCCCGGTGCGCGAAACCTCGGCGTGGGGTCGGCGCTGATGGCCGCCATGTGTGACTATGCCGACCGCTGGGCCGCCGCCCTGCGCCTGGAGCTCACGGTGTTCACTGACAACGCGCCCGCGCTGGCGCTGTACCGCAAATTCGGGTTCGAGATCGAAGGAACGTTCAAGGGTTACGCGATGCGCGATGGCGACTATGCCGACGTGCATGCGATGGTGCGGTTTCATCCCAACCCGCCGCGCATCGTGGCGGCCTGACGAAGGAGCGCGACACGCCATGAAAAATGTTCTGCGCATGGCCATCGGCGCGACCTCTGTGCTGGCGTGGGTGCTGGCTGCGGCGCAAATGACGCCGCCAGAAACAGAGGCCCCGCTGTCAGCATGGGCCACACCGCAGGGGGTGGCGCGCACCTTTCAGCAAGCCTGTTTGCTCACTGGTGCAGACGAAGCGGCCGCCGTGGATTGGGCCTTGTCGCAAGGCTTCGAGCCCGCCGAGTGGCTGCGCGGCAATGTGGATGGCCTGCTCTCGGGCCAGCCCGGCAGCGTGCTCGCGGCACCGGGCACACGCGGCCGGGTGTTGCTGGCTGCGGCGGCAGGCCGGCAGTGCACGGTGTGGGCCGATCAGACGTCGGGCCCGGCCTTGCGCAGCGCGGTGGCAGAGGCGCTGCGTTCGCTCGCGGCCAAAGGCGCGCGGGTGCAGTTGCAGGCCGATCGCAACTTCGAGCGTGCTGGCGCGTGGCGCAACCAGATGCAGTGGCGTTACCGCGCGGTGGGCGCGAGCACCGAGCTGGGCGTGGGCGCTGTGACCACCTTGTCAGACAACCCTGGCACACAGGCCTTGCACCTGGCGCCGCTGCCGGCCACGCCGGCCTTCGCCCCCGATGGGCTGCCAACGCGATGAGACGCTTTTTCGCGATTACCGCGTTGCTGGCAGCGTGCGCCGGCTCGGCGCTCGGCCAGTCGACGGTCGAGTTCGCAAGCCTCGATGCACCGCAAGGCCAGGCGGTTCAGCTGAAGGCTTTTTGGTACCCCGTCACCGCGCCGAAAGCCGGCGCCGTGGCGCTGTTTCATGGCTGCGGCGGCATGTACGACCGCAAGGGGCTGGTCAGCGAGCGCATGCGCGATTACGCGTCGCTGCTCAACCAGCAGGGCTTTCATGTGTTGACGGTGGATTCGCTCACGCCCCGTGGCGAGCGCGAGATCTGCACCCAGCGTGTGGGCCAGCGCAAGATCACGCAAGCCAATCGCCGCCTTGATGCGCTGGCCTCTTTGCAATGGCTCGCGGGGCGGCCCGAGGTCGCCGTGCAACGCATCGGCGTGATGGGCTGGTCGAATGGTGGCAGCACGGTGCTGTCGGCCACCAACGCGCGCCACAAAGACGTGGCCGCCTTCGGCCTCAAGCCGGCGTTTGCGGTGGCCTATTACCCAGGTTGCGAGACCGATCTGCAACGCGGCTACACACCCACGGCACCGCTGCTCATTTTGATCGGTGAAGCCGATGACTGGACACCGGCCGAAGCCTGCCGCCAATTGGCCACGACCACTGCCACGCCCACGGCCGAGGTGGGCGCGCGGCCCGAGATCGAAACCTACCCAGGCGCGTACCACGGCTTCGACTCATCGGCTCCGTTGCGCCTGCGCCAGGACGTGCCCAATGGTGTGAACCCCGGCCAAGGCGTGCACGTGGGCGGCAACGCCGAGGCCTGGCGCCGCTCGCGCGAGCGGATGCTCAAGTTTCTTCAGGCGTATTTGAGCTCGCCCGCCTTGCCCCAGAACACGCGGTAGGCAAACACGGTGTAACCCACGATGGCCGGCACCGTGATGGCGGTGCCGATCAAGATCACTTTTAATGAGCTGGGCGCACTGGCGGCTTGCCACAGCGTGATCTTGTCCATCACCACAAACGGGTAAAGGCTGTAGGCCAGGCCGAAGAAGCCGAGCAGGAACACGCTCACCGTCAGCACAAAGGGCAGCCAGCACTGCGGCCCCAGCACACGTTTCCAGTTGAGGCTGATGCGCAGCACGCCGAGCGCCGCGACCGACATCAAGGGAATCGGCAGCAGCGCGATGAAGGCTGGCATGCTGAACCAGCGCTCGCGCACCGTGGGGCTGACCCAGGGTGTAGCGATCGAGATGAGGGCGATGCCGATCACCAC
Source organism: Rhizobacter sp. (assembly GCA_046598195.1). Lineage (GTDB taxonomy): Bacteria > Pseudomonadota > Gammaproteobacteria > Burkholderiales > Burkholderiaceae_C > Rhizobacter. Next base: position 10,456 of record JBKJJF010000150.1, on the reverse strand, counting down.
CGGCAGCCAGGCGATCTTGGCCCACTTGACGGCATGGGCCTGCAGCTCGCCCTCGGTCTTCATGATCAACCAGCCGGCGCCCAGCAGCACATAGGCGGCGGGCAGCGCGAGCGCAATGGCGCCGGCGAACAGCTGGTACTGCCAGCCCGAGTTGAGCCCGGTGATGTAGTGCCCGAGCATCCAGCCCTGCGCCACGGCGGCGAGGCCCGAGCCGGCGAAAAAAGCGCGGTTCCACAGGGGCTTGTGGTGGTCGCGTGCCTTGACACGAAAGTCGAAGGCCACGCCGCGCAAGGTGAGGCCGATCAGCATCACCGCCACCGGCAGGTAGAGCGCGCCCATCACCACACCATGGGCCTTGGGGAAGGCGATCAGCAGGATGCCCGCGCCCAGCACCAGCCAGGTTTCGTTGGCGTCCCAGAAAGGGCCAATGGAGGCCACCATGGTGTCTTTTTGCGCGTCGGTGGCGCGTGGCAGCAGCAGGCCCACGCCGAGGTCGTAGCCGTCGAGCACCACGTAGATGAGCATGGCCACACCCATCAGCGCCATGAAGATGACGGGCAGTGCGTGGTCGAAGCTCATGTGGGGCTCCCAACGGCGGTGATGGGCGGCATGTCGGGCTCGTGGTACAGCGCCGATTCGGGCTTTTCGGCCATGTACTTCAGCACCGCCACGTAGGCGACGATCAGGCCGAGGTACATGGTGACGTACAAGGTGAGCGTGAGCGCGATCATCGACGGTGCGATGTTGGAGGCCACGTCGGCCGTGCGCAGCAGGCCATAGACGATGAACGGCTGGCGGCCGATCTCGGTGACGTACCAGCCGGCCACGGTGGCGACCCAGCCCGAAAACGTCATCACGGTCAGCACCCACAGCAGCGGGCGCGGCAAGGCTTCAGCCACCCAGCCGCGGCGGCGGTACAACCACCAGCCCAGCCAGCTCACCAACAGCATCAGCATGCCCACGCCGACCATGATGCGAAAGCCGAAGAAGACCGGGGCCACCGGCGGGTGAGCGCCCTTGAACTCGTTCAGGCCTTTGATCTCGCCGTCAGCTTGGTGGGTGAGGATCAGGCTGGCCCCCTTGGGAATGCCGATGGCGAAGTCATTGCTGCGCGTCTTTTCGTTCGGCCACGCAAAGAGCAGCAGGGGTGCGCCTTTTTCCGTCTCCCAAACACCTTCCATCGCGGCAATTTTTTGCGGTTGGTGCTTGAGCGTGTTCAGGCCGTGCAGGTCACCTGCCACGATCTGCAACGGGATCAACAGCGCGGCGAGCGTGAGGCCGGCGCGCAGCACCGGGGCGGTGGAGCTGTTGGCCTTGTTGCGCAAGAGCTGCCAGGCGCTGACGCCCGCGAGCAAAAACGCCACCGTCAAGCCCGAGGCCAGCAGCTTGTGCGTGAGCCGGTACGGCAGCGAAGGGTTGAACACCACCTCCAGCCAGCTCGTCACATGGAACTCGCCGTTGATGATCTCGAAGCCCGCGGGCGTGTGCATCCACGAGTTCAGGCTCAAGATCCAGAAGGCGCTGAGCGTGGTGCCGAAGGCCACCAGAAAGGTGGCAATCAGGTGCGTTCTTTCGCTCACCCGGCCGTGGCCGAACAGCATGATGCCGAGGAAGCTTGCCTCCAGGAAGAAGGCGGTGAGCACCTCGTAGCCCAGGAGCGGGCCGGAGATGTTGCCGGTCTTTTCCATGAAGCCCGGCCAGTTGGTGCCGAACTGGAAGCTCATGGTGATGCCGCTCACCACGCCCAGCGCAAAGGTCAGCGCGAACACCTTGGTCCAGAAGCGGTAGGCGGTGAGCCAGCGTTTGTCTTGTGTGGCCAGCCAGCGTGAGCGGAAGAACAACAACACCCAGCCCAGCGAGATGCTGATGGTGGGGAAGAGGATGTGAAAGGTGATGTTGGCCGCAAACTGCATGCGGGCGAGGATGAATGCGTCCATGGTTTATTCCTTTCCGCCTTTCACGACCTTCAACTTGCCGGTAAATTCCAGCAAGCGCTGAACCTTGGAGCCCATCTTCATGAGCTGCGCCAGAGTCTTCTGGTCCATGCGTTGCACGTCGTCGAACCAGGTGGTCATGAGTTCGATCAAGTCGTGCATGCCCTTCATGCGCTCCTGGGCAATGCGGTCTTCTTCGGTGGTGGGTGGTTCCAGCAGCGCATTGCGCAGCATCGAGAGCGTGGGCTCAATCTCGCGGCGTCGGCGCTCTTCGGCCAGAGTGCGAAAGATCTCCCAGGCGTCGCTGGGGGCGTCGAAATACTCGCGCCGGTCGCCGGCCTGGTGGCGCAAAGACACCAGCCGCCAGGCCTGCAACTCCTTCAGCCCCATGCTCACGTTGGAGCGCGAGAACTCCAGCGCTTCGGCAATGTCGTCGGCATTCACCGGCTTGGGCGACACAAAGATCAGTGCATAAATCTGCCCCACGGTGCGGTTGATGCCCCAGCGGCTGCCCATCTCGCCAAAGTGGCTGACGAAGCTTTTGACCAGCGGTGAGAGCGGTGTCATTTGTTGGCCCTGAGTTGATCTGGATCAGATTGTCTTGGATTTTCAGTACTTACTGAAAATTGGGGAATAAAGCCCTCACCCGCCACAGGCGACCCTGCAAACGGTCACAGACATAATCGCGGCCTGGCTTTCACCCCCCCGACTCACCCATGCAGATCGGCTTTTCCGTCAACGAGATCTTGTTCCTGCTGAGCCTGGTCAGCGGGGCGTGCTGGGTGTTTTGGCGGCGCCGGCTGCGCCAGCACCCGCTGCCCGAGCGCAAGCCGTTCTGGGTCAGCCTGGGTGCCGAACTGTTCGTGGTGATCGGCCTGATGTTCACCTGCCGCGTGGCCCTGGCCGACTGGCCGCGGGTGCCCACCGGCTCGATGGAGCCCACACTGCGGGTGGGTGATTTCCTGCTCGTCAACCACCTGGCTTACGGCCCGCGCCTGCCTTTCACCAACACCGCCATCGAAACCGGCCAGCCGCAGCGGGGCGACGTGGTGGTGTTTCGTTACCCGCTCGATGTGTCGGAGTTTTATGTGAAGCGGCTGGTGGGTTTGCCGGGTGATGTGGTGCACTTCGAGAACGGCCTGGTGCGCGTGAACGGCGAAGCGCCATCGGCGCAGATGCTGAGCGACGGCACCGGCCCCGACGTGCGCGACGAAGACCGCGGCCAGTGGCTGATGCGTGAGACCGTGCAGCAGCGCGAGCGCGTGGTGAAGATCAACCCGTTTGTGCAGGGGCGTCTGATGCTCAATCTGAACCAGCGTGGCCTCGCCGAAAATTGCCGCGCTGAAACCTCGACCACATGGCAATGCACCGTGCCGCCGGGGCAGTACCTGATGCTGGGCGACAACCGCGACAACTCCGAAGATTCGCGCGCCTGGGGCTTCTTGCCGCATGAGCAGGTGTACGGCAAGGCGGTGCGGGTGCTTTTCAACTGGTCTGATTTGTCACGCAGCTGGACTGCGTTGTGATGCCTATGACGTACCCCACGCTGATCTGTATTCAACGGGCCGCTGCGCCGGGCCGCCCCATGCAAGGCCCGACCCTCTGGGAGGGTCGATCGACGCACTCGGCGATCGGGGTGCCGACATGACTGAACGACTTGATTTGCAGGGCCGGCACATCGTGCTGGGTCTCAGTGGCGGCATTGCTTGTTACAAGGCCGCCGAGCTGACACGCGGGCTCATCAAGGCCGGCGCCACCGTGCAGGTGGTGATGAGTGAAGCGGCCGAGCAGTTCATCACCGCGGTGACGATGCAGGCGCTCTCCAACCGCAACGTCTACACCAGCCAGTGGGACAAGCGCGAGCCCAACGCCATGGCGCACATCAACCTCACGCGCGAAGCCGACGCGGTGTTGATTGCACCCGCCAGCGCCGACCTGATGGCCAAGCTGGCACAAGGCCGGGCCGACGATCTGCTGAGCCTGATGTGCCTGGCGCGTCCCATCGAACGTTGCCCCTTGTTGCTGGCCCCGGCCATGAACCGCGAGATGTGGGCCCACCCCGCGACGCAGCGCAACGCGGTGCTGCTGCGCGCCGATGGCGCCACGCTCCTCGGCCCCGGCAACGGCGACCAGGCCTGCGGCGAGATCGGTGACGGCCGCATGCTGGAGGCCGATGAACTGGTCGAAGAGCTGGTTGCGTTCCTGGCTCCGAAGGTGCTCGCCGGCCAACGATTGCTGATCACCGCCGGCCCGACCTTCGAGCCCATCGACCCGGTGCGCGGCATCACCAACCTCTCCAGCGGCAAGATGGGTTTTGCGATCGCACGCGCCGCCCGCGAAGCCGGCGCTGAGGTGACCCTGGTCGCCGGCCCGGTGCACCTGCCCACACCGCGCGGCGTGCGGCGTGTCGACGTGCAAACGGCGCAGCAGATGTATGACGCAGTGGTGCCCCACGCGGCGCAGTACTCGGTGTTTGTCGCCACCGCGGCGGTGGCCGACTGGCGCCCGGCCAGCCTGTCTGACCAGAAGATCAAGAAAAACGGCAGCAAGGTCGCGCCGACCTTTGAGCTGACCGAAAACCCCGACATCCTGGCCGCGGTGGCTCAGCTTCCCGATCGGCCCTACTGCGTGGGCTTCGCGGCTGAGAGCCACGACCTGCTCAAACACGCTCGCGAAAAGCTCAGCCGCAAGAACGTGCCGCTGATCGTTGGCAACCTAGGGCCCGCCACCTTCGGGCGCGACGACAACGCGCTGGTGCTGGTCGATGCCAAAGGCCACCGCGACATTCCCCAAGCCGACAAGCTCACGCTCGCGCGCACGCTGGTGAGCGAGATTGCTCAACGACTCAACTCGAAAACATGACTCAGATTGACCTGAAAGTGCTCGACCCGCGCATGGCGGAACAGTTGCCTGTTTACGCCACCCCCGGCAGCGCCGGCCTCGACCTGCGGGCCTGCCTTGATGCACCGCTGGTGCTGGAGCCGGGGCAGACGCAACTCATCCCGACGGGCATCGCCATCCACGTGGCCGACCCCGGGCTGGCCGCGATCATCTTGCCGCGCTCGGGCCTGGGCCACAAACACGGCATCGTGCTCGGTAACCTGGTCGGGCTGATCGATTCCGACTACCAGGGCCAGCTGATGGTGAGCTGTTGGAACCGGGGGCAGGCGAGCTTCACCGTGCAGCCGATGGAGCGCATTGCGCAGCTCGTCATCGTGCCGGTGGTGCAGGCGCAGTTTCGGGTGGTGAGCGAGTTCGGCGTGTCAGACCGGGGCGCCGGCGGATTTGGCTCCACCGGCAAACACTGAGAAGAGTCAGTGCAGCTGTGAGCTGCTGGGTGCGGCGCTCATCACGCTGATGCCCGACTCGCCCACGCTGCCGGCTTCGATCTCGGCTTCGGTGGCTTCGCGCACGTCGCGCACCTTCATGTCGAGCCGCAGCGCGATGCCGGCGAGCGGGTGGTTGCCGTCGAGCACCACGTGCGTGTCGTAGACCTCGGTCACGGTGTAGAGCACATCGGACGAAAGACCTGCGGTGACGGCCCCTTCGGGCGGGCCTTCGAACTGCATGCCGGGCTCGACCTGTTCGCCAAAGATGGCGCGCTCTTCGAAAAAAACCAGCTCGGAGTTGTATTCGCCGAAGGCATGCTCGGGTTCGAGGTGCAACTTGGTTTCGAACCCGGCCTCTTGGCCATTCAAGGCTTCTTCGACCTTGGCGAGCAGGTCATCACCGCCGTAAAAGAACTCGACCGGGGCATCAAGCTCATCGATCAATTGGCCTTGAGCGTCTTCGAGTCGCCAGGTCAGGTTGACGACGCAGGGGGAGGAAATCATCATCGAACAATGATCGCACAATCACCTGATGACGATCTCAACACCAACGCCCTTGCTGGGCGGTTTGACGCCTCAGGTTTTCATGCGCCGCCACTGGCAAAAGCGGCCACTGCTCATTCGCCAGGCTGTGCCGGATGCGCCGCCTCTGGCAAGCCGCGCCGAGCTGTTTGCGATGGCCGCGCGCGAGGAGGTGGAGTCTCGCCTCATCGTGCATCAAGCGCGTGGCTGGACGCTGCGCCACGGCCCGCTGCCGCGGCGCGCATTGCCACGCGTTGATCAGCCCGGTTGGACGCTGCTGGTGCAAGGCCTCGACACGCACCTTGACGCAGCGCACGAGCTGCTGTCACGTTTTCGTTTTGTGCCCGATGCCCGGCTCGACGACCTGATGGTGTCGTGGGCCAGTGACGGTGGTGGTGTGGGCCCGCATGTGGATTCGTATGACGTGTTCTTGTTGCAGCTGCAAGGCAGCCGGCGCTGGCGCATTGCAGCGCCTGGCGATCAGACGCTGGTGCCTGACGTGCCGCTGAAGATCTTGAAACATTTCAAGCCCGAACAAGAGTGGCTGCTGGCCCCCGGCGACATGCTCTACCTGCCGCCAGGTTGGGCCCACGACGGTGTGGCCGAAGGTGAGTGCATGACGGCGTCGATCGGCTTTCGTGCGGCAGGGCGTGCCGAGCTGCGCAGCGAGGTGTTGCAGTGCATGCTCGACGCCAGTGAGCGGCCAGAGTTCGACCCGCTCTACCGCGACCCGCGCCAGAGTGCGACCGACGCACCCGGCCGCATCCCCGTGGCGATGCACGAGTTCGTGGCGCGCGAGGTGGCGCGCTGGCTCGCCGAGCCGCGTTCACTCGCCTGCGCCTTGGGTGAGGTGCTGAGCGAACCCAAGCCGCAGGTGTGGTTCGAGCCCGGCCATCCGCTGGCGGCGGGGCAGGGTGTGCGCCTCGACCGGCGAACCCGCATGCTGTACGACGACCAGCACGTGTTCATCAACGGCGAGGCTTTGCTTGCGGGCGGGCGTGACGCCAAGCTGATGCGTCGCCTGGCCGATGAGCGCGAGCTCGCTGCGCCTCAGCTTGCCAAGCTCGGTGACGACGCCCGAGAATTGGTTGCACTGTGGGCGCAAGCCGGTTGGCTTCACACTTTGCCTACTTGAAAGGACTGCCATGAGCGACTTGCCGCCGCCGCGCATCATCACCTCGCGCAATGAGTTTCACGACGCTTTGCGCCAGTCGTTCGCACTGGTAGCCGATCAGGGTTGCCGCGAAGTGTTCATCGCCGACCCGACCTTCGCCGACTGGCCGCTGGGCGAGCGCGCCGTGATCGAAAGCCTGACGCGCTGGGCCTATGCGCACCGCAAGCTCACCTTGCTCGCGCAGAACTTCGATGAGTTCACGCGCCACCACCCGCGCTGGGTGGAATGGCGTCGGCAATGGACACATGTTGTTGAATGCCGGGCCTTGGCCGACGATGACGCGGGCAAGCTGACGGGCCTTTTTTTGGCGCCGGGCCTTGTCACGCTGCGGGTGCTCGACGCTGATCATTACCGAGCCAGCCTGTCGTTTGACCCGGCAGATGCCATTCGCGTGCGCGACAACCTTGATGCACTTTTGCAACGATCTGAAGAGGCTTTTCCAGCAACGAACCTGGGCCTTTAGGGAAGTCCCTAGGGCTGGGTATAATCAGAGGCTAGGCGCAGGTAATGCTCGAGCATTCCGCGCCTTGATTCGTTGGGGATCTGCCAGGATGGAGGGTTCCCACAATTACCGGTAATTGTCTGAACCTTTCACTGAGGAATAAATATGAAAAAGTCGCTTCTGTTGGCATCCGTGGTTGCTGCTCTTGCTCTGGCCGCTTGTGGCAAGAAGGCTGAAGTGGTCGCTCCGGCCGCTCCGATGGCTGCTGCTGCTTCGGCTGCCACCGCTGCCGCTTCGGGCGCTGAGGCTGCTGCTTCGGCCGCTACCGTTGCTGCTTCGGCAGCGACCGCCGCTGCTTCGGCCGTGACCGCCGCTGCATCGAAGTAATCGGTTCGCCGATTCCAAAAAAGCCGCCTTCGGGCGGCTTTTTTTATGGGCCCAGCGCAGCATGAGCCGGTTGATTCAGTGAACGACCAGCCAGTCGATGCCGAGCGCCGGGTCGGCCACGAGTACGTCGCCGGGTGTTCCGCTGAGCACCGATGCCAGGGCGGCCTGGGCGAGGGCGGGGCGGTTGTTGCGCTCGCTCAGATGGGCCGCCACCAGGTGGTTCAGGCCGGTATGCAGGCACCCCGCCAGAATTTCAGCCGATGTGTCATTCGCCAGGTGGCCCAGCCGGCCGGCGATGCGCGCTTTCAGTGAAACCGGGTAGCTGGAGCTCGCGAGCATGCCGCGGTCGTGGTTGCACTCCAGCAGCAGCGCGTTGCAGCGTTGCAGCTGGGCCAGCAGGTGGGGAGTGATGGAGCCGGCATCGGTGAGCACCCCCAGGCGCAGAGCGCCGTCGCCCACACGCAGCTGCAGCGGCTCTTGGGCGTCGTGCGGCACCGTGTAGGGAGTCAACTCCAGGTCGCCAATGGCGATCGGCTCCAGGTCGCGCGCAAAACGCAGCAGGCCGTCAGGCACATCGGGCTCGCCGATGGCGCGCCAAGTGCCGCGGCTCGTGTAAAGAGGGGTGCGATGGCGGCGGGCCAGTGTCAGGGCGCAGCCGACATGGTCGCTGTGCTCGTGTGTCACGAACACAGCGTCGATGTCGGCCGGCGCCAGCCCGACACGCGCCAGCCGCCGATCGAGCTCGCGCAGCGAGAAACCGCAGTCGATCAGCACGCGGCTCACCGTGTTGCCGCTGCTGGCCTCAACAACCGTGGCGTTGCCGGTGCTACCGCTGCCGAGGCTGCAAAAGCGCATCATGGTTTGATGCGCTGAGGCTTCACTTCAGGTCATCAACCAGCAGCTTGACGATGCGCTGGCCGGCGTCGCCGTTTTCCGGGGCGCCCTTGGCGTCGAACACTGACACCGTGCTGGCTTCGCCTTCACCCTTGACGTTCACCCGGTAGCGGATGGGGCCGGAGAGTTTGTTGGCGTCGCCGCTGAAGAGCTTGCTGAAGAAGCCGGGCTCTTCCTTGCCGGCCTGGGCCGGGTCGACATAGCGCACGAAGTAAAGGCCTTGTGCGCGGTCACGGTCTTCGACGGTGAAACCGCTGCGGTCGAGAGCCAGGCCCACACGGCGCCAAGCGCGGTCGAAACCTTCGTCGATCTGCAGCGTGGCGGCGGGGCGGCCGGTGAGCACGCGGGCCCGCGCGGGGGCGACCGGCGCGGCGGCTGCCGTCTGGGCCACGGCCGCCTTGGCCACCTCGTCCTTGGCGCCGAGCTTGATCATCAGGCGCGACAACATCTCGCCTTCGAGCAAGCTCTCGCTCGGCCGCGGCTTCCAGGTGGTGGTGTCCTTGAGCTGGCTGGTGTAAACCTCTTCCATGCCGCGGTGGGCGATGTAGATCTCGCTGCCCTGGGCCGTGCGCTCGACACGGGTGCGGTACTTGTCGCGCTCGCCGGTAGAGAACAACGAGTCGAAGATCTTGCCCAGCGTCTTGCGGACGATGTCGTCGGACAGCTTGACGCGGTTTTCGGCCCAGTCGGTTTCCATCACGCCCACGTCGGCTTGATCCACCGCCAGCGTCAAGCCGCGCTCTTTCCAGAAGGCCTGCAGTTGCGGCCAGAGTTGCTCGGGTGTTTGAGGCGTGCTGAGGTAGCGCAGGGTGCCCTGGCGTTCGATGCGCACATTGCCCAGCGACGCCGGGGCGACCTGGTTGGTGACCGGTGCTGACGCCGCCACACTGGGTGCCTGAAGCGCAGCCGCGCTGATCACACCCGCCTGCGGCGCGTAACGCGGGTCAACGGCGAGTTGTGTCAAGTCGGGCGGCACTTCAAGCGGCGTGGGCTTGGCTTTGGCGCTGCGGTAGTCGATCTTGTCGCCAGACACCACGCCGTCGATCGCCGAGCAAGCGGCCAGGGTGCCCAGGAGCACCAGGCTGACAACAACAGAATTGAGGGGAAAGCGAATCACGTTGAGCATCTCCGAAGGGGGAGCAGCCGGGAACCGGTCTGCCGTGCGAGGCGAGTGAAGGGAGGTGGGGAGAGCCGCGCCTGCAAACGAGGCGACAGCATCAACTCAGAGCAGACCCGACTCACGCAACGCTTGTTCCACCGCCGATTGGCCGGCGGGGGTGAGGGGAAGGATGGGCAGGCGCACGGTGGCACCACAATGGCCCAGGCGGGAGAGTGCCCACTTGGTGGGTGTGGGGCTCGATTCAACGAACAGGTTCTTGTGCAATGGCAGCAGCTTGAGGTGAATCTCTGCGGCCTCCTTGGCTTTGCCGGCGACGGCGGCCACACACAGCGCGTGCATCGCGCGCGGTGCCACGTTGGCGGTGACGCTCACGTTGCCATGGCCACCCAGCAGCATGAGCGCCACGGCGGTGGGGTCGTCGCCCGAGTAGATCGAGAAGCCCTTGGGCGCATGTTTGATCAGGGTGCAGGCACGTTCGATGTTGCCGGTGGCTTCTTTGATGCCGATGACGCCAGGCACCTGCGCCAGGCGCAGCGTGGTCTCGGGCAGCATGTCGGCGACGGTGCGGCCGGGCACGTTGTAAAGCACCATCGGCACGTCGACCGCTTCGGCAATGGCCTTGAAGTGGGCGTAGATGCCTTCTTGCGAGGGTTT
>JBKJJF010000146.1:0-10267 GCA_046598195.1 Rhizobacter sp. | reverse complement strand
GGCTTTGCCATTTCAATCTCCTATGAAGTGGTTCTTCGCAAGGCCTCGTTTACTCCAACGTGGCTTGCTTGAACAGTCCTTCATAGCATCTGACCCTTCGACAAGCTCAGGACAGGGCGAACGGAGTGGGAAATCAAAAAAACTCTCACCCTCTGAGCCAGCAGCGCGAGACACGATGAACGCCCCCGCCTTCATCCACGCTGCAGCGGCGGGCCGACGCGATCGACCTGCCGATGGCGCGCTTGACGAGCCGCTCGCGCGACGAACTGCTGGGCTGCACGCTGCAAGAGCTCTTTGGCGACGAAGCCTGGCAGATTGCCCAGCCGCCTTCGTGCAGGCCTTCGGCACCCACACCGTCAATTACGAACGCCGCCTCACCCACAACGGCCATGGCGGCGCGTCACTGGCACCCGAGGCTGTCAGTTCTGAATGAGTTGCTGCAGCGTCATCTGGCCAAACCCGGCGTGTTGCCAGAAGCCACGCAAGGTGGGTGACGGGTCGAGCAGCACCTGCGCCAGCAGCGGCTGCGCCGATGTGGAGGCCGGGTCGCACAGCAGCACGTAGCGCGCCGCACCTTCTTCGTCGAGCCGGCCCACCCAGTCGATGGCGACCAGGGTGTCGAGCAGCGGTTCGATCTGCAGCGGGTCAGTGCGCATTTTCTCGGACAGCTGCGCGGCGCTCATGCCATGCGTGCTCTGTGTCCGAGCCAGGGCCAGCTCGCGCAGCATGCTCACCACCAGTTGAAAGCGATAGCCGGGTGTGGACGGCCGGCGCACCACGCGCATCTGCAAGCTGGGCGCATAGGCGGCCACCACCGCACCCAGCAACACCACCACCCAGCCGAGGTAGATCCAGATCAAAAGAATGGGCACGGTGGCAAACGCGCCATACACATTGGTGTAGGTCGGCACACTGCCGAGGTACCAGCCCAGGCCCCGTTTGGCCAGCTCGAAGCCGGCCGCCACGAACACCCCGCCGGCCAGCGCGTGGCGCCACTGCACATTGGTGTTGGGCACGTAATGGAACAGGGATGCCATGGCGCCCGAGAACAGCACAAACTGCAGCGTGTTGAGCAAAAAGCTGACGCCACCCGGCAGGTCGGTCACAAAACCTTTGCTGGCCGAGATGGCATACGAGGTGAAGGTCAGGCTCACCCCCAGCAGCAGCGGCCCGAGCGTCACCGCTGCCCAGTACACCAGCACCCGCTGCGCCATCGGCCGCGGTTTGCGCACGCGCCAGATGTTGTTGAGCGTGCGGTCGATGGTGAGCATCAGCGCCACAGCGGTGAACACCAGCACCACCAGGCCAAAGGTGCCCAGGCGGTTGGCCTTGCTCGCAAACTGCGTCAGCGCACCCAGCACCGGCCGCGCAATGCCGTCGGGCACCAGGGCCTGCAGAAAGTACTTCTGCAGCGCGTCCTGGAACTTGTAGAACATGGGGAACGCGGTGAACAAGGCCAGCATCACCGTGACCAGCGGCACCAGCGAGATCAGCGTGGTGAAGGTGAGGCTGCCGGCGGTGAGGCCGAGGCGGTCTTCGCGAAAACGCTGGCGCAGCGTGCGCAGCGTGTCGAGCCACGGCCAGTGTTGAAGCGTTCCCAACAATTCGGTGAGGCGCGCTCTCCAACCGAGCTTGAACGGAGACGGGAAATTCATTTGCGGCATCATAGCCAGCGATGACCTCCCAAATTTCCCCCGCTCTGCCCCCTTTTGTCAGCCGTACACGCGCCCTCGCCGTGGCGAGTCTGCTCGGTTTGATCGTGCTCAGCCTCGCCTGGGAGCTGTGGCTTGCGCCGCTGCGCCCCGGCGGTTCGTGGCTCGCGTTGAAGGCCCTGCCTTTGACCTTGCCCTTGGCCGGCTTGCTGAAAAACCGCATGTACACCTACCGCTGGGTCAGCCTGTTGGTGTGGGTCTATTTCACTGAAGGTGTGGTGCGCGCCACCAGCGACCGCGGGCCCAGCGTGCCGCTGGCGATCATCGAAGTGGTGTTGTGCCTGACACTCTTCACGGCTTGCGCGCTGCATGTGCGCTGGCGTTTGCGCAGCGCGAAAGTGGCCGAATGAGTGCATTGATCAACGCCTTGCGCACCACCGTTGGCGCCGCCAACCTGTTGGTCGAGGGCGACCTGTCGGCGTATGAACAAGACTGGCGCAAACGTTTCCGTGGCCGTGCGCTGGCGGTGGTGCGGCCCGCCAACACCGCCGAAGTGTCAGCCGTGGTCAAGCTGTGCGCACGCCACGGTGCCGGCCTGGTGCCACAAGGCGGCAACACCGGTCTGGTGGGCGGCTCAGTGCCCGACGCCAGCGGCACGCAGGTGCTGCTGAGCCTCTCGCGCATGAACCGTGTGCGCGGCCTTGATGCGGCCAACCTCACGTTGACGGTAGAAGCAGGCTGCGTCTTGCAAGCCGTGCAAGCAACTGCTGCCGCACAGGGCTTTCTGTTCCCGCTGAGCCTGGCCGCCGAAGGCAGCTGCACCATCGGCGGTAACCTGGCCACCAACGCAGGTGGCACCCAGGTGCTGCGCTACGGCAATGCACGCGAGCTGTGCCTGGGCTTGGAAGTTGTCACCGCTCAGGGCGAGGTGTGGGAGGGTCTCACCGGCCTGCGCAAAGACAACACCGGCTACGACCTGCGCGACCTCTTCATCGGCAGCGAAGGCACGCTGGGTGTGATCACCGCCGCCACGTTGAAGCTCTACCCGCAGCCCGCTGCACGCATGACCGCGCTGGCCGCTCTGCCCTCGCTGGAGGCGGCGGTGTCGCTGCTGCAGCTGGCGCAGGCCCGCCTGGGCTCGGGCCTCACTGGCTTCGAGGTGATGAACCGGTTTTCGCTGTCTCTGGTGCGCAAGCACTTCCCGCAGCTGCGCCAGCCGCTGCCCGAGGCGGCGTGGACGGTGCTGCTGGAGCAGTCCGACACCGAAAGCGAGGCTCACGCGCGCAGCGTGTTCGAGGGCCTGCTCGAAACCGCGATGGAACGCGGCCTCATCACCGATGCGGCGGTGGCCGAAAGCATCGCGCAGTCGCGCGCCATGTGGCATCTGCGCGAATCCATTCCACTCGCCCAGCCCGAAGAGGGGCCGAACATCAAGCACGACATCTCGCTGCCGGTGTCACGCATCCCCGCCTTCGTAGCCAGCACCGACGCGGCACTGCAAGCGGCGTTCGCCGGCACCCGCTCGGTCAACTTCGGCCACCTGGGCGATGGCAACCTGCACTACAACCTGCAAGCGCCGTTGGGCATGGACGGCGCAGCGTTTCTGGGCGAACACGAACACGCGGTGAACACGCTCGTCTACGACGCGGTGTCGGCCTGCGGCGGCTCGTTCTCGGCTGAACACGGCGTGGGGGCGCTCAAGCGCGATGAGCTCTCGCAGCGCAAGTCACCCGTGGCCTTGCAGCTGATGCGTGCCATCAAAGCGGCGCTCGACCCGCAGGGCGTGATGAACCCCGGCCGCATGCTCTGACGGCAAGGCTCCAGCACAAAGACCCGGTGAACTTGAGCGCTTCCATTTGCAGGGCGCGCACCACAGTGACCAACTGTGCAGACGGCCGCTGTGGCCATGGCATCGGCCTGCGGCACGTGGCGGTGAAACAGGTCTTGGGCCACTTCAAGCGGTGGGGCAGCTTGAGCAGCGCCGGGGCTTCACACCGAGCGGCGGGGCTTGGTAGCGACGCCCGCCGCGGTCGACGGGCCCGTGCTCAGCTGCGCCTATTGAATGCGGCCCTTGACGGCTGCCGGCACAGGCAATGACATGACCTCGATGCCCTCTTCCTGCAAGGCGAGGGCATCTTCTTTCGTGGCCTGGCCACGAATGCCACGTTCTTCAACTTCACCGTAGTGGATGCGGCGGGCCTCTTCGGCAAAACGCTCGCCCACGTCGTCGGTGTTGGCCATCACGTGCTGCACGGCGCGCAGCCACATCGACTGCATGGTCAAGGTTTCGGGTGTCGAAGCAGTGGGCGCCGTCACAGCGGTACCCAAGGGCTCGCGCGCCTTGGAGACGTTCAAGCGCGGTGCCGTCGGCAGCTTGGAAATGACTTTGTCGCCGCACATGGGGCACTCGACCAGGCCGCGCTCAAACTGCGACTGGTAGTCGTTTTCAGACGCAAACCAGCCTTCGAACGGGTGCTCGTGAGCGCAACGCAGGTTCAGAACCTTCATGGCCGCATTATGGGCGCGGGCTCTGTGCGCTGCGGTCTGGGGACTGCTGCCAGGTGATAGACCAACGGCCTGATTGCCAATTCTGCAACCACAACAGGCCGATCAGCGTCTTGGCGTCGGTGAGCTCGCCGCTCGCGGCCAACGCTTCCAGCGCGGCGACGGTGGTGGTTTCAACGTCGAGAAACTCACCTGCGTCGAGCGCCTGGCCACCGAGCTCCAGGCCACGGGCGAACCACACCTCGATGCCTTCGTCGGAATACGCGATCGCGTTGTGCAAAATGCCGGCGCGCGCCCATTCGCGGGCGCGGTAACCGGTCTCTTCAGCCAGCTCGCGGATGGCGCAGCTGAGCGGCGGCTCCCCGGCATCGAGCTTGCCGGCGGGGAACTCCAGCATCACCCGCCCCATTGGGTAGCGGAATTGGCGCTCAACGACGAGACGCCCATCGTCAAGCAAGGGCACGATCATCACCGCACCGGGGTGGACGATGTATTCGCGCGCCGCGAGGCTGCCATCGGGCAACCGCACCTCGTCGCGCCGCACGTCGAGAAAGTGACCCTTGTAGACCTGCTGCGAACTGACCTGCTCTTCGCGCAAATGTTCGTCGACCATGCTCAGGTCTTGAGTGCTTGCAGCACGGCGTTGGCGCACACGGTCATCAGCCAGCCAGGCAGCAGGCCAAAGACCAGCACCGCCGCACCATTGAGCGACAGCAGCACCCGCACCTCGCCGGTGGTGGTGATGGGCGCCGTGTCACGCGGCTCGTCGAAATACATCACCTTGACCAGGCGCAGGTAGTAGAAGGCGCCCACCAACGAGAGCACGACAGCGATCACCGCGAGCACGATGTAGGTGGTGTCGTTGGTCGACACCAGCGACTGAAGCACTGCCAGCTTGGCGTAAAAACCCACGGTGGGCGGGATGCCCGCCAGCGAGAACATGAAAATCGCCATCACGGCCGCGTACCAGGGGCTGCGGCTCGCCAGGCCTTTCAGGTCGTCGATGTTTTCGCTCTCGAACCCACGGCGCGACAGCAGCATGATGATGCCGAAGGTGCCCAGCGTGGTCAGCACGTAGCTGATCAGGTAGAACAGCGCCGACGAGTAGCCGTTGGCCGCCGAAAAGGTGTTGTTGGAGATGACGGTGGGCGTGAAGCCCAGCAGCATGAAGCCGATCTGACCGATGGTCGAGTAGGCCAGCATGCGCTTCAAGTTGCTCTGCGCAATGGCCGCCAGGTTGCCCAGCAGCATGGAGGCCACCGCCAGCAGCATCAGCATCTGCTGCCAGTCGGCCGCCACGCCCGACATGCCTTCGACCAGCAGGCGGAAGGTGATGGCAAACGCCGCCAGCTTCGGCGCGCCCGCAATCAACAGCGTGACGGCTGTGGGCGCCCCCTGGTACACATCAGGGATCCACATGTGGAACGGCACGGCGCCGAGTTTGAAGGCGAGGCCCGCGACGATGAACACGGTGCCGAACACCAGCACGGCCTTGTTGATCTGGCCGGTGGCGATGGCGTTGAAGACCTGCGGGATGTCGAGCGAGCCGGTGGCGCCGTACATCATCGACAGCCCGTACAGCAGGAAGCCGCTGGCCAGCGCGCCCAGCACGAAGTACTTCATGGCCGCTTCGGTGGCTTCGAGGTTGTCGCGGCGCAGGGCGGTCAGTGCGTAGAGCGACAGCGACATCAGCTCCAGACCGAGGTAGACGACCAGGAAGTTATTGGCCGACAGCATCACCGAGATGCCCAGCAGCGAGAACAGGCTCAGCGAGAAAAGCTCACCCTTGAGCATTTCACGGTGTTCGGCATAAGGGCGTGCATAAGCCAGCGCCACCATCACCGAAATGGCGGCAAACGCGCCCAGCAGGTTGCCCAGCGGGTCGGTGACGATCATGCGCTGCATGCCATAGAGGGTGAAGCCCCCATCGAAATACAGCCAGTGCAACACCGCCACCACCGCCAGCGTGGCCTGGGTCAGCAGGTAGGTGGGCGTGCGGCGCGGGTGGGTGACCCACAGGTCGACCAGGGCCACCACGCAGGCCATGCCCAGCAGCACAATCTGGGGGTAGACGGCCAGCCAATTCATGTCGTTCATGTTCTTGGGCTCAGTTCAGCTTAGAGACGGCCACGTGCTTCAGCAGCTCGGTCACGCTCACATGCATGGTGTCGGTGAAAGGCTTGGGGTACAGGCCCATCACCAGCACCGCAATCGCCAGCAAGGCCAGCATCAGGTACTCGCGGGCGTTGATGTCTTGCAGCGCACGCACGTCTTCATTGGCCACGGGGCCGAAGTACACACGCTTGACCATCCACAAGGTGTAGGCCGCACCGAACACGAGCGTCGTCGACGCCAGCGCCCCCAGCCAGAAGTTGACCTTCACGGCGCCCAGAATCACCATCCACTCGCCCACAAAACCGGCCGTGCCCGGCAAGCCGCAGTTGGCCATGGCGAAGAAGACCGCAAACGCGGTGAACTTGGGCATGGTGTTGACCACACCGCCGTAGCTTGAGATCTCGCGCGAGTGCACCCGGTCGTACAACACACCGATGCACAGGAACATGGCGCCCGAGACGAAGCCGTGCGAGATCATCTGCACCAGGCCACCCGAGATGCCCAGCTCGTTGAACATGAAGAAGCCGAGTGTCACGAAGCCCATGTGGGCGATTGACGAATACGCCACCAGCTTCTTCATGTCTTGCTGCACCAGCGCGACCAGGCCGATGTAGACCACGGCGATCAGCGACAAGGCCACGACCACCCAGGCCCACTGGTGGGCGGCGTCGGGTGTGACGGGCAGCGAGAAGCGCAGGAAGCCGTAAGCCCCGAGCTTGAGCATGATGGCCGCCAGCACCACCGAGCCGCCGGTGGGTGCCTCGACGTGGGCATCGGGCAGCCAGGTGTGCACCGGCCACATCGGCACCTTGACGGCAAAGGCGGCGAAGAAGGCGAAGAAGAGCAGCGTCTGCTCGGTCATCGTCAGCGGCACGTTGTGCCAGGTGGTGATCTCGAAGCTGCTGCCCGACTTGAAGTACAGGAAGATCAGCGCGATCAGCATCAAGAGCGAACCGGCCAGCGTGTAGAGGAAGAACTTGAACGCGGCATACACGCGCTTCGGCCCGCCCCATACGCCGATGATGATGTACATCGGGATCAGCGTGGCCTCGAAGAACACGTAGAACAGCAGGCCGTCTTGCGCCGAAAACACACCGACCATGATGCCGGAGAGGATCAGGAACGCGCCCATGTACTGGTTGACACGCGTGTCGATCACTTCCCATGCGGCGATCACCACGATCACGGTGATGAAGGCGGTCAGCAACACAAACCACACCGAGATGCCGTCCAGGCCCAGGTGGTAGCGCACGTTGAACCGCTCAATCCAGGCCAGGTTTTCCTGGAACTGCATCGCAGCGGTTGTGTTGTCAAAGCCGGTGATCAGCGGGATGGTGACGACGAAGCTGGCGATGGCGGCCACCAGGGCCAGCCAACGCACCGCTTTGACATGCTCATCGCGCCCCAACGCGAGCAACAGCACGCCGGACAAAATCGGCAACCAAATGGCGAGACTTAACAAACCCATGTTCTTGTTCTCCGTGACCGATCAGCGACCCAGCGCCACGCTGAGGTAAGGCCACAACTGCCAGGTCATCAACCCGATCACACCCAGGATCATCACCAGCGCATACCAATAGAGGTAGCCGGTCTGCACCAGGCGCACGACTGACGCGATGCCACCGATGCCACGCGCCGCGCCATTGATCGCACCGTCGATCACCATGCCGTCACCGCCCTTCCACAGGCCCATGCCGAGCAGGCGCGCGCCAGCAGCGAGCACGTTCTCGTTGAACCAGTCGAAGTAGTACTTGTTTTCGAGCACGCGGTTGATGAAGCCGGTGCGTGCCTTGATGGCCGCCGGGATTTCCGGCTTGACCATGTAGAACACATACGCCGTCACCACCCCTGCCAGCGCCAGCCAGAACGGCAGCGTGCTCAGGCCGTGAAGGGTCATGGCCCAGGCGCCGTGGAAGGCTTCGGTCATCTCCTTCATCGCGTGGTGCTTGGTCAGGTCGAAGAAGATCGCGTCCTTGAAGAAGTCGCCATACAACATCGGCTGAATGGTCAGGTAGCCGATCACCACCGACGGGATCGCCAGCAACACCAACGGCAGCGTCACCACCCAGGGCGACTCGTGCGGCACATGCGGTTCATGTGCGTGGTGGTCACCCGCGTGGTCGTCGTGGTGGTCGTGCTCACCCGGGAATGGCTTGTGGCGGAAGTTTTCCTTGCCGTGGAAAACCAGGAAGTACATGCGGAATGAATAGAAGGCCGTGACGAACACCCCCGCGACCACTGCAAAGTAAGCGAAGCCCGAGCCCCACAGCTGGCTCTCGTGCACCGCTTCAATGATGCTGTCTTTGGAATAGAAACCCGAGAACAAGGGCGTGCCGATCAGCGCCAGCGAGCCCAGCAGCGAGGTGATCCAGGTGATCTTCATGTACTTGCGCAGGCCGCCCATGTTGCGGATGTCCTGGTCGTGGTGCATGCCGATGATCACCGAGCCCGCCGCCAGGAACAGCAGCGCCTTGAAGAAGGCGTGCGTCATGAGGTGGAACACCGCCACCGAGTAAGCCGAGGCGCCCAGCGCCACCGTCATGTAACCCAGTTGCGAGAGCGTGGAGTAGGCCACCACACGCTTGATGTCGTTCTGGATGATGCCGAGGAAGCCCATGAACAGGGCCGTGATGGCGCCGATCACCAGCACGAAGCTCAAGGCCGTGTCAGACAGCTCGAACAGCGGCGACATGCGCGCCACCATGAAGATGCCGGCCGTCACCATGGTGGCGGCGTGAATCAGCGCCGAGATGGGCGTCGGGCCTTCCATCGAATCGGGCAGCCACACGTGCAGCGGGAACTGCGCGCTCTTGCCCATCGCACCGATGAAGAGGCAGATGCAGATCACGGTGATCAGCATCCATTCGGTGCCAGGGAAGCTGAGTTTGGCGAGTTCACCACCCTTGGCGAACACATCACCGTAATCGAGCGACCCGGTGAACGCCACCACCAACCCAATGCCCAGAATGAAACCGAAGTCACCCACCCGGTTGACCAGGAAGGCCTTCATGTTGGCGAAGATCGCCGTCGGCTTGGTGTACCAGAAGCCGATCAGCAGGTAAGACACCAGGCCCACCGCTTCCCAACCGAAGAAGAGCTGCAGGAAGTTGTTGCTCATCACGAGCATCAACATGGAGAAGGTGAACAGCGAGATGTACGAGAAGAAGCGCTGATAACCCGCGTCTTCTTCCATGTAGCCGATGGTGTAGATGTGCACCATCAACGACACGAAGGTCACCACGCACATCATCATGGCGGAGAGGCCGTCGACCAGAAAACCGACCTCCATCTTCAGGCCACCCAGCACCATCCACTCGTAGATGGTGGCGTTAAAACGAGCGCCGGCGATCACGTCTTTCAGCACCAGAACCGACAGCACGAAGGCAATGAGCACACCCAGGATGGTGGCGATGTGCGAGCCGCGGCGGCCTACGAGCTTGCCGAAGAAGCCGGCAATGATGGCGCCCGCCAGCGGCGCCAACGGCACCGCGAGCAGCAAGTTTTGGGACAGTTGGGGTGTGCTCATGATCTCAGGCGCCGCCGGGCCGCCCCAAGGCGGCTGAGCGCCCCCTCGGGGGGCAGGAACGAAGTGACGTGGGGGCCGTCATTTCTAGAAGAAGCGCATGCGTTCGGGCATGACACGCAGCGGCAGCCGGCTGCCCACTTCAAGGCCCTGCTCCGCGAGGTAGTTCAGAGACAGATAGACCGTGAGCGCCTGCAGACCGATGTCGGCCGAACGCACGCTGACGTGGCAATAAGAGCCGAGGAATTCGATCTTCTCGATGTCGGCATGAAACACGTTCGAATCGCCCGCCGCGATCGGGCGCGCCAGAAGGTCTTCGGGGCGCAGGTAGACCCTCACGTCGCGGCCCGCCTCGGCGTCGAGTTCGCATTCAAAACGAAGCTGCCCGATGTGCACAGTGCGGCCCGGTTGCAACCGGCCTGGCAGAACATTGATTTTGCCGACGAAGTCGGCGACGAAGGGCGTGGCCGGG
>JBKJJF010000030.1:0-15495 GCA_046598195.1 Rhizobacter sp. | reverse complement strand
CTCAGCTCCTTCGTTTCCCGTTCGGGCTGAGCCTGTCGAAGCCAGCGCAGTGCACGGCGCACCCTTCGACAGGCTCAGGGCGAACGGAGCTTGGCTGAGGTATGTCGCTAATCAGGAACTCAAATGCCCACGTAGGTGCGCAGCAGCTCGGGCAGGGCACGCAGCTCGTCGGAGCGGCCCTGCCACACCACGCGCCCTTTTTCGACGATGAAGTGCCGGTCCGCCAGGCGAAGCAGCGGCGGGATGTTCTTGTCGATGACCACCAGCGACAAGCCCTCGCCCTTGAGACGGGCGAGGCAGTTCCAGATCTCGTATCGAATCAGCGGCGCGAGGCCTTCGGTCGCCTCGTCGAGGATAAGGAGACGCGGGTTGGTCATCAAGGCACGGCCGATGGCGAGCATCTGCTGCTCACCGCCAGAGAGGTTGCTGCCGAGGTTGCCCTGGCGCTCTTTCAAGCGCGGGAACATCTCGTAAACACGCTCCAGCGTCCACACCGAGCTGCGGCGCTGGCGGTTGCCGGCGGTCGCCACCAGGTTCTCGCGCACGCTCAGGTTGCTGAAGATGCGCCGGCCCTCGGGCACGAGGCCGATGCCGGCGCGCGCCACCTCGTGGGAAGGGGCGCCGGTGATGTCAACTCCGTCGATGCGCACCGTGCCGCGGCGCGGCTTGAGCAGGCCCATCACGCTCTTGACCGCGGTCGACTTGCCCATGCCGTTGCGGCCAATCAGGGTGACCACCTCGCTTGCTCCCACGTCGAAGCCGAGGCCGAACAAGGCCTGGCTTGCACCGTAGTGAGTCTCCAAACCTTCGACATGCAGAAGGCTGCTCATGCCACATCCTCTTGGTCGCCGAGGTACGCCAAGCGCACCTCGGGGTGGTTGCGGATCTCGTCGGCCGTGCCGCAGGCGATGGCGCGGCCGTAGACCATGACGGTGATGCGGTCAGCCAGGGCGAACACGGCGTCCATGTCGTGCTCGACCAGCACGATGCTGTAGCGCCCCTTGATGGCACGCAGGAGGCTCACCATCTCTTGCGACTCCTGGTGGCTCATGCCGGCCATGGGCTCGTCGAGCAGCATCACCTGCGGCTTGAGCGCCATGGTGACCGCCAGCTCCAGCTGCCGCCGTGCGCCGTGCGCGAGGGATGCAACGGGTCGGTTCGCCACCGCTGCCAGGCCGACCTGCTGCAGCAGCGCCTGCGCCGGCTCCACGAGCGTGCGGTCGTGGCTCACCGGCCGCCAAAACGAAAAGCTGCCACCACTCACACCCTGCACCGCCAGCATCACGTTTTGCAGAGCGGTGAACTCCGGAAACACCGAGGTGATCTGGTAGCTGCGGGCGATGCCGTTGAGCGCGCGCCATTGCACCGGCTGGTGGGCCATCTCCACGCCATTCAGGCAGATGCTGCCCTCGTCGGGCCGCAGCTCGCCCGAGAGCTGGTTGATGAGCGTGGTCTTGCCCGCCCCATTGGGGCCAATCAGCGCATGGATCTCGCCGGGCATCACATCGAGCTGGAAGTGGTCGGTGGCCACGAGGCCACCAAAGCGCTTGACCAAGCCTTTGACGCTGAGCGCCGTCATGACGATGCCTCTTCGTCGCGCTTGACCAGCGCGCCGTACACACCGTGCTTGAGTGCCAACGCCACCACCAGGGCAACCAGGCCGGCAACACCCAGCCAGTGGTTGCGCACCAGCTCGTCAATCGCACCCCAGCCGGGGCGGAAGGACGACAGCGCCTCTTCCATCGTGAGCCACAACACGGCACCCACGATGGGCCCGATGAGCGTGCCCAGACCCCCCAGGACCACGATCACGACCAGGTCGCCCGACACCAGCCAGTGCATGTAAGACGGCGAGACAAAGCGCGTGAGGTTGGCCAGAAGCACGCCCGCCAGCACACACACCAATGCCGACAACACATAGGCCACCAGCTTCACCTGGCCGGTCGGGAAGCCAAGTGCACGCATGCGCCGCTCGTTGGAGCGGCAACCCCGCAACACCATGCCGAAGCGTGCATGCACCAGGCGGTGCAGGAAGAACAGCACCCCCGCCAGCACCGCGAAGATCACGTAGTAGAGGGTGACACTGTTGTTGAGGTCGATGACGCCGAAGTCGCTGCGGGTGTCGATGGCAAAACCATCATCACCGCCGTACTGCTTCAAGCTGACGGCCAAAAAGTAGAACATCTGCGCAAAGGCCAGCGTGATCATGATGAACGACACCCCCTGCGCGCGCAGGCACACCAGGCCGATCAGCGTGGCCAGCACGGCACCGGCACCGAGTGCCATCGCCAGGTGGGCCCAGCCGCTGGTGATGCCGTGGAACGACATGATGCCCACCACATACGCGCCCACGCCGATGTAGAGCGCGTGGCCGAAGCTCACCAGGGCCCCGTAGCCCATCACCAGGTTGAGGCCCACCGCCGCCAGCGCAAAGATCATCATGCGCGACACCAGGGTCACGTAGAAGCTCTGGCCGAGGAAGTGCGACAGCACCGGCACCAGCGCCAGCCCGGCCATGAGGGCACACGCCACCCACAGGCGCAGCGAGATGCGCTTCACACCAGCGGCAGCGGGAGGCGCGGCAGGGGAGGCACTCGCGTGCGCCAAACGAACGATCGATGCGTCAGCCATGTTTCACCGGGAACAAACCAGCCGGGCGCACTGCAAGCACGACCGCCATCAACAGATAAATGAGCATCGACGCAATCGCCGGCCCGGCGGCCTGCGCCAGCGAGCGCTCCATGATCTCTCGCATCAGCCCGGGCAAAAACGCGCGGCCGACGGTGTCGACGATGCCGACCAGCAAGGCGCCATAGAACGCGCCACGGATCGACCCCACGCCGCCGGTGATGAGCACCACCAGCGTGAGGATCAAGATCGGCTCGCCCATGCCCGGCTGCACCGACAGGATCGGCCCCGCCATCAGGCCAGCCAGACCGGCGAGCGCCGCACCACCCGCAAACACCAGCGCATTGAGGCGCCCGATGTTCACGCCCAGCGCGCCCACCATGCCCGCATCGTGCGCGCCCGCGCGGATCAGCATGCCGATGCGCGTCTTGTGCACCAACAGGTAGAGCAGGCCACCGACGGCGAGGCCCACACCGATGATGGCGATGCGATAGGCCGGGTACGGCACACCGAACAGGTCGACCGTGCCCGACAACATCTCCGGCACATTCATGAACACCGGCGATTGACCCCAAACGTAGCGGGCCACCTCGTTGAAGATCAGGATCACGCCAAAGGTGGCCAGCACCTGGTAAAGGTGGTCACGCTCATACAGGCGCGCGATGACCACACGCTCGACCAGCAGCCCCAGCACCAGGCTGCCGGCGATGGCCGCCAGCGCGGCCAGGGCGAACGAGTCGCTCCAGCCGTACACCGTGGCCGCGAAGTAGGCCCCCATCATGAACAGCGAGCCATGCGCCAGGTTGATGACGTGCATGATGCCCAGCACCAGCGTCAAGCCCGCCGACAAGAGAAACAGCAGCACCCCGAGCTGAAAGCCGTTGAGCAGCTGGGTGAACAACAACGAGGCAGTCATCTCGGCACCCGGATCACTTCAGCGGGCACAGGGTGTGGTACGCGTCCTGGTGGTCTTTGAGCGGCATGCTCTCGGTCTTCAGGGTGTGCCGGTCCTTGGCGTCTTTGACCACGCTGAAGGCGTAGTAGTTGTGCACGGGGAAGTTGTTGTTGCCGAACTTCAGCACGCCACGAACCGACTTGGGGTTGCCGGCCTTGAGCGCGGCCATGAAGGCGGGCTTGTCGCCCACGTTGCCCTTGACGCGGGCTATGGCGCTGTCGAGCAGCAGCGCGGCCTCGAAGCCCTGCGCGGCGAAGAGCGATGGAATTCGGTTGTATTTTTTCTCATAGGCTTCGACGAAGGCCTTGTTGACGGCGTTGTCGAGGTCGGGCGCCCACCAGTGCGTGCCGTAAAGGCCGAGCGCCGCGTCTTTCAGCGCCGGCAGCGTGGTGGAGTCGAGCATCGCCGAGGTCTGCAGCGGGATGGTCTTGCCCAAGCCGGCCTGCTGGTACTGGCGCATGAAGTTGACTGCCAGCGAACCCGGGAAGAAGGCGTACACCGCATCGGGCTTGGCCGCGGCGATCTGGGCGATCTCGGCCGAAAAATCGGGCTGCGACATGCTCGGCGAGATTTCATCCAGCACCGTGCCCTTGTAGAAGCGCTTGAAGCCTTGCAGCACATCCTTGCCCGCCTGGTAGTTGGGGGCGATCAACACCATGCGCTTGTAGCCCCTGTCGTTGGCGAACTTGCCTGCGGCTTCAGCGTGGCCGTCGTTCTGCCACGAGACCACGTACAGGTAGGGCGAACACTGGGCACCGGCCATCGCCGACGGGCCAGCGTTGGAGCCGATCAGGAACACCTGCTTCTCGGTGATGGGCCGCGCCACCGCCATCATCACGTTCGAGCCGGTGAGGCCGGTGATGATGGGCACGCCTTCTTTCTCGATCAGCTTCTGGGCGATCTGCAGGCCCAGGTCGGGCTTGAACTGGTCGTCTTCCTTCAGCACCTGCACCGGCACATTGCCGAGCTTGCCGCCGCGCTGCTCTACCGCGAGCATGAAGCCGTCGTAGCTGTCTTGCCCCAGCGAGCCGATGGGGCCCGAGAAGGTGGCGAGGTAGCCGATCTTGATGGGCGCCTGGGCGCCAACCGGCGCGATGGCCGTGGTGAACAGGGCCAGGGCCGCCGCAGCGGATTTGAGCGTGTTGCCAAACATGGTTGTCTCCAGTTGGTTGAGTGATGAGGCGGTGGGCTCGCGCGATCGCGATATGACGTCTTACGGCGCCTTGGCTTGCCCGGTGACTTGAAGCAGCAAGGCCTTGCCGTCTTGCGGCCATTCGTTGCCACGCCAGGCCACGTGCTGGTCGGGGCGGATCAACGTGTAGCGGGTCGGGTACAGGCCCGGCAAGCCGGGCTCGGCGGGGCGGATGGCCGTCAGCGGCACGCCGGCATCTCGCGCCGCGCGCAACGCCGCTTCGGAATCGGTCGACGCGGTGCGAGCGCTGTCGAGCAGCGTGAAGCCCGGGCCGAAGTGGTCATAGAGCGAGCTGCCGTCATGCAACCAAGCGTGTGGCGCGAGGTGCCCCGGGCAGGCAGAGGGCACGTAGTTGATGAAGTCGGGCGGCTGGGCCAGCGTGCCGTCGCCAACGATCACCGGCGAGTCGTTGTAGCGGTAGCCGAGCACCACACCGAGCGTGTTGAACTCGCGCATCTTGGCGATGGCAGCACGGGCGCCAACTTGCCTGCGCAGGCTCGCGCCGTGATCGTTGTCGTCTTCCAAGCCGTCTTGCCACAACTGGTGGCCACCGATAGCGTGGTTGCTGGTGGCCTCTTCCATCACGAAGCGGTGCACCGGCGCACGCTCGCATTCATAGCTGTCAAGCAGCTGCGGGCCGCCCCAGCCTTGCAGCACGGCGGCGAGCTTCCAGCCAAGGTCGACCCCGTCGGCCACGCCCATGTTCATGCCGTAACCGCCCATCGGCGGGTGCAGGTGGCAGGCGTCACCAGCGAGGAACACACGCCGGTCACGGTAGCGGTCGGCCGACAGCGAGCTGGCCACCCACTCGTCAGAGCTCAGCACTTCATACGGCAGGTCGATGCCGCTCGCCTTCTTGATCAAGGCCGGCGCATCGCTGGCTTCGAACTTCACGTCCTTGGGCACGGCAGTGGGCATGAAGAACCACTTGTCGCCCCGGTCCATCGGGCCAATGATGCTGGGCACATCGGCGTTGACCTGGAAGTACATGATGGCTGGGCCGTGTTTGTGCGCTTGCGCGAGCCCGGGTGCGCGGAACACCACGTTGTAGTTGCGAGAGAGTCCGTAGGTGCCTTCCATGCGTGCGCCGATCGCATCACGCACCGCGCTGCGTGCGCCGTCGGCACCGACCAGGTAATCGCATCGCAGTTCGTCGTCTGCCCCGGCAGCCAGGTCGCGCACACGCGCCCTCACCTGCTGGGCGTCTTGCTCAAAGCTCAGCAGCTCGCAGTTGAAGCGGATCTCGACGCCGGGCAAGCTCTGCGCATGCTCGCGCATCACTTCTTCAACGGTGTACTGCGGTATCCACTGGGCGTGTTCGGAATAGAGCGGGTTCTTGCCCGGTGCGCAGTACAAGGCGTTCTCGAAGCGAGCGAGTTCATACCCGGCCAGGCGGGTCACGAAGATCACGTTGGAGGGGTAGTCAATGCCCAGCGGCGACTGCGCGCGCAGCTTGTCGGCAATGCCCCAGCGGCGCAGGTGCTCTCGCGTGCGCACATTGGTGGTCTTGGCGCGCGGCGCGTGGCCGACACGCGGGTTGCGCTCGATGACGAGGCACGGGATCTTGCGCTGCCCGAGCTCGATGGCCAGGGCCAAGCCGGTGGGGCCCGCGCCGACGATGAGCACCCGTTTGTCTTGCCGATTGACGTTCACGTTCACAAAACTCATCCGTTCCAAAGATGAAGCGGATCGTAGGCAGCCGGATGTGCTCGCAGAAGATGTCAAAAAGCTGCCGCCGATCAGCCGATGGCATCGCGCCGGTGATGCGCGCATGACATCGACCCCCACCGATTGCAATCTTCTTCGATGGCGCGGGCCGTCCTACGATCACCCGCCCATGAACCTGAGAAGGCAAGACCCATGAGACTCTTTCGACACGGCCCCGCGGGGCAAGAACGTGCGGGCGCACTCGACGGCAACGGCCGCCTGCGCGACCTGTCGCTGCTGGTGCCCGACCTGACGCCGGACTGGCTGTCACCCCAAAAGCTGCAAGCCCTGAACGCCATCGACCTGGCGCAGCTGCCGCTGTTGCCAGAAGGCACGCGCATCGGCGTGCCCGTCAACGGCGTGCGCCAGTTCATTGCCATCGGCCTGAACTACCGCAAGCACGCACAAGAAGCCGGCATGGAGATCCCGTCGCACCCGGTGGTATTTAGCAAGGCCATCACCTCGCTCAGCGGCCCCGACGACGACGTGGTGCTGCCCGAAGGCGCGCTGCAAGGCGACTGGGAAGTGGAGCTCGGCATCGTGATCGGCAGCACCGCGCGCCAAGTGGCACCGGCTGCAGCGCTCTCGCACGTGGCCGGTTATGTGCTCGCCAACGACGTGTCAGAGCGCGACTGGCAGATCAAGCGTGGCGGCCAGTGGTGCAAGGGCAAGAGCTTCGACACCTTCGGCCCCATCGGCCCGTGGCTGGTGACCACCGACGAGCTGCCCGACCCGCAGCGCATCGAGCTCGCGCTGGCGGTGAACGGCGAGACGCGCCAGCAAAGCAGCACGGCCGACATGATTTTCGGCGTGGCCGAGATCGTGTCGCACCTGAGCCAGTTCATGACGCTGCTGCCAGGCGACGTGGTCATCACCGGCACACCGGCCGGCGTAGGCCTGGGCATGAAGCCGCCGCGCTTCTTGCAGAAGGGCGACGTGATGACGGTCTCGGGCGGGCCGCTGGGCACGCAGCGCCAGCAGGTGCGCTGAGGGCCTGGGCCGTTTTACGCATCGGAGCAGAGCGCTGGCCTTCGATACCTCAGGCCGAACGGAGAAAGTGCATCAGGCCGAGCGGAGATCCCACCCCGTTCGCCTTGTGCAGGGACTGAGCCTCAGGCCGAACGGAGATCCCACCCCGTTCGCCCTGAGCAGGGACTGAGCCTGTCGAAGGCCCGTGCGTCGAAGGGTGGTGAACGAAGGCACAGCCCCCGAGCATCTCAGTCACCCAATCAAGGTATCCATGTGCCGGCTCGCGCGCCGCACCATGTCGCAGAAGTAGTCGGCCGCCGGCGTGAGCGGCAGGCTGTTGCGCTTGACGATGCAGATCGGCGGCGACGGCAATATCTCAGTCACGTGGATGGGTTGCAAGGCCTGGCGGAACAATGGTGTTTGCGTCCAGTGGATCGGCAGCAGCATCAGCAGGTCTGAATACGCCACCGTGAAAAGAAAGGTGAGCGCGGAGCGCGCCTGCACGATCACGCGCGGTGCTGGCAGCCCGTAGCTCGCGAACAAAGGCCCCAGCTCTTCTTCGGCCCGGTAGGTGACCGAGGTGGTGACCCACTCGGCGTCGACCAGGTCACGCAAGGACTTGGCGTTGGACAGGGGGTGGCCACGCCGCCCGACGATCACACGCGTGCTATCGATCAACTTCTCTGCGTTGAGCTCGGGCGACACATCTTCCAGTGTGGGCCCGATGTAGCAGTCGACCACGCCGTCTTTCAGCTCGGCCTCGACGCTGGGCAACAGGCCGTCGATGATGTCGAGCTTGACGTCGGGGTAGCGGCGGCGAAACGCGGCCAGGGCATCGGGCAGCATCACCATGTGCGGCACACCCGACATGCACACAGTGATGTGCCCGTGGATCTCGCCACGCATCTGGTCAAGCTCGTCTTGCGCACGCTGCAGCTCGCTGCGCACGGCCTTGGAACGCCGCAGGAACACCTCGCCCATCTGCGTCAGTGACACGCCCTTGGCGCGCCGCTCGAACAGCACCACGCCGAGCTCTTTTTCCAGCTCCTGGATGCTGCGGGTGATGGCAGGCTGGGTGACCTCGAGCTGGCGCGCGGCTGCCCGCAGGCTGCCGCGCTCGGCCACGGCCATGAAGTCGCGCAGGGCATTGAGTTTCATTTGAGGACCGGCGGTTCGCCGAGAGCGATCGGAATAAGTAATCGGTCGACCTAGATTAGCTTGATCCACGATCACCATGCTCCGTGTGATCCCTCGGTGCTGCGCGCAAATGGCGGCGGGACGCGACACCCGTCACGGTGTGCCGACCTCGTATTCG
Source organism: Rhizobacter sp. (assembly GCA_046598195.1). Taxonomy (GTDB): domain Bacteria; phylum Pseudomonadota; class Gammaproteobacteria; order Burkholderiales; family Burkholderiaceae_C; genus Rhizobacter. The sequence continues at coordinate 6,729 of JBKJJF010000030.1, read as the reverse complement.
ATGTGGCTCAGGCGGCCTTCGAACATCGCCACCACCTCCATCACCTGAGGCCGCAAAGCCGCACGCTCGGCCGAGGCCAACATGCGCGCGGCATCAGCGCGGTTGTCGAACTCGACCAGCACCTGGCAGGCGATCTCGGGTGGGTTGTCTTCGCGCGAGTGGGGCCACAGGGCGCTGACGCGCTGGACCCCCGGGAACAGCCGCATGCGGGGGATCAAGGTCTGGTCCATCAGGGCCTTGAACTTGCCTTCCATGCCGGGCTTGGGCTGCCCCAACCAGAATGCTGAGCGAACGTACATGGCGCTCACTTCGCTGCAGCAGGAATGAACGGCGTCATGCGTTGCGCCACACGCGCACGCCACTGGCCATAAGGCTCGTACCCGTCGCTCGATTGGCACAGCGAGCCGGTCAGCGCCAAGATCTCCTGGTTCGACTGGCTGAAGTCAAGCGGGATCAGGAAGGGCTGCGTGATGTACCACTCGGAGTCGACAAAGAACTCAAGGTTGTTGCCTTCGGGGTCGTGCGCGTAGATGCTCCAGGCGATGCCGTGGTTGGCGGGGAAGAGGTTGCCGCCGCCTTCGGCTTCCAGCCGACCGTGAATCTCACGCAGGTCATCGATCGAAGCCATCTTGAACGAGATCTGGTTGATGCTCGGGCCGAACTGCTTGTTGGCCGTGTTCTCGGGCAGCTCGGGCGGGCGGCCACTGGCAAGCACGATCTGGTGGTGATCTTCGGGGCTGCGCGACAGAAAGACCAGCTCCATGCCACCAGCCGTGCCACGGTCGGTGACCGTGAAGCCGAGCACGCGGGTGTAGAAATCTTCCATCCGGGGCACGCTCTTCACGCTCAAGCCCATGTGGCTGAACATCAGGTTGGGTGCTGCGGGGCGGGCGGGGGTGTTGCTCATCGTCAGTCTCCGAATCGTGGTGGTGGCCCGCCGCCAACAACAGCGGCAAAGGTCGGGCGAAATGCTAGGACCGGGCACCGGCCTGCAAGAGATGGCGAATGAACGAGGTCGATCAGTTTTCGACATCACGCCTGTGCAAGCTGGTCTCTCTTGGGGGTCTCACGCCGACCCGAGCGATCAGCTTTTGATATCGGTCACGGCGTTTCGCCATCTTTCTCGATGTCATCAGGCTCCCTAAAGTGCCTCGAACACCACTTCAAGAGAGACGGCGATGAACACCCTTCAGCAGCCCGTGCGCGGCCCGGCCCGCGTGCTCATCGTCGGCGCCGGGCCGGTGGGCCTGGCGCTGGCGATCGAGTTGGGTCACCGAGGCATCCCTTGTCTGGTGGTCGAGCGCAACGACCGTGTGGGCTACGCCGCACGCGCCAAGACCACCCATGTGCGCACACGCGAGCACCTGCGGCGCTGGGGCATTGCACAGGACTTGCGCGCCGCGTCGCCGCTCGGGTTGGACTACCCGTCCAACGTGGTCTTCGTCACGCGCCTCGTGGGTCGCGAACTCGCGCGCTTCGAGAACGCGTTCTCCTGCGCACCGGGCCAGAACCCCATGTATTCGGAGCATGCGCAATGGATTCCGCAGTACACGCTCGAAGAAGTGCTGCGCCAGCATGCTCAAAGCCTGCCCGGCGTGGAGCTGCGCTTCCGGTGTGAGTTCAAGGGCTTCGAGCAAGACGCCGAGGGCGTGCAAGCCCGCCTGGTCGACTTGCAGAGCGGCGTTGCATCCAGCGTGCGCACCGAGTACCTGGTGGGCGCTGACGGCGCGCGCAGCTCGGTACGCGAGGCCATCGGCGCGCGCATGCAGGGCGAATACGGACTCTCGCAAAACTTCAACGTGGTGTTTCGCGCACCGGGCCTGGCCCAGGCGCACCCGCACGGCCCGGCCATCATGTATTGGCAGGTCAACGGAGATTCGCCCAGCCTGATCGGCCCGATGGACAAGGGCGACATCTGGTTCTTCATGCCCACGCAGGTGTCGGAGGGCATGACACTCTCGGATCTGGACGCCCCCCGCCGCATTGCACGTGCGACTGGCATCGACCTGCCCTACGAGATCTTGAGCGCCGACCACTGGGTCGCGAGCCGCCTGCTCGCCGACCACTACGCCTACCGCCGTGTTTTTGTCGCAGGAGACGCCTGCCACCTGCACCCGCCCTTCGGTGGCTACGGCATGAACATGGGCGTGGCCGATGGGGTCGACCTCGGCTGGAAGCTCGCCGCCGTGCTGCAAGGCTGGGGTGGTGAAGCCCTGCTCGACAGCTACGAGATCGAGCGCCGCGCGGTGCACGAGTGGGTGCTCGACGAAGCCGTGGCCAACCACGCGACCTTGGGCAACCAGCTGGTGGTCGACGGCCTGGAGTCCGACGGGCCCGAGGGCGACCGGCTGAGGCGTGAGGTGGGGCAACGCATCCGCGCCGCCAAGATGCGCGAGTTCTCCACGCTCGGCGTGGTGCTTGGCTACCGCTACGACAACTCGCCGGTGATCGTCTCCGACGGCACGCGCGCACCACCGGCCGACTTTGTGAACTACGTGCCCTCGTCACGCCCCGGCCACCTGGCGCCGCATGCCTGGTTGCACGATGGCTCATCGCTCTACGACCACTTTGGCGCGGGCTTCACGCTGCTCGCGTCGGCCGATGCCAGCGGCGCGGAGCTAGACCGTGCGACGCAAGACGCCGCCAGCGCCGGCATGCCGCTCAAGCTGCTGTGCCCGCGCGAGCCCGGCATTGCAGCGCTCTACCCGACCCGCTTCACACTGGTGCGGCCCGACCAGCACGTGGCATGGCGCGGCGATGCCTGGCCAGCCGACGGTGCCAGCCTGCTCGCGCGCGTGACCGGTTGCATCGACTGACCACCCTTCAACCAGGAGACAAGATGACAAAGGATTCATCGCCGCGCCGCGCCGGCGTGGTGGGCGTGCATTCGATCGATCGCTTCGTGTTCACCGTGCCCGACCTGGCCGAGGCCGAGCGTTTCTACCGAACCTTCGGGCTCGACGTGCAGCGTGCCGAGGGCAGCCTACACCTGCACGCCTTCGGCCATCCGCATTGCTGGTGCTCGGTGTTCGAGGCCGCCGGCCCGAAGCAGCTCGCCTATGTGCGCTACGGCATCGACGAGGCCGACCTGCCGGTCTTTCGCGAGCGAGTGGCCCGGCTTGGCATCGTGTGTGAACCGCATGCACTTGCGCCGCGCCGTGGCGACGCAGGCAGCCTGTGGCTGCGCAACCCCGACGGCACTTCGGTGCAACTTGCGGTGGCGCCCAAGGTGTCACCGAGCGTGAAGACGCAAGCGCGCCCGAAGGTGATTGCCGCACCTGGCCAGGGCGCAGCACCGGCCCGCAGCGCCATCGGTGCAGTGCAACCGCGCGCGCTGTCGCACGTGCTTTTCTTCTGCGCCGACGTGCCACGAATGGTGGCCTTCAACACCGAGGTTCTGGGCCTGCGCCTGTCAGACCGTTCCGACGACATCATTGCCTTCATGCACGGCGTGCACGGCAGTGACCACCACCTGGTGGCCTACGCCAAATCGCATGCGCCGGGCCTGCACCACTCAAGCTGGGAAGTACGAAGCCTCGACGACGTGGGCAGCGGCGCCGAGCAGATGCGCAGCGCCGGCTTCGAGCGCGGCTGGGGCCTGGGCCGCCACGTGCTGGGCTCGAACTACTTCCACTACGTACGCGACCCGTGGGGCAGTTTCGCCGAGTATTCTTTCGACATCGACTTCGTGCCGCACGACCTGGACTGGCCCGCCGCCAACCACCCGCCGCACGACTCGCTCTACGTCTGGGGCCCGCCGGTGCCAGCCGACTTCATCACCAACCACGAACACCCCACCGGAGACCCCGCATGAGATTCATCGCCTTCCTCAACGACAGCGGCCAGCCGGCGCTCGGCGCCCGCCTGGGCGACGAACTGATCGACCTCACTGCTGTCGGCCTGCCCAGCACGCTCGACGAACTGCTGCGCCAGGGTGCAGATGGCTTGAGTGCGACCCGCGACGCGATCGCCCGCACGACGCTGCGCCGCCCGCTCGCCGGCCTGCGCTACCTGCCACCGGTGCTGAAACCGGCCAAGGCTTTCGCCATCGGCCTCAACTACAAGGACCACGCGGCCGAGAGCAACTTCGAGCTGCCGAAGTTTCCGGTGGTGTTCCACCGTTACCCCTCGTCGTGGGTGGCACACGATGAGCCGCTGGTGCGCCCGCATGTGTCAACCCAGTTCGACTACGAAGCCGAGCTGGTGGCCGTGATCGGCAAGGCCGGGCGCTACATCACCAAAGAGCGTGCGCTGGAGCACGTGGCCGGCTACTCGCTCTTCAACGACGGCTCGGTGCGCGACTACCAGCTGCGCACCAACCAGTGGATGCTGGGCAAGAATTTCGACGCGAGCGGCTCCTTCGGCCCCGAGTTCGTCACCGCAGACGAGTTGCCAGCCGGTGCTTCAGGCCTGCAACTTAGCTGCCGACTGAACGGCGAGACGCTGCAAAACGCCAACACGGGCGACATGATCTTCGACGTGGCCACTCTGGTGTCGGTCTGCTCCGAGGCGATGGCGCTGCAGCCGGGCGACATCATCATCACCGGCACACCTTCGGGCGTAGGGCTGGCGCGCAAGCCGCAGGTGTGGATGAAGGCGGGTGACGTGTGTGAGGTCGAGGTCGAAGGCATAGGCGTGCTGCGCAACCGCATCGTCGACGAGGTCTGACCCGGGTGCCCGATCGGCAATGCGATCGGGCACTTCTCAACACATGCTCAGAGCGGGTACTGCCGCTTGTTCTGGCTGATGGTGACGAGGTTGAGGTCGGTGAAGGTGTCGATGGCCCAGCGGCCGAAGCGCGCCCAGCCGCTGTCCTTGACCCCACCAAAGGGAATCTGCGGCTCGCCACCCATCGTCGGCCCGTTGACGTTGACCATGCCCGCTTGAATCCTCTCGCCCAGGCGAACTCCCTTCCACACATCGGCCGTCATGATCGATGCCGACAGGCCAAAGTTCGTGGCGTTGGCCTTGTCGATCGCCTCGTCTTCGCTGTCGAAGGGCTCGACCAGCACCACCGGCCCGAACACCTCTTCGCAGTAAATCGGTGCCTCCTTGGGCACGTCGACCAACACGGTCGGCTCGAAACAACGCCCGTCATGGGAGCCACCGGCCACGATGCGCGCACCAAGCGCCACCGCTTGGGCAATGCCTTGCTTCACGTGGGCCACCGCGCGGTCGTTGATCAGCGGGCCGATCTTGGTGGCGGGGTTCGCCGGGTCGCCCGCCTTGATGTCTTTGGCGCGTGCGGCAAAACGATCCAGGAACTGAGGGTAGATCGACCGGTCGACCAAGATCTTGCGCGTGTTCATGCAGATCTGGCCCTGGTGGAAGAAGGCCGCAAAGATGGCAGTGTCGACCGCGTACGCCAGGTCGGCATCCTTCAGCACCAGCATCGGGTTGTAGCCACCGAGCTCCAGCGCGATGCGCTTGAGGTGCTGGCCGGCCCGCGCAGCGAGTGCGGCGCCGGTGGCCGAAGAGCCGGTGAAGTTGTAGGCACGCACACGGCGGTCTTCGAACAGCCGGTCAGCAATCGGCCCCACTTCGCCAGGCGCGTGGGTCACCACGTTGAGCACGCCGGGCGGAAAGCCCGCCTCGGTCAAGATCTCGCCCATCAGGATGCCGGCGCAGACGGGCGCGTCCTCAGACGGCTTCAGCACCACCGTGTTGCCGCAGGCCAGAGGCGCCACGATGGTGCGAAAGCCCAGCGCCAGCGAACCGTTCCACGGCGAAATGCCGGCCACGACACCGAGCGGTCGACGCACGGCCATCGCAAACACGCCCGGGTTGTCTGACGGCACGATCTCGCCACCCGCGAGGTAGGGGTAGCCGGCCGCCTGTCGAAGCAACCCCGTCGCCCACTGGATCTGGAAGCGCGAGAACGGGCTGGCTGACCCGGTTTCCTGCGCCATGAGCAACACCACCTCGTCAGCACGGCGCTCCAGCACATTGGCGGCATTCAGGAACAACGCTTGCCGCGCGCGCGCGCCCATCGCAGCCCAGGCGGGGAATGCAGACTGGGCGGCATCGATGGCACGTTGAGCGTCCACCCCGCTGGAAGCAGGGATCTGCGCAAACACTTTGCCGGTGTAGGGGTCGGTGTCGTCGAAGGTGCTGCCTCCTTCGGCCTCGACCCACGCGCCGGCGATGAGTTGGCGATAGGTTCTGGGCTGTTCCGTTGCAGTGCTTGTCATGTGATGTCACGCCGGTGGGCGCTGGAGTCGGTGGCCCGATGGTCGGCCCAACACGCACATCACAGAAGATGCTGAATCGTTCCAGCCGATCACGCACAGGCATCGCGGCACCCGCGACAACCGTGATCGAAAGACCAAAGAAAAACGGGTTAGCACTTTCGCGCTAACCCGTTGTCTTGTCTGGCGGAGTGGACGGGGCTCGAACCCGCGACCCCCGGCGTGACAGGCCGGTATTCTAACCAACTGAACTACCACTCCAGATGGCTTCTGCATCGCTGCACAAGCGCCATCAAACTTGGCGTCCCCTAGGGGATTCGAACCCCTGTAATCACCGTGAAAGGGTGGTGTCCTAGGCCTCTAGACGAAGGGGACTCAATCCTTCATACCTCTTGAACTGCGCGCCGCCGCGAACCTGCGTTCTTGGTGGAGGTAAGCGGGATCGAACCGCTGACCTCTTGCATGCCATGCAAGCGCTCTCCCAGCTGAGCTATACCCCCTCTGACTTTTCGTCAAACTTTAAGAAGGCGCGCTGTTCAAG
>JBKJJF010000059.1:0-9865 GCA_046598195.1 Rhizobacter sp. | reverse complement strand
GGCGGCCGACTTGATCGACTCGCTGTTGGCCGTGCGCCATTCGCTTTCGGCGCCGATCTGGCTGAAGCCCAGGACGATTTTCTTCTGGGCCAGGACGCTCAGCGGCCAGGTGCCCGCGAGGGATGCAGCGGCCATGGCCGCGAACAGGGTACGTCGTTGCCGTTTCATTGATGTCTCCTCTAGCTGATGTGTGATGGGTGGGGTGGTCTTGGCGCCACGCGGTGAAATCGGTTTCTTCTTGGGGGGCTTGATGTCAGCGGGTTGGTGGTTGTTGCAGGGTGTCAAGCACGGGTTCAAGCCAGGGTGTAGGCCGTCTTGACGGTGGTGTAGAACTCGGCGGCATATCGCCCCTGCTCGCGCGGGCCGTGGCTGGAGCCTTTGCGCCCGCCGAAGGGCACGTGGTAGTCAACCCCCGCCGTCGGCAGGTTGACCATCGCCATGCCGGCCTGGATGTGGCGCTTGAAGTGTGTGGCGCGCTTGAGCGAGGTGGTGCAAATGCCAGCACACAAGCCGAACGGCGTGTCGTTGGCGAGCGAGAGCGCGTGCTCGTAGTCGTCGGCACGCAGCACGCAGGCCACCGGGCCGAAAATCTCTTCGCGGGCGATGCGGTGCTGCGGCTGCGCGAGAAACAGCGCCGGGCTCATGTAGTGGCCGCGCGTGTCGCGTGTCAGCGCCTCGCCGCCCCACACGAGCTCGGCGCCTTCGTTGCGGCCGATCTCCACATACGACAGGTTCTGCGCCGGCTGGTCGCTGCTCACCACCGGGCCGATCTCGGTGTCGCGCAGCAAGGCATGGCCCACGCGCAAGGCCTTCACACGGTCGCGCACACGGCTCACGAAGGCGTCGTGCACACCGGCCTCGACGATGAAGCGGCTCGAGGCCGTGCAACGCTGGCCGGTCGAAAAATACGCGCCTTGCACGGCGCACTCGACGGCCTGCTCCATGTCGGCGTCGTTCAGCACGATGAGCGGGTTCTTGCCGCCCATCTCCAATTGCACCTTGGCGCGGCGTGCAGCCGTGGCCTTGAGGATCTGTTCACCCGTGGTGACCGAGCCGGTGAAGCTGATGGCGTCGACCTGTGCGCTGTCGACCAGCGCCTGGCCCACTTGCCGGCCGCTGCCCATCACCAGGTTGAACACACCGGCCGGCAAGCCCGCGCGGCTGATGATCTCGGCCAGCGCCCAGGCGCAGGCGGTCACCAGCTCCGCCGGCTTGAAGACGACGGTGTTGCCGTAAGCCAGCGCGGGTGCAATCTTCCATGCGGGGATCGCAAACGGAAAATTCCACGGCGCGATGATGCCGACCACGCCCACCGGCTCGCGACTCACCTCCACGTCGACACCCGGGCGCACCGAGGCCATGCGCTCGCCACCGATGCGCAGCGACTCACCGGCAAAGAACTTGAAGATGTTGCCGGCACGCACGGTCTCGCCAATCGCTTCGGGCAAGGTCTTGCCCTCTTCGCGGGCCAGCAGCTCACCCAGCTCATCCTTGCGGGCGATGATTTCGCTGCCGATCTGGTCGAGCGCGTCGGCACGCCGCTGCGGCGTGCTGCCACCCCAGGCGCCGCGTGCATCGGCCGCGGCGCGAATGGCTTCTTGCGTCTGCTTGATGTCAGCGCGGCTGTACTCGCCCACCACGTCGGAGAGGTCTGAGGGGTTCTCGCTGGCACCGGTGGTGACACCGTTTTCCCAGCGGCCGTTGATGTAGTTCTTGAATTTCTGCGCCATGGCCTGTGCTCAAAGTGCTTTCACGCCGCCGTAGGCGAAGCCGCGCTCGGCCAAGGCCAGCGGGTTGACGAGTGGCGCACCCAGCGCCGGCAGGTCGATCTCGAAACAGTCACCGGGCAGCACCTTGATGCCGTCGGCAAAGCTCAGCGTCGCGGTGCCGAAGAAGTGCAAATGCACGTCGCCCGGCTGGCGGTGCGCGGCGTATTTGAAGTGGTGGTACTCGAGGTTGGCAATCGTGTGGCTCATGTTGGCCTCGCCGGTTTGAAACGGCTTCTCCCACACCACCTGCGAGCCACGCCGAATGCGGCTGGTGCCGGCCAGGTGCTCGGGCAGCGCGCCGGTGCGCAGCTCGGGGCCCACGGCGCAGGCGCGCAACTTCGAATGCGCGAGGTAGAGGTAGTTTTGCCGCTCGGTCACGTGGTCGGAGAACTCGTTGCCGATGGCGAAGCCCAGGCGCTGCGGCGTGCCGTCGGGTCCGATCAGATAGATACCGACCAGCTCGGGCTCTTCACCGCCATCGAGTGCGAAGTCGGGCATGGTGAGGGGTGCACCGGGCGCAGCGACGATATGGCCGTTGCCCTTGTAGAACCACTCGGGCTGCACGCCCGGCGAGGCGCCGTCGGTGGGGCGGCCACCGTCGAGGCCCCACTTGAACATGCGCATCGAGTCCGACAGCGTCTCTTCGCCACCCGCGAGCTTGTGGTGCATGGCGTCGCGTGCGGCGGCGCTGCCCAGGTGGGTGAGGCCGGTGCCGCTGACGAGGCAATGCGCCGGGTCGGGGTGGGTGACGGGTGAGAGCAGGCGCTGTTCGGCTTGCAGCATGGCGTAGGGCACGGCAGTGCCGGCGGATGAAGCGGCATCGGCCTGCGCCTGCAGGCTCACACCGTGGGACACCGCCGCCTGGGCCAGCGCGAAGCTGCTGCGGTAGTCGCCGATGCGGCGCACCGTCAGCCCGTCGTCGCTGACGCGGCCTGCACGCTGGGAACTGTCATCGTCGATGAACTGGATCAGTCTCATGAATTCGCCGGGCCCCAAATCAAGGTGCCGCATGGTACGAAGGCGTGAGATAACTTCCTAATAGATATTTGCCACCAACCGATATACGCTTCGGCATCGATGAAAACCCGAATGCCTTGATTCCATGTCGACCTACACCCATTGGTTCATCCGCGCCCGCCTGAAGACCCGCCAGCTGCTGCTGCTGGTGGCGTTGGCCGAAGAAGGCAACATCCACCGCGCGGCGCAGGTGCTCAACATGACGCAGCCCGCCGCCTCCAAGCTGCTAAAGGACCTGGAAGACGTGCTCGAGGTGCCGCTCTTCGAGCGCCTGCCACGCGGCATGAGGCCCACCTGGTACGGCGAAACCATGATCCGCCATGCCCGCGTGGCGCTGGCCAGCCTGAACCAGGCGCACGACGAACTGGAGGCGCTGAAAGCTGGCCGCTTCGGCCAGGTGAGCGTGGGCGCGATCACCGCGCCGGGGCTGGTGCTGCTGCCGCCAGCGGTGGCGCTGGTGAAGCAAGAGCACCCGAGCCTGCGCATTGCGCTGCAGATCGAGACCAGCGACGTGCTGATGGAGCGCCTGAGCCACGGCAAGCTCGACATGCTGGTGGCGCGCTTGTTCGCCCAGCACGACAAGACCGACCTGCGCTACGAAGTGCTCGCCGAAGAGCCGGTGTGCGCCATCACGCGGCCCGGCCACCCGCTGCTGAACGTGGCCAACCTTGGGCTGCGCGACGTGGTCAGCGCAGGCTGGATCGTGTCGCCCATGGGCAGCGTGCTGCGCCACCGTTTCGAGCTGATGTTCCAGGAAGACAAGCTGGAGCCGCCGGTCAACGTGATCGAGACCTCGGCCTTGCTGTTCACCACCAAGATGCTGCAGCAAAGCGACATGATCGCGGTGGTGGCCACCGACGTGGCGCGCTATTACGCGTCACACGGCATCGTGTCGATCTTGCCGATGGAGCTGCCTTGCCACATGGATGCGTTCGGCATCATCACGCGCACCGACAAGCTGCTGTCGCCAGCAGCCAAGGTGATGTTGAAGGCGTTGAGGACGACGGCGGTGACGGTGTACGGCTGCCGGTTTGATCCGTCGACGGACGACTGACACCTCAGCGTGGTGCTGCAGGTCGTGGGTCGGTGAGGGGTGAAGGTGTCTTCACCGCAAAGGTGAAAACTCGTCGCAGTAGCACGGCCTCCCCGCTCAGGCCCAGCCCGCGTCGACCTTGAACTCTTGCGCGGTGCACATGGCTGCGTCGTCCGACGCCAGGAAGAGCACCATGCGCGCCACCGCCCAGGGTTGCAGCTTGTCGGGCAGGCACTGGTTGTGCGCGATCTCCCGCTCGCCCTCTTCGTTCAGCCAGAACTTGATCTGCCGCTCGGTCATCACCCAGCCCGGCGACACCGTGTTCACGCGGATGCGGTGCTTGCCCAGGCTGCCGGCCAGCCCGCGCGTGAGCCCGTTCACCGATGACTTGGCGATGGCGTAGCACGGGTAGCCACTGCCCTTGGTCTGCCACCCGGTGGAGCCCAGGTTAACGATGGAGCCAAAGCCCAGGCGCTGCATGCCGGGCACCACCGCCTGGATGGCAAACAACGCGGGCCGCTCGTTGATGGCCATGCGCTCGTCGTAGTAGGCCGGAGTGATCGACTCCAGCGTGTGCCGGTCGTCGCTCGCCACGTTGTTGACCAGCACGGCAAAGTCGCCCAAGGCCGCGCCCGCATCGGCAATCGCCGCTTGCAGGGCCGGCACGTCGCGCACATCGCAGGCACACCACCACGGCGCGGCATGGCCGGCGGCCTGGAGCTGCTGTGCGAGGTCGCGGCTGGCCGTCTCGTTGATGTCGACGAAGGCCACCTTCGCGCCCTGCTCGACGAAGGCACTGACCATGGCTGCGCCGATGCCGCTACCCCCTCCGGTGATAAAGACAGAGCGGCCGCGAAGACTGGCGTAGGTCGCGAGAGTGGGGGCTGAGTGCGGGGAGGCTGACACGGGTGTTCCTTCGATATTGCAATTTAGGTATGTCATGAACCGAATTAGTTATTTTTCTACTATCAATGTGCCTTGTTACGATGCGCCGCGTCAAGAGCTCTTCGCTGTTGACCCGGAGGACGACAAGACCATGGATTCGAAGAAGAAGCCCGACAACCCCAAGTCGCGGCGCAGCCAGGCCTGGTTCGGCAAGACCGACCGCGATGGCTTCATGCACCGCAGCTGGTTGAAGAACCAGGGTTACCCGCATGACGAGCTTGATGGCCGCCCGGTCATCGGCATTTGCAACACCTGGAGCGAGCTCACGCCATGCAACGGGCACTTTCGCGAGCTGGCGGAATTCGTCAAACGCGGCGTGTACGAAGCAGGTGGGTTCCCGCTCGAATTCCCGGTGATGTCGCTCGGCGAGACGCAGCTGCGCCCTACCGCCATGCTGTTTCGCAACCTCGCGAGCATGGACGTCGAAGAGTCGATCCGCGGCAACCCGATCGACGGCGTGGTGTTGCTGATGGGCTGCGACAAGACCACGCCCTCGCTGATGATGGGCGCGGCGAGCTGTGACCTGCCAACCATCGGCCTGTCGGGCGGGCCCATGCTCAACGGCAAGTTCCGCGGGCAAGACATCGGCTCGGGCACCGGTGTGTGGCAGATGAGCGAGATGGTGCGTGCCGGCGAGATGACCATGGACGAGTTCACCGCCGCCGAGTCGTGCATGCACCGCTCCACCGGCACCTGCATGACCATGGGCACGGCCTCGACCATGGCCAGCATGGTTGAAGCACTGGGCATGTCACTGCCCGAGAACGCCGCCATACCCGCGGCCGACACACGCCGCAAGCGCCTGGCGCAGCTCACTGGCCGGCGCATCGTGGAGATGGTGAAAGAAGACCTGCGCATGTCGCAGATCCTCACGCGCCAGGCCTTCGAAAACGCCATCCGCACCAATGCGGCCATCGGCGGCTCGACCAATGCGGTGGTGCACCTGCTGGCGATTGCCGGGCGCATCGGCGTGCCGCTCACGCTCGACGACTTCGACCGACTGGGCGCCGAGGTGCCTTGCATCTTGAACCTGCAGCCTTCTGGCAAGTACCTGATGGAAGACTTTTATTACGCGGGTGGCCTGCCGGCGGTGATGCGCGAGATCACGCCGCTGCTGCACGGCGATGCGCCCACGGTCAACGGCAAGACCATCGCGCAAAACATCGCTGACGCCCCTTGCTACAACCGCGATGTCATCAAGACAACCGAAGCGCCGTTCATGCCCGATGCCGGCATCGCCGTGCTGCGCGGCAACCTGGCGCCCGATGGGGCGGTGATCAAACCTTCAGCCGCATCGGCGCATTTGCTGCAGCACCGGGGCCGCGCCGTGGTGTTCGAGAACATCGAAGACTTTCACGCCCGCATCGACAACCCCGATCTCGACGTCGACGAACACTGCGTGATGGTGCTCAAAAATTGCGGCCCACGCGGCTACCCCGGCATGGCCGAGGTGGGCAACATGCCGCTGCCGCCGAAGGTGCTGCAAAAAGGCATCACCGACATGGTTCGCATCTCCGACGGCCGCATGAGCGGCACCGCCTACGGCACCGTGGTGTTGCACACCTCGCCCGAAGCGGCGGCCGGCGGCACGCTGGCCCTGGTGCAAAGCGGCGACATGATCGAGCTCGACGTGGCCGGCCGGCGCCTGCACCTGGAGGTGTCTGAAGAAGAACTGGCAAAGCGCCGCGCGCAATGGAAAGCCCAGCCGGTGCCCAAGCGCGGTTGGTACAAGCTCTACGTGGAGCATGTGCAACAGGCTCACCTGGGGGCCGACCTCGACTTTCTGGTGGGTGGCAGTGGCGCTGAAGTGCCCCGCGAGTCGCATTGAAGCCTGAAAACATGACGGCGCCCCACCCCACGAGCGATCTGCGCTGCCTCTGGCCGGCCGCGGCCACGCTGGGTGAAGGCACGCTGTGGTCGGTGCGTCGGCAAGCGCTGTACTGGGTCGACATCCTCGGCCGCCAACTGCATCGGTATGAGTTCGCCACGCAGGCCCGCCACAGCTGGCCATTCGACGAAGAGATCTCGGCCGTGGCCGAGCGCGCCAGCGAGCCCGGCCTGCTGGTCACGCTGCGCAGCGGCTTTGCGCTCTTCAACACCGACACCGGCACGCTGCAACGCCTGCACAACCCCGAGCCTCAGCAGCCCGGCAACCGCTTCAACGACGGCAAGTGCGACGCACAGGGCCGCTTCTGGGGCGGCACCATGGACTTCGGCTGCTCGCGGCCGACCGGCGCGCTGTATCGGTTTGACGCCGAGCAGCGCTGCACGCTCGCCTTCGATGCACGTTATGCGGTGACCAACGGGCCCACCTGGTCGCTCGACGGTCGCACCCTGTTCTTCAACGAAACGGCCGAGCGGCGCATTCACGCGTTCGACTTCGACCCGGTCTCGGGCCAGCTGAGCCACCAGCGGCTGTGGCTGCGCTTTCAACCCGACGAGGGCTACCCCGACGGCATGACCACCGACGCGGCCGGCCGCCTGTGGGTGGCCCACTGGGGCGCCGCCCGCGTGACCTGCCACGACCCGATGAGCGCCGCCGAATTGGCACGCATCGAGCTGCCCACCAGCCACATCAGCAACGTCGCATTCGGTGGGCCTGACTTGCGCACGCTCTTCATCACCAGCGCGCGCTTCGAGCTGACGGCCGAGCAGCTCGCGAGCCAAACACTGGCCGGTGCGCTGTTCGCCATCGACATCGACAGCCCCGGCCGGCCGGCCAACCTCTACGCAGGCTGACCATGGCACACCCCATCGTCTGGCTGGAACATGCCGAACAGCGCCTGGGCCTGGTGCCCACCCTCGGGGGTGGTGTGGCCGCCTGGCAGATGGCGCGGCCACAGCGCCTGCTCAACCTCTGGCGGCCCTGGGACGGTGTCAACGAAGACCGCTACTCGCTGGCCAACTTCGCCATGCTGCCGTGGTCGAACCGCATCAGCGGCGGGGGCTTCGAGCAGGCCGGCCACTTTCACGCGATGGCGCCCAACCGCGCTGGCGAGCCCTACCCCATCCATGGCGATGGCTGGCTGCAGCGCTGGCGCCTGGAACAGACGGCGGCTGACACCCTCGTCATGCACCTCGAATCGCACCGCTTCGACGGCAACCCCTACGACTACCGAGCCAAACAGAGCTTCACCCTCGTCGACGGCGGGCTCGACCAGAGCGTGCGCGTCACCCACCTGGGCGAGGAGCCCCTGCCTTATGGGCTGGGCCTGCACCCCTGGTTCAACCGCAGCGCCGGCATGCGGCTCACGGCGCCGGTGCGCGGCGTGTGGCTCTGCGGTGATGACCCGCTGCCCACCTCACACACCGATCGGCTCCCACCGAGCTGGGACCTGAACACCGGCGCTCCCGTGACCGGTTCATTCATCGACAACGCGTTCACCGGCTGGTCGGGCGAGGCGGTGATCGACTGGCCCGAAGAATCGTTGAGCCTGGCCATGCGTGTGCCCGCCGTGCAGGCCAGCGGCCTTGCCGACGGCTGCTGCCTGCTGTACCGCCCGCCGCTTGGCCCGGCCTTCTGCTTCGAACCTGTCACCCACCCCATCGATGCCTTCCACCTGCCAGACCGCCCGGGCCTGCGTGTGCTGGCTCATGGCGAGGCATTGGAGCTGCAGGTGCAATGGCGCGTGCAGGAGTTGGCCCGCTGAGCCACCTCACTCGGCCAGTGGTTTCGCGGCAGGGTGAAGGACGGGGCTAATATCTGGCCCACCATGATCGAGAAGTCTTTTGCCATTGCCGTGCTGGCCATCTGCGTCGTGATGATGGCGCGGCTGCTGCTGGGTGTGCGCCTGCGCATGCAGGTCGACGCCTTCGCCCGCCGCACCTGGCAAGGCCTTCGGGGCGGGGCCCGCTCACTCTTCCATCGCCGCCGCAGCTCACCCAAGAGCGCCGCCCAGGTGGCCGAAGAAGCGATCCAGCGCGCCCGCGAAGGCGGTACCTGGGAAGGCAACGTCTACAAGCCCAAGTCGTTCGACAAACGGCCACCGAACGACAAGCTGCACTGAGACACTGAGAACTTCCGTTCGCCCTGAGCTTGTCGAAGGGAGGGCGCGCAGTGCACGGCGCTGGCTTCGACAGGCTCAGCCCGAACGGTGGGGGTTCTCAGAAGCCGCGACCAAAGGCCAGGTAAGCGCGGGTGCCCTTGGGCTGGTCGAGCCCTCGCGCCACGCCGACTCGCAGCTGCAGGCCCATGGCATAGAGCAGCTTGATCTCGCTCAGCAGCTCGACGCCCACGCCACGCTGGTAGTGCAAGGGCCGATGGCCTTGGTCCCAGGCGCCGCCGATGTCGAAGAAAGCGGCGGCTGACACCCGGTTCAGGCCGACGGCCGGGGTCATGAAGTGCTGGTCCACGTCAGCAATCGGCATGCGCCACTCGACCGTGCTCACGCGGGCGTTGGCGCCACGCAGGCCCACCACGTTGCTGCGGTTGTAGCCGCGCAGCGTGATGTCGCGGCTGTTGAGCGCCATGCCCAGCTGCAGCTGGGGGTCGATCGCGCCGCCCAGCTGAAAGCGCTCAGTGAAGCCACGCGCATGCGCTTCGGTGTGGCGCAGGGCCAGCACGCTGCGACCCACGGGCACGAAGCCGCGCCAGTCGAAGCGCAGCACGCTGCCGTCGTAGTCACTCCGGCCTTCACGCGCAAACGGGCGGTAGCTTTCGTACAGCAGCGTGGCGTGCTGGCCGCGGTTGCTGCCTTCCGACCACCAGTTGCCGCCGGTGGTGTCGTAGCTGAGCAAGGCCGCCAGCAGCCGCTCGGTTCTGGGCACGCCGCTGGTGGTGACCCGCTCGGGGTGCACACGTTCCACATGATCGAACGCAGCACCCACGCCAAAAGCGATACGCCGATCCAGGCGCAGCCAAGGCAACACGCTCAACCACTGCGCGCGGGTTTCACGGTCGTAGGCGGTGACGTCTTTTTCTTGGTTGCCGTTTTCCCAGGCGCGGGCTGTCACTTCGCGCTGCAGCGTGATCAGGTGCTGATCTTGGAAGAGGTATTGCAGGCTGCCCAACAGCTCGTTCTGCGTGGTTTCATATTGCAGCGAAGCGGCGTACTTGTGCCAGCCGAGCGCGTCAGAGCCGAAGGTGCTCGCACCGACGGCG
>JBKJJF010000010.1:0-1598 GCA_046598195.1 Rhizobacter sp. | reverse complement strand
GCAGCCGGGCATCACGGTCGACATCAAACGCCTGCTTTTGGCGCGCGCATTGCAGCCGCTGCCGGGCAACAAACCCTTGGTCGAAGCCTTGCAGAAACACGGCCAAGCGGTGTTCGGCGAACCCATTCCGACCTCGGGCAGCCCGCTCTACACCGATGTGCGTCTGTACTGCGAGCAGGGCATCCCGGCCGTGATCTATGGCGCCGGCCCGCGCAGCGTGCTGGAGTCCAACGCGAAGCGGGCCGACGAACACATCGTGCTGAATGACCTGCGCCGCGCGACCAAGGTGGTGGCCCGCGCGCTCTACGACCTCTTGAGCTGAACATGCTTCGACTCGAACTCATCAACCTCAGCAAGACCTACCCCGCCGTCAAGGCCAACGACCAGGTGAGCCTGCGCGTGAAGCCCGGCGAGATCCATGCGGTGCTGGGTGAAAACGGCGCGGGCAAGTCCACGCTGATGAAGATGATCTACGGCGCGGTGCGGCCCGATGAAGGTGAGATCCGCTGGAACGGCGAGCCGGTGCAGGTGCACAACCCGGCCGAGGCGCGCGCGCTGGGCATCAGCATGGTGTTCCAGCACTTCAGCCTGTTCGACACCCTCACCGCGGCCGAGAACGTGTGGCTGGGCCTGGGCAAGCACATCACGCTGGCCGAGGTGACAGCGCGCATCACCGAGGTGTCCAAGGTCTACGGCCTGGATGTCGAGCCGCTGCGCCCGGTGCACACACTTTCGGTGGGCGAACGCCAGCGGGTCGAAATCGTGCGCGCGCTGATGACGTCGCCCAAGCTCTTGATCCTCGACGAGCCCACCTCGGTGCTCACACCGCAGGCGGTCGAAACACTTTTCATCACCTTGCGCAAGCTGGCGAGCGAGGGCTGCAGCATCCTCTACATCAGCCACAAGCTCGACGAGATTCGTGCGCTGTGCCACCACTGCACGGTGCTGCGTGGCGGCAAGGTCACCGGCGAGGTCGACCCGACCCAAGAGACCAACGCCAGCCTGTCCAAGCTGATGATCGGCGCCGAGCCACCCGAGCTGAAACACGAGCCCCGCACACCCGGCGAGGTGGTGCTGGCGGTGCACGAGCTGAGCCTGCCCAAACTTGACCAGTTCGGCATGAGCCTGCAAGGCATCGGCCTGGAGGTGCGCGCCGGCGAGATCGTTGGCATTGCCGGTGTGTCGGGCAATGGCCAGCAGGAGTTGATGGCCGCGCTCTCGGGCGAAGACACCCGCGCGGCGCCCAACGCCATCCAGCTGTTTGGCAAGCCCATCGGCCACAAGGCGCCACAACCCCGGCGCGAAGCCGGGCTGCACTTTGTGCCCGAAGAGCGGCTGGGGCGCGGCGCCGTGCCCACGCTGTCGCTCGCGCAGAACACCCTGCTCACCCGCACCGAAGCGGTGGGCCGCGGTGGCTGGCTGCACACCCAGCAGGTGGCCGACCTGGCACGCCACCTCATCGCCCGCTTCAACGTGAAAGCCGGCGGGGCCGAGGCGGCAGCCAAGAGCCTCTCAGGCGGCAACCTGCAGAAGTTTTTGGTCGGCCGTGAGATCGATGCCAACCCCAAGCTGCTGATCGTGTCGCAACCCACCTGGGG
>JBKJJF010000008.1:0-27433 GCA_046598195.1 Rhizobacter sp. | reverse complement strand
GCGGGTGCGCCAGACGGAGTCGATCTAGGCGCAAAGCACAGTCGTAGCTCGGGCTACGGCGAGCATTTGCAACGACGAGCGGCGCCGTTTGGGGCGCACGAGCGGGTGTGTCGGATTTGTTCATAGGCTCTCAGGCCACCACGTGGGCCAGGTGCTCGGGCACGCTGACGTTCCAGCCCAGTTCGTCGGCCATGCGCGAGCGCAGCGCGTCGCTGGCCACTGGCTCGCCGTGCACCACGAAGGCCTGGCGCGGCATTTTCTCGAAACCGCGCAGCCACTTCAGCAGGCCGTTGGCATCGGCATGACCCGACATGCCGTCGAGGTGGCTCACCTCGGCCTTGACCGCAACGTATTCGCCGAAGATCTTCACCTCGGTGGCGCCGGCAATCATCTTCGCGCCGCGTGTGCCGCCCACCTGGAAGCCAGGGAAAACGATGTGGTTGCGCGGGTTGGGCGCCAAGTGCTTGAGGTGGTGCAGCACCCGCCCGCCGGTCGCCATGCCGCTGGCTGAAATGATGACGCAGGGGTAGCGCGAGCGCGTGAGCTTCTCTGACTGTTGCGGTGTGGTGATGATGGTCACGCCGTCGCACAGGTTGGTGATTTCGCGGGTGGGCACGCGCAGCAGCTTGCGGTGCTTGCGGTAGAGCTCGGTGGCGGCGGTGGCCATGGGGCTGTCGAGAAAGATCGGGAGTTCGTGCGGTATCTCGCCGGCGCTGCGCAGGCGCTGCAGGCACAGCAGCAGCAATTGTGCGCGGCCCACGGCGAACGAGGGCAAGAGCACGCTGCCGCCACGGCGCACGGTGGCGCGGATGATTCCCCCCAGCCGCTCCTGTGTGTTTTCAATCGGGTGGGCGCGGTTGCCATAGGTCGACTCGACCAGCAGCACGTCGGCATGGGCGATGTGCTCGGGTGGCGGCATCAGCAGATCGTCGTCGCGCCCCAGGTCGCCCGAGTAGACCAGCGTGTCGTTCTTGGCGTGCAGGGTGACGGCGCAGGCGCCGAGCAGGTGGCCTACCGGGGTGAGCGACACACGGGCATCACCCACCGTCACATCTCGCCCGGCAGGCACGGGCTTGAGCTTGGCGATGGCGCGTTTGGCGTCGCGCACGGTGTACAGCGGCAGGGCCGGTGTGTGGTGGCTGAAGCCATAACGGTTGGCGCGGCGGGCGTCTTCTTCTTGCAGGTGGGCCGCGTCGAGCAGCAGCACCTCGGCAAGGTCGCGTGTGGCCAGGGTGCACAAGATGGGGCCGCTGAAGCCGTCGCGCACCAGTGCCGGCAGCCAGCCGCTGTGGTCGAGGTGGGCGTGGCTCAACACCACGGCATCGATCTCTTTGGGTGGCACCGGGAAGGGTGCCCAGTTGCGCTGGCGCAGCGTCTTGAAGCCCTGGAACATGCCGCAGTCGAGCAAGATCTTTTGCGAGCCGATCTCAACCAGGTGGCGCGAGCCGGTGACGGCATCGGCCGCTCCGAGGAAGGTGATTTTCATGTGCGGGGCTTGTCTTGATGATCAATGTGAGATCAACACCGGCACCGTCATTTGTGCCAGCACCGAGCGGGTCACGCCACCCACCACCAGCTCGGTGATGCGCGTATGGCCATAACCGCCCATCACGATCAGGTCGGCGCCGAGGTCGCAGGCGCACGACAACAATGCGTTGCCCACGTCGAGCTCGGTCACCGCGCGGCGAAGCTGGGCCTTGATGCCATGGCGTTGCAGCCAGACCCCCACACCCTCGACCGGCTGAGCGGTGTCGCCGTCACGTGGGTGCACAAAGCTGAGCACGTTGACCTGCTGCGCGCGGCGCAAGATCGGCAGCGCATCGGCCAGCGCACGGGCGGCCTCGCGGCTGTCGTACCAAGCGACCACCACCTGCTCGCCCACCGTCTTGAACTCACCCGCATACGGCACCACCAGCACCGGCCGGCCGGCGTGCAAAAACACCTGCTGCGGGAAGTCCCACGGCACCAGCGGCGTGAAGTGCTTCGGGTCGTTTTGCCCCAGCACCACCAGATCGGCGCCGCTGGCGTGTTCCAGCACCGCGCTCAGGCTGTCGTCGTCATGCACACGGCCTTCACGCGAGGCCAGGCCGAGCGGCGCCACCTGTGCGTTGAAACGGTGCACCAGCTCGGCGGCGCGCTGCAGCATCTGCTCGCGTGCGGCACCTGCGGCCGCGAGCTGCTTCGGCTGCAGCGAAGCCGGCAGGTTCACCACACCGCTGGGCGCGAGGCCGAGCAGGTGGCTGCCGTGGGCGCGGGCCAGCGTGGCCGCCAGCGCCACACGCGCCGCACAACGCGGCGATTCGTCCAGGTGGACGAGGATGCTTCGGTAGGTCATGGCTGGGCTCTCCCGGGTTGACCGGAGGAGTCTGCGCAAGCCGGCGCTCAGCCAGCGTGAGCCAGATCAAGATTTGAGCCGGCTCCCGTCAAGCTCACCAAACTGGCTGCAGTCACGGCACACGGTCTGCTCGGGCGCTTGCAGCAACTCGTCCCAACCGATGGGCTCGTGGCAGTCGTCGCACAGGCCGTAACGGCCGCGGCCGATGCGCTCTTCGGCTTGTTGCACTGCGGCAAGCGCCTCTTCGGCCAGGCGGATATGCGCGAGCGTGGCATCGCTCTCGCCCGGCGCCACGTCATCAAGCGGCTCGCTCGGGCGCAGGCGGCGGCGCTGCGAACGGATCAGCTCGCCGAGGTAGAGCGAGCGCTCTCGCAAGCGGCTCTGAAACAAGGCCAGCAAAATGAGATCGGGCTTGGTCGAGCCCGTCGACAGGTGGTTGCTTTCGCTCGTCATGCTTGTCTCCATCCGCGTGAGCGATGAGGTCAGGATGCGCTTGGAGCGTAGGGCGGTCTGCGCGGTTGTTGTTGTGAAAGATCAAGTTGGCTTGATACCGCTCAACGGTTTTGCGTGCCTGAACAGAGAACATAGGCGCTCGCCGCCACCCCGACAAGCCCGTTCATGCCCAACACCGCTCGCCGTCACACACCGCTCTTGCATCACACGCTCGATCTGCCGCTGACCACCACGCTCGCACGCGTGTCGCATGGCATCTCGCCGTCGGCGCTCAGGGCTGCACTCGGCGACTGGCAGAGCCATCTCGCGGCATCGCCTGGCAAACAGGTCGAACTGGCTCAAAGTGCACTGCACAAAACCCTGCAATGGCTGAGCTACCTCCAGGCCTCGCAACAAGGCAAGTGCCCGCCCTGCGAAATGCCCACACCGCAAGACAAGCGGTTCAAGGCCTCGCAATGGCAGGCGCCGCCGTACAACGGATGGGCGCAGGGTTTTTTGCTCGCCCAGCGCTGGTGGAACGAAGCCACCACCGGCGTGCGTGGCGTGTCGCGCCACCATGAGGAGGTGGTCGAGTTTGTTACGCGGCAGTGGCTCGACATGTGTTCGCCATCGAACTTCATACCGACCAACCCGCAGGTGCTGCACGAAACCATGGTCAGCGGCGGCAAGAACCTCGCCACCGGCTTTGCCAACTGGTGGCGCGACGCGATGGCCGTGCTGGCCGAAGGGCCACCGCCCGGCGCCGAGCGCTTCAAGCCCGGCGAGACGGTGGCCACCACGCCGGGCAAGGTGGTGTTTCGCAACCACTTGATCGAGCTGATCCGCTATGACCCGAGCACGCCCACGGTGTACCCCGAGCCGCTCCTGATCGTGCCCTCGTGGATCATGAAGTACTACGTGCTCGACCTGTCGCCGCAGAACTCGATGGTCAAGTACCTGGTCGACCAGGGCCACACGGTGTTCATGATTTCCTGGAAGAACCCCGGTGCCGAAGACCGCGATCTGGGCATGGACGACTACCTGGAGCTTGGTGTGCTCGCAGCACTTGCCGCCGTGCAGCAGCAATGCCCGCGTGTCGGGGTTCATGCCGTGGGCTACTGCCTCGGCGGCACGCTGATGGCTGTGGCGGCGGCAGCACTGGCGCGGCGGTCGCCGTCGCCACTCAAGACCGTGAGCCTGCTGGCCGCACAGATCGACTTTGAAGAGCCGGGCGAGCTGGGCCTGTTCATCGACGAGAGCCAAATCTCTTTCGTCGAAGACCTGATGGCCGAGCGGGGTTACCTCGACGGGCGGCAAATGGCGGGCGCCTTTGCGCTCATCAACTCCAAAGACTTGGTGTGGTCCAAGCTCGTGCACGAGTACCTGATGGGTGCACAGACGCCGCTCACCGACCTGCGCGCCTGGAACGCCGACGCCACCCGCATGCCCGCACGCATGCACAGCGAATACCTGCGCTGGCTTTACCTGAGCAACGACCTTGCCGAAGGCCGCTACCAGGCGCTGGGTAAACCGGTGGCGACACAAGACATTCACCAACCGGTGTTCTGTGTGGCCACCGAGCGCGACCACGTGTCGCCGTGGCAGTCGGTCTACAAGATTCATCTGCTGACCGACACCGAGCTGACCTTTGTACTCAGCTCGGGCGGCCACAACGTCGCCATCGTCAACCCGCCCGCGGGGCCGCTGGCCAGCCCCGAAGCGAGCCACCGAGTGGCCGTGCGCAAGCGGGGTGCGCCATTCCAGGATGGCCCCGCGTGGCTCGCAGGTACTGCGGCACAACCCGGCAGCTGGTGGCCGACATGGCAGCACTGGCTGAGTGGGCATTCGGGCAAACGGCGCATACCGCGTTTCAATGCAAGCCTGCCGACGCTTGGCAATGCGCCGGGCAAGTACGTGCACGGCACATGACAACTTCTTTGCGCTTGCGCAATGTGGGTCTGTGCACTAGGTCTTAAAACAGAACTCGGCCGATTGCGCGGTGGGCGCGGTGACCGGTTTGATTCATCAACCCGCACAGGAGACACCCCATGGCAAGCAAGACTCAGAAGGCAGGCACCGGCCACGCGACGGTTGCCAAGGTGGAGGCTTCGGCGCCCGATACGGCGCTGGCCTTCTCGCAAGACCAGCTGCAGGCGCTGATCGCCTTGAGCGATGTGGTCTTCAAGGGCGCCGAAGAGATTCGCCGCTGCCAGATGCAGGCCGCGCACGACGCACGCCTGCACCACGAAAAAGCCCAGTCCGAAATCGCCAAGGCGGGTACGCCTGCCGATCTTTTCAACCAACAGGCCGAGCTGTTGCGCTTTGACATGGAGTCTTCGGGCAGGTACTGGCAGCAACTGGCGGCCATTTGTGCCGCCACCCAGGCCGATGCGATGAGCCTGCTCACCCGCAATGCCGCCGCCGTGGGCGGTGATGTGGCCAAGCTGGTGGGTACGCCGCTCAAGCTGCCGCAGCCCGGCTTCGCGCCGGCGGTTGCCGACTCTGCTGAGGCCGCCGCAGCGGCTGACCCGTCACAGGCCTGGAACCAATGGGTCGATCTCGGCAAACAATGGAGCGACATGCTCTACCGCACCGAGGCTGCGCTGCACTGAGCAGTGTGAGCCCGCCCCGCACGCGTATCGACCTCCATCAAAGAGCCGCCGTCAACCAAAGACCTGTCTATTGCCGGCCTTGGGCTGGCGCCCGCCGCCGTTTCGCCGCAGTATGGGCCTACTGCGCGCAATGTCATCGCCTTTGGGCTGAGCGCGATACGCCAACTGGGGGGTGCCATGGTTCCGCTCGACTCCGAGATATCGAAGGCCCGTGCATTGGTGATCGACAGCAACACGGGTTCGCGCAGCGCGCTGGTGGCGATGCTGCGCGACTTTGCAGTGCCCGAGATCGTGCAGGCCCGCAAAGCACAAGAAGGGCGTCGCCTGCTCGAAACCCAGCGGTTTGACATCGTGCTGTGCGAATACCACTTCGATGGTGAGCCGGTGAGCGGCCAAGACATCATGGACGACCTGCGGCTTTCGCACCTGCTGCCGCTGTCTACCGTGGTGGTCATGATCTCCAGCGAGGCGGGCTACGCGAAGGTGGCCGAAGCAGCAGAGGCCGCGCTGGACGCCTACCTCTTGAAGCCTCACACCGCCGATGGCTTGCGCCAGCGTCTGGCTCATGCGCGTCAGAGCAAGCGCATGCTGGCAGACATCTTCGCGCTGATACAAAAAGAAGACTTCGTTGGGGCCGCCGAAATGTGCCAGGTGCGCTTCAAGACGCGCGGCCCGGCCTGGGTGCAGGCGGCGAGAATCGGTGCCGAGTTGTGGCTGCGCTTGGGCAAGCCGCACGCGGCGCAGGAGCTGTTCGACGCGATTCTCCTGGTCGGCGCTGTTCCCTGGGCGCGGCTGGGGGTGGCCCGCACCCAGTACGACTCGGGTGGCACAGTCCAGGCACGGCGCACGCTCGAGAGCCTGTTGAACGAGCTGCCCAGCTACGCGGACGCCTACGACGTGATGGGCCGCGTCCTGCTCGATCAGGGGCAGCCCGACATGGCGCTCAATGCGCTGCGCCAGGCGACCACGCTCACCCCAGGCAGCGTGGCTCGCCTGGTCAAGCATGGTCTGCTCGCCTTCTATTACGGCGACCCCAAAGAAGCGGCCGACGTGTTGGCGAAAGCGGCGCGCCTGGGTTTGAACTCGCGCATCTTCGATTTGCAGGGGCTCGTCTTGCTGGCGGTGGTGCAATTCGATCTCGGTGACCGCCGGGGGCTGACCCAGTCGCTCAACGCCATGGCCGCAGCGCGGGCGCCGCAGACGGGCAGCCCGCGCCTGAGGCGCTTCGAGAAGGTGATCAGCACCCTCAACGCACTGTTGGACAGGCGTGTGGCTGACGCGGTCGTGCTGGCCCGCGAGCTGATCGCCGAGATCAGCTTGCCCAACTTCGAGTTCGAGGCCGCGTGCAACCTGGTGGCCTTGTTGGCCCGTTTGTCCAAGAATGAATTGACGCTCGACGGCATTGAAGACGACATGCTCAAGCTCGCCCGCCGTTTTGCGGTGTCAAAAACAACCACCGAGCTGCTGGTACGAGCCTCGTTCGGCCACAAGGTGTTCGAAGACAGTGTGCGCAAGACCTACACCACCATCTGCGAACAAGCCGAAGAGGCCGTCTCCAAAACGATCGGTGGCGCGCCTGCAGAAGCTGTGCAGATGCTGCTTGCCAGCGCCGAAGTGACGCTCAATGCCAAGCTGGTGGATTTGGCGCTGCACACGATCGAACGCCACCACGCCCGCATTCCCGATGCCGACGCGCTGCTGCAGCGGGCCAAGCTGTTGCACCAGCGTTACCGTGGCTACGGCACCCAGGTGCACCTGGGCAAGAGCGGCGACCCGCGCATCATGACGGGCGTTGCAAGCCCCGGCTGAAAAGCGCTACCGCGCGAGCGACCGACCGGCGCAGCGTGCCAGAGTCGCGGGCTACTCGGCGGTTTCGCGCGCCCAGTGAGATGGGCTCTCGCGCACGATGGTCACTGGCACCGGCGAGCCATGCAGCACGGCCTGCGACACCGAGCCCAGCAGGGCACTGCGCACCACGCCGCGGCCGCGGGCACCCAGGATGATGGCGTCGCAGTCGTAGCGCTCGCCGGTTTCCAGAATCGTGTGCGCCGGGTCACCGCTTGCGATCTCGCGCTCGAACGGCAGCTCGGCCTGGCGCAGCAGGTCTTCGGCGGCTTCGAGCGAGTGGCTGCCGGCGGCGCCGGTCACACGCTCCAGCACCTCGGCGTCGGGCGCGAGCACCATCTCGTAAAGGTAGGTGGGCTCTTGCACATTCGTCAGCACGAAACTGGCGCTCAGGCCCTCTTGCACCAGGCGGATCGCGTAGCGCACGGCGTTGAGCGAATGCTCGGAGCCATCAACGGGCAGAAGGATTTTCATGGTGTGCTCTCGCGTGGGAAGGTGAGTCGAGCTTAGCGCCTGCGGTTGGTCTTTTCTTCATGGCCGGCCTGGCAAGGTGCGCAGCGCAAGGCCGCGGGTTGCGCCTGCAGGCGCGCAAACGCGATCGGCTCGCCGCAGTCGACGCATTGGCCATAGAGCCCTGCCTGCAAACGCAGGCGGGCGGCTTGCACGGCCCTCAGCTCGTCGATGTCGCGTTCGGTTTCGGCTTGTGCCACTTCTTCGGTGGCCTGGTCGTCGGCAGTTTCCTTGCGGTCGCTGACTTCACCTGAGCGCTCGCCGTCGCGCAGGCGGGTGGCCTCTCGTGCGGCAGTGATTTCGGCGTCGAGTTGTTTTTCTCGTGTGATCAGCAGGCCTTCCAGGCTCTGCCGCTGCGCGTGGCTCAGTGGGTTCATGGTGGATCCAGTGTGGTTCTCTTGCGGTTCTCTTGCGGCTCTCTTTGGTTCGCTTGCTGCGCTGATTGTTGGCGGAGCCACCCCCCGCGGGCTTGACGGAGCGCAAGCCAGGCCTTGCAATGCCTGCGGTACGCTGGCTGATTGAAGCAAGAAGGAGGCTAGAGACCCATGAGCGTTCGCAATCTCGAACACCTGTTCCGCCCGCAGTCGGTGGCCGTGATCGGCGCCTCGGAGCGCGAGCGCAGCCTGGGCGCGGTGGTCATGCGCAACTTGCGCGAAGGAGGCTTCAGCGGGCCGCTCTGGCCGGTCAACCCCAAACACAAGCGCATTGACGGCCGGCCGGCTTGGCCCTCGGTCGAGGCCTTGCCGCAAGCGCCCGATCTGGCGGTGATCTGCACGCCTGCGAGCACGGTGCCGAGGCTGATCGCCGAGCTGGGCCGCAAGGGCACACGCGCAGCGGTGGTGTTGAGCGCGGGGCTCAAGGGGCCGTCGGGCGACAAGGGGGTCTCGATCGAGCAGGCCATGCTGCAGGCGGCCAAGCCGTATCTGCTGCGCATCCTCGGGCCCAACTGCGTGGGCCTGCTGGTGCCCGGCATGGGGCTGAACGCGAGCTTTGCTCATGCGGCCGCCAAGCCGGGCAAGCTCGCCTTCGTGTCGCAATCGGGTGCGCTGGCCACCGCCATGCTCGACTGGGCCAACTCGCGCTCGATCGGGTTCTCACATTTCATCTCGCTGGGTGACAGCGCCGACGTCGATTTCGGCGACGTGCTCGACTACCTGGCAAGCGATGGAGGCACCCGCGCTGTTCTGCTGTACATGGAATCGGTGGGCTCGGCGCGCAAGTTCATGTCGGCCGCCCGCGCCGCTGCGCGCAACAAGCCGGTGGTGCTGGTGAAAGCGGGCAGGGCGCCTGAAGGCGCCAAGGCTGCAGCCTCACACACCGGCGCGCTGGCGGGCGCTGATGATGTGTTCGACGCGGCTGTGCGCCGCGCCGGCTTGTTGCGCGTGGGCTCTCTCGGTGATCTGTTCGATGCCGCTGAAACATTGGCCCGCTCGCGGCCTTTGTTGGGCGACCGCTTGGCCATCGTCACCAACGGCGGCGGCGCCGGTGTGTTGGCGGCCGATGCCCTCTCGCTCGGAGGCGGTCACTTGAGTGCGCTCACGCCGGCCACCCTGGCCAAGCTCGACGCCGCGCTGCCCGCCACCTGGTCGAAGGGCAACCCGGTCGACATCATTGGCGATGCCCCCGTGGAGCGCTACACCGCCTCGCTGCAGACCCTGCTCGACGCGCCTGAGGTCGATGCAGTGCTGTTCATGCACGCGCCCACCGCCATCGTGCCCAGCGTCGACATCGCCGCCGCCTGCTTGCCACAGCTGCGCGAAGCCACCAAGCCGGTGCTGACCTGCTGGCTGGGGGGCGCGGTGGTGCAAGCCGCGCAAGAAGCCTGCGAGACCGCCGGCATTCCCACCTACGAAACCCCCGAGCGCGCTGCCGCGGCGTTTTTGCAGTTGGCCGACTTCCGCCGCAACCAGGCGGCCTTGCTGCAAACACCGCCGGCCGCGCCCAGCGCATCGGCCCCCGACATCGCTGCGGCGCGGGCCGTGATCCAACAGGCCCTGGACAGCGGGCGTGAGCTGCTCAACGAGCCCGAGGCCAAGACGCTGTTGTCGGCCTTCGGCATCCCGGTGGTGGCCACGCGCACCGTGAACAGCGTGGCGCAGGCTGCGGCTGCCGCCTCAGAGATCGGCTTCCCGGTGGTGCTGAAAATCTTGTCGCCGCAGATCTCGCACAAATCAGACGTGGGCGGGGTGGCGCTCAATCTGCAGTCGGCCGACGAAGTGCGCCGCGCGGCCGAGCGCATGCAGCAGCGTGTGGGCGAGCTGCGGCCCGATGCGGTGCTCGACGGCTTCACGGTGCAGCAGATGGTGAGCCGCCCACGTGCACATGAGCTGATCGTGGGCGTGGCCACCGACCCGGTGTTTGGCCCGGTGATCCTGTTCGGGCAAGGCGGCACGGCGGTGGAGGTGATCCGCGACCGCGCGGTGGCGCTGCCGCCGCTCAACATGGCGCTGGCCGCCGACCTGGTGTCGCGCACGCGTGTGGCCGGCTTGCTGGCGGGCTACCGCGACCGGGCCGCAGTCGACATGCGCGCACTCAACACCACCTTGTTGCAGGTGTCGCACATGGCCTGCGACCTGGCCGAGCTGGTTGAGCTTGACATCAACCCCTTGCTCGCCGACGACCGCGGCGTGATTGCGCTCGATGCGCGTGTCAAGGTGCGCGTCGCCACCAAAGGCGCAGCAGACACTCGCCTGGCCATTCGCCCCTACCCGGCGCAGCTCGAAGAAGAGGTGCGGCTCGACGGCCAGCCGGTGTGCCTGCGCCCCATTCGCCCGGAAGACGGCCCGCGCCTGCAGTCGTTTTATGCCCACGCCACGCCGGCCGACATGCGGTTGCGGTTTTTCCTCACGCGCCGGGAGGTGCCACAGACCGAGCTGGCGCGCTACAGCCAGATCGACTACGACCGCGAGATGACCTTCATTGCCATTTCAAACGACACCGCAGCCGACGAGAGCGACGGCATGCTCGGCGAGGTGCGTGCCGTGTGCGACCCCGACAACCAGCGTGCCGAGTTCGCCATTCAGGTGGCCACCGGCTCTCAGCACCACGGCCTGGGCCGCTTGTTGATGGACAAGATGCTGCGCTACCTGCGCGAGCGTGGCACGCGCGAGCTGGTGGGCGAGTGCCTGGCCGAGAACACGGGCATGGCGCACCTGGCGCGGTCGGTCGGCTTCGAGGTCAAGGCCAACGCGGATGGCGACACGCTGAGCATGCGGCTGATGAGCCTGGTGTGAGAGGGTGAGAGGGTGAGAGTTTTTTGGTTTGCGCCCCATCCCCCCCGTTCGCCCTGACCCTTCGATACCTCAGGGCGAACGGAAATCAAAATACTCTCAGGCTCAGGGCGAACGCAGTGGGAAATCAAAAAACTCTCACCCTCTGAGCCCGGCGCCGCGCCTGCAGTGGCACGCAGGCCTGCTCAGAGCCGCTTGCGCTCGGTCACCCGGCTCTCCAGCGGCGCCGCCCGGTAGTCGGGCTGGAAACGGCAGCTCGACGGGAAGCGCGCCTGCGCGGTCACGCAGCCCTGGGCCACGCTCATCGGCGTGGGCGGTTTGCCGGCCTCCAGCCACTGGCGCATGGCGTCGAGCAAGGCCACGTAGCTCGCATCGCTGATGTAGCTGTGCACGTTGTCGTTTGAATAGGTCTGCACCAGGCCGCCCGCGCGGCCCGCCGCCGCCATGGTCGATGCAAACCGGTGCTGCATCTCTACAAAGGCGATCGGGTCGTCGATGGCGTGCACCGTCAACACCGGCACGGCAATGCGCCCGCCGAGCTCGGTGTCTGCGGCAAAGCGGGCGAGCGCCGCAGGGTCGGTGGCATAACGCAGCACGCCAGCATTCAACGCGGTGTCATCGGCCGAGCCGCTGTACTTGGCGCCGGTGTTGCCGAAGACGCTGCCACCGCTGCGCTGGGCAATGTCACGAAAGTGGAAGGTCGCCCAGTTGAGGTGGCCAGCGATCGAGCTTTCGGGCAGGCGCAGCACGTCGACCAGGGTCTTGATCTTCTGGGCTTGTTCGGGGGTGCGGGAGGCCGCCGGCTTGCGCAGGCCCAGGCACTCTTCGGTGCGCTGCGCCAGATCTTGCGTGGTCATGGGCGAGCCTTCGGGCAAACCCATCCACAGCGGGTAGGGCGCTTCGTCAGGGCGCGGGTGGTTGCGGCACAGGTACTGGTAGATCACGCGCAGGTCGAGCCGAAAGTCGTAAGCCCGCGGGCCGCCGGCCAGCACGCCACTGGTCAGCAGCACACCGTCGTAGGGCTTGCCGGCGCTGTACATCTCGGCGCCCTGGGCGGCCACATTCGCCCCCCACGACTGGCCGTGCAGCATGGTCAACTTGGGGCGGGCGACGTGCTGCACAAAGATCTTGCGCACCCGCTCGGTGTCTTGTGCGGCAGCACGAACCGCCACGCCGCCTTGTCGAAAGCTCGACCCCGCCCAGGCGTAGCCGGCGCGCGGCATGATGGACCAGCGCTTGAGGTCGTCTTCGATGCGTTGGGGCGTGGGGTCGCCAAGGAAGGGGCCGCCGTGCGCATGCACCACCAGGTGGCCGTTCCACTCGGCGGGCACCGCGATCAGGTAGAAGGCGCCGGCACTGTCTCGACCGCCCAGACACCGGGTGCTGGAAGGCAAGCCCTCGGGGCAGGCGAGCGACTGCGGCGCGGCCTCCGTCGGTTCTGTGGCTTGGGGCGGAGAAACCGCCTTCTGCGCGCAGGCTGTGAGCAGGCCAATGGCCAACAGGCCGAGCGTTGTTTTCATGGTCTTGTCTCCGTCAGAACGAGCGTGGGCGGCTACCCCATGCGTTGAACGTATGGTGTGAGGCAAGAGGGTTTCTCAGTGCGCCATCAACACCGGCAACGGCATGGTGTTGAGCACCGAACGCGAGGCACCGCCCAGCATCAGCTCGCGCGCACGGCTGTGGCCGTAACAGCCCATCACCAACAGGTCGCCACCGAGTTGCTGCGTCTGCGCAAGGATGGCCGCGCCGATGCGCGCCGGTGCGCTGCCCAGCGCATGGGTCTGGGCTGCCACGCCGTGGGTCTGCAAGAACGTGCTCAGCCAACCCAGGTGCTGCGCCGGCGTGGCCGCGTCGTTTTTGTTTTGCCACATCAGCACATGAACGGTGTGGGCGTTGCGCAAGAGCGGCAGGGCGGCGGTGACGGCGCGGGCCGATTCGCGCGAGGGCTTCCAGGCAATCACGATGCTGCGGCCAATGTCGTCGGCTCGGGCGCCGTCGGGCACCACCAAGGCCGGCTTGCCGCTTTCGATCACCACCGATTCGGCAAAGTCTGCTGGCAATTGCTCGGCATGCGGGCCGGATGGGTCGCGTTTGCCCAGCACCAGCAGGTCGGCGAAGAGGCCGTGGCGGGCGAGTGCGCGCAAGGGGGCTTCTGCCGCCGACTCGACCCAGGCCACCGGTGGCCCGCCCATGGAGGTGGTTTTCTCCAAGGCGGCACGTGCACGGTGGCGGCCGTCGATGTCGATGGTTTGCACGGCCTGGGCAATCGCGGCCGCTGAAAACGAGCTGGGCAGGCCGCTGCTGCCGGGCACCACCGCAAACACGGCGGTCACGCTTGCATCGTGCCGCTCAGCCAGTTGGCGTGCGATGTGCAGGCGCACGGCACACGCGGCAGACGCGTCCAGGTGGACGAGGAGAGAGCGCATGCGGGGAAGCCGGTGCGCCTCAGTGCGCCATCAGCACCGGCAGCGTCATCGACTTGAGCACCGTGCGTGTGGCACCACCCAACACCAGCTCGCGGGCGCGGCTGTGGCCGTAGCAGCCCATCACCATCAGGTCGTTGCCCAGGTCGGCGGTGAGCGAGAGCAAGCGGTCGCCCGGGTTGCCCACGCCGTCGCCATACCAGTGCAGCGTGGCTTTCACACCATGTGAGGCCAGGTACTGCTCGATCTCCCGCCGCTCGCTGGCGGCCTCTGGCGCACGGGTTTCGTCGCTCCAGGTCACCACGTGCACCTGCTGTGCTTTTTGCAGCAGTGGCAAGGCGGCATTGATCGCGCGTGCCGATTCGCGGCTGCGGCTCCAGGCGACGAGAATGTTTTCGCCGACGGTTTGCACCTCGCCGGTATAGGGAACGATCAGCGCGGGCTTGCCGCTGCCGATGAGCACCGACTCGATGAAGTCGGCAGGCACGTCACGCGCGGTTTTGCTGCCTGGCTCGTGCTGCCCCAGCACCAGCAGGTCGGCGTACAGCGCCTGTTGCGTGAAACCCCAGATGACGGGCTCGGTGCCCAGCTCGCTCCAGCTGACGGTGGGGCCTTCGGCCTGCGCGACGCGCTTGAACAAGGCCTGCGCACGCTCGCGCCGCTCAGCGTCGAGTTTCAGCACCATGGCGCCGGCCTCTGCACTCTCGGCCACGGCAAAGGGCATCTCGACGAAGTTGGATGTCACAGCGAACAAGCCCGTCACGGCCGCTTCATGCTGGCGCGCGAGCTGGCGCGCCACATCAAGGCGCAGCGCGCTGCGAGGCGAGGCGTCGAGGTGCAGCAAGATGTTCTTGATCGGGCTCATGGTGTGTTCCCTCCGGGTGAATACGGTGTAGTTATCTGACGATCAGCACCGGCGCCGTGCAATGCGCCATCACGCGCGAAGTGACCGAGCCCATCACCAGCGAGCCGAGGGCCGAGTGGCCGTGCGAGCCCATGATGACCATGTCGACCTTGCCTTCGGTGGCGGCTTTGGCTATCACCTCGGCGGCGTTGCCCACGGCCGAGGTGAAGGTCGGCTTCCATTTGTTCTGTTCGGCGAACGCGCGCACCGGCTTGAGCACGGCCTCGGCTTCGTCGCTGTAGTACTGCTGCAGCGAGGCGCTGTTGATGAAGCTGGTGACGTGGGGTGGCACGGGCGTCACGGCAGTGATCACGGTGATCTGGTTGTTCGAACCGATCAACTCGTCGTGCGCGGCGATGTAGGCCAGCATGCGCTTGGTGTAGGTGCTGCCATCGACAGCCAACAGGATCTTCATGGCAAATGCCTCGCGAAAGTTCAGGTGGGCCGCAGTTTAGGGGCTGCCCACCCTCGGGTGTGTTCAAGCCTTCACGTTAGCGGCTTGCCCGTTGTGCACCTTGACGTGCATCAAGCGGCGCGGCGTTGTGCTCCCTACAGTGCGGCCCATGACAAGCCACAAGCACTGGAGCCTGGGCGCGCGCCTGGTGCTCGCGGCCACGCCGTTTTTGCTGCTGTCGCTGTTGCTGATGGCGCTCACGCTGTGGGTGTCGTGGCAGCTCGACGGTGGGGCGGCCGCCGTCAACGAGGCCGGCCGCATGCGCATGCAGGCTTACCGCATGTCACTCTCGGTGAGCACCGGCGACGCGGCGGCGGTAGCGCGCCAGGCCACGGCGTTCGACCAGAGCCTCGCGGTGCTGCGCCAGGGTGACCCCGAACGACCGCTGTTCGTGCCCTGGGACGATGCTGTTCGCTCGCACTTCTCAAGCGTCGAGCAAGACTGGGCACGCTACCGGCAGCGCTGGGCGCAGGGGCCGGTGACGTCGGTGCAGGGCTTGCCCGAAGAAACCGCCCGTTTCGCCGAGCACATTGACGCGTTCGTGGCCGACATCGAGCTCGCCATGTCGCACTGGACGCGCCAGCTGCACCTGCTGGAGCTGCTGGCGATGGCACTCGCCCTGCTGGGCGCGACCGTGTTGCTGTACATCGGCTACGTGCTGGTGCTGGAGCCGTTGCGGCTGCTCAAAGACGCGACCGAGAAGATCCAGCACGGTGACTTCAGCACCCGTGTCGACCTGCTGCGCAGCGACGAGTTTGGCACCCTGGCCGAGGGCTTCAACCGCATGGCCGAGCGCCTGCAGTCCATGTACCGCGGGTTGGAGACGAAGGTGGCCGAGAAGACCGCGCTGGTCGAAGAAAAGCGCGAGCGCATGGAGGCGCTCTACGACGTGACCAGCCTGGTGGCCAATGCCACCCACCTGCAAGACCTGGCCGACGGTTTCACCCAGCGTGTGGGCCGCGTGGCGCGAGCCGATGGCGTGGCGCTGCGCTGGTCTGATGAAAGCAACCGGCGCTACCTGTTACTTGCGAGCCAGGGCCTGCCTGACGCCATGCGCGAAGGTGAGCTGTGTGTGATGGCGGGCGACTGCCACTGCGGCGCGCCGCAAGCACCGAGCGGTGCGCGCGTCATTCCCATCCACAGCATGAAAGAGTCGGCGATGAAACACTGCGCCCATGCCGGCTTCGAGACGGTGGTGTCGGTGCCGATCCGCCTGCACGATCGCCTGATGGGCGAACTGAATCTGTTTTATCACGCCCACGTCAGCCCCTCGGAGGCCGAACGTTCTCTGCTGGAGGCGCTGACCGCGCACCTCGCGTCTGGCATGGAAAACCTGCGCCTGAGCGCACTGGCCAAAGAAGCGGCGGTGGCGCAAGAGCGCACCTTCATCGCGCGCGAGTTGCATGATTCGATCGCCCAGTCGCTGGCCTTCCTGAAGATCCAGGTGCAGCTGATGCGCGACGCGCTGGCCCGAGGTGATGCGGTGTCGGTCGACAAGACGCTGGGCGAGATCGACGTCGGTGTGCGCGAGAGTTATGGCGACGTGCGCGAGCTGCTGATGCACTTTCGCACCCGCACCAACGCCGAAGACATCGAGCCCGCCCTGGCCACCACGCTGCGCAAGTTCGAGCACCAGAGCGGCATCAGCACCGAGTTCTCGATGCAGGGCAACGGCCTGCCCCTGTCGCCTGACCTTCAGGTGCAAGTGCTGCACATCGTGCAAGAAGCCTTGTCCAACGTGCGCAAGCACGCGGGGGCGAGCCAGGTGTGGCTCGACGTGCAGCAGCACCCGGTGTGGCGCTTTCAGGTGCGTGACGATGGGCAGGGCTTCGCTGCTGACGGCCCGGCTGCAGGCGAAACCCACGTCGGCCTGCGCATCATGAGCGAGCGTGCCCAACGCATTGGCGCCCAGCTGGAGGTGCTCTCACAACCCGGCGGTGGCACCTCGGTCACGCTGACCTTGCCGGCCTCAACCATTCGGCCCCAGGCGCCCGAGCCGACTGCGCCAGCACCTGCACTCAGCCTGCACTGACACCCACCGACACTCTCTGACACCATGCCCCAGCCCCTCACCCACGCAGCCCCCATCCGCATCCTGGTGGTCGACGACCACACCCTGTTTCGCCGCGGGCTGATCGCCTTGCTGTCGCGTGAGCCACAGTTTCAAACCGTGGGCGACGCCGCCGATGCAGGCGAAGCGCTGCGACGCGCCCAAGAGCTGCAACCTGATCTGATCCTGCTCGACAACCATTTGCCCGGCGTGCATGGCGTTGACGTGCTGCCCGCTCTGCGCGAAGCCGCGCCCGCCGCCCGTGTGGTGATGCTCACCGTGAGCGAAGACGAAAACGACCTCGCGGCCGCGCTCAAGGCCGGCGCGAGCGGCTACCTGCTCAAGAACATGGAAGGTGATGCGCTGGCGCTGGCCCTGCGGCGGGTGATGGGCGGCGAGAGCACCATCGCGCCCGAGATGACGGGCAAGCTGATCGCGGCCTACCGCGGTGCGTCGGCGCCAGTGGGGGTGCCCGCCACCGCGCCCGATGACGCAGCCTCGCCGCTGGCCCAGCTGTCACCGCGCGAGCTGGACATCCTGCGTGGCATTGCCTGCGGTGCCAGCAACAAAGAAATTGCGCGCGACCTGGGCATTGCCGAGACCACGGTCAAGATTCATGTGCAGCATGTGCTGCGCAAGCTCGACGTGGGTTCGCGCGTCAACGCCGCCGTGATCGCCACCTCGCACGGTCTTGGCGCTGCGCTTGGGTGATCGCCGCCCGATGGCTGCGGGATGGCCGCAGGTCAGTCAACGAGTGACGAGTAGATCAGGCTCTTGAGCTGGCTGCGGATGTTGAAGGTGCCCGAGGGCACCAGCTGCGTCATGAAGATCACCACCAGGTCTTCTACGGGATCGACCCAGAAGATGGTCGAGGCCATGCCGCCCCAGTAAAAGTCACCCGTGCCATAACCGCCGGCCGCCACCTCGCCGAGCGTGGTGGCAAAACCGAGGCCGAAGCCGATGCCTTCGTTGGCGGTTTCCGAGAACGAGCCGATGGCGAGCTGGGTCAGGTCGCGCCCGCCCGGCAGGTGGTTTTGCGCCATCAGCCTGAGCGTGCGCGGGCCGAGAATGCGCGCGCCGTCAAGCTCGCCGCCGCGGCGCAGCATCTCGCAGAAACGGTGGTAGTCGGCCATGGTGCTCACCAGGCCGCCGCCGCCCGACACAAACACCGGCGGCTTGGCGTAGGTGCTCTTTTGCGGGTCGTCCATGACGGCAAGCGACTTGTCTTCTTTGCGGACGTAGTTGGCCGCAAATCGGTCGACCTTGTCGGGCGCAATGCTGAAGGCGGTGTCTTTCATGCCCAGTGGGTCGAAGATGTGCTTTTGCAAATAGTCTTCAAACGGCATGCCCGACAAGGCTTGCACCAGGTAGCCGCAAACGTCGGTCGAGAACGAATACATCCAACGCTCGCCCGGCTCGTAGCGCAGTGGCACCTGGCCCATCTTGCGCACGAAAGTGGCCAAGTCTTCACGCCCACCGCGCGCGAGGCCCAGCTGGGCGTAAACCGCGTCAACCGGGTGCACCGGGCTGCCCGGTGGGTTGAGCCCGCCGCCGTAGGTGAGGCCGCCACTGTGGTTGAGCACATGGCGAAAGGTCACGGGTTTGTCGGGCGCCTTGGTCTGCATGTTGTGTGCGTCGCCCGACACATAAACCCGCTGGTCGCGCCATTCTGGGATCACCTTGCTCACTGGGTCGTTGAGCTGGAAGTGCCCCTGCTCGTACAGGCTCATCAATGCCACCGAGGTGATGGGCTTGGTCATGGAGTAGATGCGGAAGATGGTGTCTTCGCGCATCGGTTTGTCGCGCTCGCGATCCATGCGGCCGAGGCTGCTGCTGTACGCCACCTTGCCGTGTTGGGCCACCAGGGTCTGGCAACCGACCAGCTTGCCCGGTGTGATGTAGTGGTCTTGAAGGTGGGTGGTGATGCGTTGCAGGCGTTCGGTCAGCAGGCCGGTCATGGGGATCCTTGGGTGGCTCTCAGGGGGGAACGGCCATCATGGCCTCGAAATTGGCGTTGTAAAACATTTCCTTCGCGGCTTCGTCAATGTCGGTGAAGGTGCGCTCGAAGCGGCCGATCGGGTCGTCGGTGCCTTCCGGGTGCGGGTAGTCGCTGGAAAACAAAAACAGATCGGGCCCCGCGTCGCGGATCATGCGGCCCACATCTTCGCCGGGGAAGGGCGTGAACTTCACGGCGCGGCGAATGTACTCCGACGCTTTCATCGGCATGGCGGCCAGGGTCGGGTCGCCCCGCTTGAAAATGCGCTGGCTCAGGTCAAGCATGCGCAAGAACTCGGGCACCCAGCCCGCGCCGAGCTCGATCACACCGCCGCGCAG
Organism: Rhizobacter sp.; assembly: GCA_046598195.1. Lineage (GTDB taxonomy): Bacteria > Pseudomonadota > Gammaproteobacteria > Burkholderiales > Burkholderiaceae_C > Rhizobacter. The sequence goes on along the minus strand of JBKJJF010000008.1, from coordinate 8,304 downwards.
CTTGGGGAAACGATCGAACACGCCATCGAACACCAACGCGGTCAAAAACTGCTGCGGCGCGATCGACAGCAGCATGAAGTCGCGCACGCGCAGGTTTTCTCCGTCTTCGGCGCCGGTGATGTCTTTGGGTTTGGGTTTGCCGTTGCGCTCGTACTCGGGCAGCTTCGTTCTACTGTTGGGGCCCACGTGCAGCATGAAGGGCACGCCCAGGTCGCAGAAGGCTTGCCACACGATGTCGAGGTCAGGGTGGCCGGGTGATTTGTCGCCGGCCGGCATGCCAGGGACCCAGAACGCGCCGCAGCCCAGGCGCACACCTTCTTTCATCTCTTCGACACAGCGCGCGGGGTCGACCAGCGAGAGCTGGCCCACCGCGATCAGGCGCTCGTCGCCGCCGCAGAACTCGGCCATGGCGCGGTTGTGCGCACGCACGCCACCGTAGCGCACGTCCAGGTCTTCGTGCTGCAGGTACTGGCCGGCTGAGAAGGTGGAGAAGACGAGCTGGCGCTTGAAGCCCAGGTCGTCGAGGGCGACCTTGCGCTCAGCGCTGTCGAAGGCGCCAAAGGCACGCCAGCCTTTCAGGCCATGCACCACGTCGCTGGCGGTTTCTCCGCGCTCGGCGCGCTCTTTTTGCCTGGCCACTTCTTCGTTGATGAAGGCGTGGCTGTTGGTGGCTGACTTGGAGAGGTTCAGCGGCGGCATCTTGGCGAGCAGGTGCGGGTCGGTGTGCCGGCTGATCCAGTCAACGGTTTCCATGATGTGGCTGTCGGCATCGCAGTACACACGGTTGGTGGCGTAGGTCATGCTGAGTCTCCTGGGTGGAAACTTAGTATAACGATCATGTAATAACGCGACTCAGGGCGAACCCGCAAATGCGGCGTTACTTGCCGCGCTACTTGCTGCGCTACTTGCTGCGTTACTTGCTGCGGGCTTTGGCGCGTTTGGCTGCCGGCACGGGCGGTGTGTTCTGCGCCGCCAACGCCGCCCAGCCACCCATCGCAAAGTCGCTCCACACCTGAGCGGCACGCTCGGCGCTGATGCCCACGCGCTTCAGTGCGCGCGACGACAAGATGGGCGCGTTGACCGTCATCACCGAGCAGATCAGCGCCACGTCTTTTGGCAAACCATAAGCCTTCATCAAACGTTTGATGAAGTGCTCGGTGATGGCGCTGCGCTCGTCACGCTCGCGCTCGTGCACCAGCTCGGCCACCGAGCGGTCGCTGGCCAGCAGCCGAATGATCGGGCCGCGTTCGTAGAGGTAGTCGAAGGCGCGCTTGTTGGCGGCGCGAATCAACGGCTCCAGCGGCACGTCTTTGGGCAGCTCGTCGAGGCGGTGCGCCCCAAGGTACAGGTACTCGCGCTCGAGCAAGGCCTTGAGCAGGTCTTCGCGCTTGGCAAAGTATTTGTAGACCAGCGGCTTGCTGACGCCCGCTTGCAGCGCCACGTTTTCCAGCGTGAAGGTGGAGAGACCGCGCTCGACGATGTAGACCACCGCGCTGTCGAGGATCTGCTCACGCCGTGCAGCGGGTGACATGCGCTTGGCGCGCGGGGTCGGTGGCGGGGAGGCTGGGGTCGTCATCACGGTGGTCAGAGAAGGCAGATCGAAGCATAGCCGCAGCGCTGCGTGCCTTGATCCATCGCAAGTGGCAGCGCGATTCCAAACGGCCTAGTTCTTCAGAACGATGGCGTGCCACGCGCGGCTAGTTCTTTCGCAGCCCCCGCCCGCACCGTCGGAAGGATGCACAAAACCCCCGGCGCTTTCTACAGTGGCTTCACGCAAAGCGAAGGAGCAACTCAAATGACCAAGAAGGGGCAAGGCCTGTCGGTGCTGATCGTCAGCACGCTGGCATTCACCGTGTGCTTCATGGTGTGGATGATGTTCGGCGTGATCGGCATTCCGATCAAGAAGACGCTGGGGCTGAACTCCACCGAGTTCGGCCTGCTCACGGCCACACCCGTGCTCACCGGCTCGCTGATCCGCGTGCCGCTGGGCATCTGGACCGACCGTTACGGCGGCCGCATCGTGATGGCGGTGCTGATGGCACTCACCGTGCCGGCCATCTGGATGATGAGCTACGCCACTGCCTACTGGCACTTCATCGTGATCGGGCTCTTCGTCGGCCTGGCCGGTGGTTCGTTCTCGGTCGGCACGCCGTATGTGGCGCGCTGGTTTCCGAAGAACCAGCAAGGCTTTGCGATGGGTGTTTATGGCGCCGGCAACTCGGGCGCGGCCGTCAACAAATTTATCGCGCCCGCCCTGGTGGTGGCCTTCGGCTGGGCCATGGTGCCGCAGGTTTACGCGGCCATCATGCTCGGCGCCCTGGTGCTGTTTTGGATGTTCAGCCACAGCGACCCGGCCCACGTGGTGCCGAGCAACGTCAAGTTCGTTGACCAGCTCAAGGCGCTCAAAGACCCGAAGGTGCTCAAGTACTGCCAGTACTACAGCATCGTGTTTGGCGGCTACGTGGCGCTCTCGTTGTGGATGGTTCAGTACTACGTGGGCGAATTTGGCCTCGACATCCGCGCCGCAGCCTTGCTGGCGGCCTGCTTCTCGCTACCGGGCGGCGTGTTGCGCGCGTTGGGCGGCTGGCTGTCTGACAAGTACGGCGCACACAGCGTCACCTGGTGGGTGATGTGGGTGAGCTGGATCTGCCTGTTCTTGCTGAGCTACCCGCAGACCGATTTCACCGTGCTCACCGTCAACGGCCCAAAAACTTTCCACATCGGCCTCAACGTCTACGGTTTCACCATTCTGATGTTCCTGCTGGGCATCGCCTGGGCCTTCGGCAAGGCCAGCGTCTTCAAGTACATCAGCGACGACTACCCGACCAACATCGGCGCCATCAGCGGCATCGTGGGCTTGGCGGGTGGCCTCGGTGGCTTCGTGCTGCCGATCCTGTTCGGTGTGCTGATGGACCTGACGGGCGTGCGCTCCAGCGCCTTCATGTTGATGTACGGCGTGGTCTGGGTCTCTCTGATCTGGATGTACTGGACCGAAGTGCGCCGCACCGAACTGATGGGCAAAAACGCCCCGGCGTTCAGCTTGAACGGCTGAAATGCAAAACGCAACAAGGATTGACATGAGTACCAAAAACACGGGCGCCGACATCGCAGATTGGCGCCCCGAAGACAACGCTTTCTGGGAAAGCACGGGCAAAAAAATCGCCTACCGCAACCTCTGGCTCTCGGTGCCCGCGCTGCTGTGCGGCTTCGCGGTCTGGGGCATGTGGGGAATCATCACCGTGCAGATGCTCAACCTGGGCTTTCCCTTCACCCAGGCCGAGCTGTTCACGCTGACCGCCATTGCCGGCATCTCGGGCGCGACCATGCGCATCCCGGCTTCGTTCTTCATTCGTTTGGCGGGTGGGCGCAACACCATCTTTCTCACCACCGCAATGCTGCTCGCGCCCGCCATCGGCACCGGCATCGCCTTGCAGCACAAAGATTGGCCGCTGTGGGCCTTCCAGCTGATGGCGCTGTGGTCGGGCGTGGGCGGCGGCAACTTTGCGTCGTCGATGTCGAACATCAGCACCTTTTTCCCGAAACGGCTGCAAGGCACGGCGCTGGGGCTGAACGCCGGCATCGGCAACTTCGGCGTGACCACGATGCAGATCGTGATCCCGCTGGTGATGACCATGAGCCTCTTCGGCGGGCTGGGCGGCGAGTCGATGACGCTCTTGAAAGACAGCGGCTGGATTCTCGGCAAGATCAAGGCGGGCACGCCAACGTGGATCCAGAACGCCGGTTTTGCCTGGGTGATCTCGCTGGTGCCGCTCGCCATCCTGTGCTGGTTCGGCATGAACAACCTGAAGACGGTCACGCCCGCCGCTGGCAACCCGCTGGTGGCCTTCGTCAAGATCACTTACCTCTACACGCTGGCCTTCATACCGGCCATCTTCGGCCTGTACCTCTACCTGCCGGCGCCCACCGGCCTGGGCCTGATCAGCATGTGGGTGGCCGTTCCGCTCGACATCGTGAGCGCGCTGCTGGTGATGAAGCTGGCCGCCTTCGGCAACATGCGCGAAAACGTGACCAAGCAGTTCCTGATCTTCAAAGACAAGCACACCTGGTCGCTCACCGCGCTTTACATCGTGACCTTCGGTTCCTTCATCGGCTTCTCGATGGCGCTGCCTTTGTCGATCACCGTGATCTTTGGCATCAGCCACGTGCCCGATGCCAACGGCGTGATGCAGCACGTGCTGAAAAACCCGAACGCCCCCTCGGCCTTCACCTACGCCTGGATCGGTCCTTTCGTCGGCGCGGCGGTGCGCCCCATCGGCGGCTGGATCTCTGACAAGGTGGGCGGCTCCATCGTCACGCAGGTCATCTCGGCCATCATGGTGGTGGCCTCGTGCGCGGTGGGTTACGTGATGATGCAGGCCTACGGCTCGGCCACGCCGGAGCAGTACTTTCCGGCATTCATCGGCCTCTTCATCGTGCTGTTTTTTGCCAGTGGCATTGGCAACGGCTCGACCTTCCGCACCATCGGCGTCATCTTCGACCGCCAGCAAGCCGGCCCTGTGCTGGGCTGGACATCGGCCATCGCCGCCTACGGCGCCTTTGTCGCTCCGGTGGTCATCGGCAACCAGATCAAGGCCGGCACACCGCAGCACGCGATGTACGGCTTTGCGGTGTTCTACGCGCTGTGCCTGGTTCTCAACTGGTGGTTCTACCTGCGCAAAAACGCGTATGTGAAGAACCCTTGAGGCGGCCCTGCCCAGACCAGACCCCCACACCTACCCACCCACCCACCTCCGTTCGGGCTGAGCCCGTCGAAGCCAGCATGGTGCACAGCGCACCCTTCGACAAGCTCAGGGCGAACGGGGTCAGATACGGAGCCAATACATGAGCCACTTTCTCGACCGACTCAGCTACTTCTCGAACCCGCGCGAAAAATTCTCGGGCGACCACGGCGTCACCAACGGTGAAGACCGCACCTGGGAAGACACCTACCGCAACCGCTGGGCGCACGACAAGATCGTGCGCAGCACCCACGGCGTGAACTGCACCGGCTCGTGCTCGTGGAAGATCTATGTGAAGGGCGGCATCGTCACCTGGGAAACCCAGCAGACCGACTACCCACGCACACGCTGGGACATGCCCAACCACGAGCCGCGGGGTTGTGCCCGCGGTGCCAGCTACAGCTGGTACCTGTATTCAGCCAACCGCGTGAAGTACCCGATGGTGCGTGGCCGCCTGCTCAAGCGCTGGCGTGAAGCGCGTGTGGCCCACGACCCCGTGGGGGCGTGGACGAGCATCGTCGAAGACGACGCCGCCCGCCGCGACTACCAGGCCGTGCGCGGCCTCGGCGGCTTCGTGCGTTCGAGCTGGGACGAAGTGAACGAGATCGTGGCCGCGGCCAACGTCTACACCATCAAAAAGTACGGGCCTGATCGTGTGATCGGCTTCTCGCCCATCCCGGCCATGAGCATGGTCAGCTATGCCGCCGGCAGCCGCTACCTGAGCCTGATCGGTGGCGTGTGCATGAGCTTCTACGACTGGTATTGCGACCTGCCCCCGAGCAGCCCGCAAGTCTGGGGCGAGCAGACCGACGTGCCCGAATCGGCCGATTGGTACAACTCCAGCTTCATCATTGCCTGGGGTTCCAACGTGCCCCAGACGCGCACCCCCGACGCGCACTTTTTCACCGAGGTTCGCTACAAGGGCGCCAAGACGGTGGCGGTCACACCCGACTACTCCGAGGTGGCCAAACTCTCCGACATCTGGATGCACCCGAAGCAGGGCACCGATGCGGCGGTCGCGATGGCGATGGGCCACGTGATCCTGAAGGAGTTCTACTTCGACAAGCGCAGCACGTATTTCGACGACTACGCCCGCCGCTACACCGACCTGCCGATGCTCGTGATGCTCAAGGAGCACAAGCTCGAAAGTGGTGAGACGGTGATGGTGCCCGACCGTTACGTGCGCGCCTCCGACTTCAACGGCAAGCTCGGCCAGGCCAACAACCCCGAGTGGAAAACGGTCGCCTTCGACGAACTCGGCAAGGTGGTGCTGCCGCATGGCGCCATCGGCTTCCGCTGGGGCCCTGACGGCCGTGCCGACGAAGGCCAGTGGAACCTCGAAGCCAAGGAAGCGCGCCACGGCAACGCGGTGAAGCTGAAGCTCTCGGTGCTCGAAGGCCAAGGATCCACAAACCCGGCCAGCACCGAGACCGCCCAGGTCGGCTTCCCATACTTCGGTGGCATCGAGACTGCCCACTTCACCAAGAACACCCAGAGCGACGTGCTGGTGCGCACGGTGCCTGTGCAGCGCATCTCACTCGGCAAGGCCGGTGACCAGCGCGAGGCGCTGGTTGCCACCGTGTTCGACCTGCAAGTCGCCAACTACGGCGTGGCCCGTGGCCTGCCCGGTGAGCTGGCCGCCACCAGCTACGACGACAACACGCCTTACACACCCGCCTGGCAAGAGCAGATCACGGGCGTGCCGCGCGAGCAGCTCATCACCGTGGCACGCCAGTTTGCTGACAACGCCGACAAGACGCACGGCAAGTCGATGGTGATCATCGGTGCGGCCATGAACCACTGGTACCACAGTGACATGAACTACCGCGGTGTCATCAACATGCTGATGATGTGCGGCTGCATCGGCCAGAGCGGCGGTGGCTGGGCGCACTACGTGGGGCAAGAGAAGCTGCGCCCGCAAACCGGCTGGGCGCCACTCGCCTTCGCGCTCGACTGGATTCGCCCGCCGCGCCAGATGAACAGCACCAGCTTCTTTTACGCCCACACCGACCAGTGGCGCTACGAGAAGCTGGGTGTCGACGAAGTGCTCTCGCCGCTGGCCGATAAAGCCAAGTTCGGCGGCAGCATGATCGACTACAACGTGCGCGCCGAGCGCATGGGCTGGCTGCCGTCGGCCCCGCAACTGCAGACCAACCCGCTGCAGGTGGTGCGCGACGCCGTGGCCGCGGGGGTCGATGCCAAAGAGTTTGCTGTGAAGTCCCTCAAGGACGGCAGCCTGAAGATGAGCTGCACCGACCCCGACCACCCGTCCAACTGGCCGCGCAACATGTTTGTGTGGCGCTCCAACATTCTGGGCTCTTCGGGCAAGGGCCACGAGTACTTTCTAAAGCACCTGCTCGGCACGACCAACGGCGTGCAAGGCAAGGACCTGGGTGCCGAAGAAGCCAAGCCCGAAGAAGTGGTGTGGCACGACAAGGCCCCCGAAGGCAAGCTCGACCTGCTGGTCACGCTCGACTTCCGCATGAGCACCACCTGCCTGTACAGCGACATCGTGCTGCCCACCGCCACCTGGTACGAGAAGAACGACCTCAACACCAGCGACATGCACCCCTTCATCCACCCGCTCTCCACGGCGGTTGACCCGGCCTGGCAATCACGCTCCGACTGGGACATCTACAAGGGCTTCGCCAAAAAGTTCAGCGAAGTCTGCGTGGGCCAGCTGGGTGTGGAACGCGACCTCGTGCTCACCCCGCTGATGCACGACAGCCCCGCCGAGCTGGCCCAGCCTTTCGAGGTGCAAGACTGGAAGCGCGGCGAGTGCGAGCTCATCCCCGGCAAGACCGCCCCTCAGATGACCGTGGTCGAGCGCGACTACCCCAATGTCTACAAACGTTTCACCGCACTCGGGCCGCTGATGAACAAGGTGGGCAACGGCGGCAAGGGCATTGCCTGGAACACCCAAACCGAAGTGAAGCAGCTCGGTGAGCTGAACGGCACCGTGACCGCCGACGGCGTGACCTGCGGCATGCCCAAGATCGAGACCGACATCGACGCCTGCGAAGTGGTGCTGCAACTCGCGCCCGAGACCAACGGCCACGTGGCGGTGAAGGCTTGGCAGGCTCTGGGCAAGCAAACCGGGCTCGACCACCAGCACCTGGCCATTCACCGCGAAGACGAGAAGATTCGCTTCCGCGACATTCAGGCGCAGCCGCGCAAGATCATCAGCTCGCCCACCTGGAGCGGCATCGAGAGCGAGACCGTCTCGTACAACGCCGGCTACACCAACGTGCACGAGATGATCCCCTGGCGCACGCTCACCGGGCGCCAGCAGTTCTACATGGACCACCCGTGGATGATCGCCTTCGGCGAAGGTTTCACCAGCTACCGGCCGCCAGTGGACCTGAAGGCGACCGCGGGCATCCACGGCGTCAAGCCCAACGGCAACAAGGAGATCGCGCTCAACTTCATCACACCGCACCAGAAGTGGGGTATCCACTCGACTTACACCGACAACCTGCTGATGCTGACGCTCAGCCGCGGCGGTCCCTGCGTCTGGTTGAGCGAGGACGATGCCAAGCGCGCCGGCATCGAGGACAACGACTGG
>JBKJJF010000003.1:0-11861 GCA_046598195.1 Rhizobacter sp. | reverse complement strand
CTCAGAGCCTGGGAGTATTTCGAGCGTGACCGAGCAGCGCGCCAAAACGCACCCAATCTAGGCGCAAAGCACAGCCATAGCTCGGGCTATGGCGAGCATTTGCAACGACGAGTGGGGGTGTTTTGGCGCGATGAGCGGGCATGAGCGAAAAACTCTCAGGCTCTCAGGCGGTGGGGCGGTTGAGAAGCGCGTCGATCAGCTGGTCTTTTTCGACCCACTGCTGCTCGACCCAGGCGTTGATGCGCTGGCGGTAGGCCTTGTCGCCCATCGGGTCGCTGCCCAGCACCTCGGTCGGGATCTCGCGGCGCTGCACGCGCACGATCACCGCGTCGAGCCGGCCGCTGAGCAACTGCCAGAAGGTCGGCGCGCCGTTGGGGTAGACGATGGTCACATCGAGCAAGGCCTCGAACTGCTCGCCCATGGTCGCCAGCGCAATGCCCAGGCCGCCGATCTTGGGCTTGAGCAAATGGCGGTAGGGGCTCTTTTGCTGCTTGTGCTTGGCGGGCGTGAAGCGCGTGCCTTCCACGAAGTTGATCACCGAGGTGGGGATGCGTTTGAACTTTTCACACGCCTCGCGCGTGGTCTTCAAATCGTTTTGCCGCGCACCCTGGCCCTTGCCACGCTTCATGAAGGGGAAGTCAAGCGCCCACCACGCCAGGCCGATCACCGGCACCCAGATCAGCTCTTGTTTCAGGAAGAACTTCAAGAACGGGATGTGGCCGTGGAACACCCGTTGTAAGACCAGGATGTCGACCCAGCTTTGGTGGTTGCTCGACACCAGGTACCAACCACGCGGGTTGAGCTCGTTCACGCCTTGCACGTCCCACTGCACCGGGCGCACGGCAGCGATCCAGGCATTGTTGACGGCCACCCAGCCCGAGGCCAGCGCGGTCAGCACACGGTCGCAGCCGCGGCGCACGGCGTCGAACGGCAGCAGCAGCTTGAGCAGTGAAGGCAGTGCCAGGCTCGCTGTCACGATCAAGGTGTTAAGGCCGAGCGTGAAGCCGGTCAGGCCGCCGCGCAGTGCAGCTGGCAAACGTGAAAGCATGGTGATGGGGCCTGCAGTTCGAAAAGGTTGCACCAACAGCACATGCCATGGGTCGGGCGATTGTGCGGCAGCTCAGGGTTCGCTTCGCTGATTCGCATCAAGCTGCCGGCACACCTGGCCGCGCTGCCTGGCGCTCAACTCGGAGCGCGGCACCCGACCCTCAAGCAGCGCAACCCGTGCAGCGGTCGAGACATGGCCCGTTACGGCGTTCAGCGAATCTTCGCGAGCGCAGCCTCCAGCTGCCCGACCGTGCGATCCACGTTGCCCAGCTTGTCGAGCCCGAAGAGGCCGATGCGCCAGCTGCGAAAGTCAGCCGGCTCGTCACATTGCAGCGGCACACCCGCCGCCGTCTGCAAGCCCAGCTCGCGAAACTTCTTCGAGGAGTGAATGTCGGCATCGGTGGTGTAGCTCACCACCACACCCGGTGCTTCAAAGCCCGGCGCCGCCACGCTCTTGAAACCTTGGCTGGCGAGCAAGGCCCGCACACGCTGGCCCAGCTGCTGCTGCGCCGCACGCGCCTTTTCGAAGCCGAACGCCTTGGTCTCCAGCATCACGTCGCGCACGCGGGCGAGCGCGTCGGTGGGCAGGGTGGTGTGGTACGCGAAGGCACCACCTTCGTAGGTTTCCATCATCTGCAGCCATTTGCGCAGGTCGCAGGCAAAGCTGGTGCTGGTGGTGCTGTCGATGTGCGTGCGTGCACGCTCGCTGAGCATCACAAAAGCGCAACCCGGTGAGCCGCTCCAGCCCTTTTGTGGGGCACTGATGAGCACGTCAACCTGGTTGGCCACCATGTCGACCCAGATCGCACCCGAGGCAATGCAGTCGAGCACGAACAGGCCACCGACCGCATGCACGGCCTCGCCGACGGCGCGCAGGTAGTCGTTGGGCAGCAGCATGCCGCTGGCCGTCTCGACGTGCGCAGCCAACACCAGCGCTGGCTTTTCGCGCTGGATGGTGGCCAGCACCTCGGCGATCGGGGCCGGCGCAAACGCCGCTTCGGAGCCTGACGCGACCGGCCGGGCCTTCAGCACCGTGGCCGACGCCGGGATCGAGCCCATGTCAAAGATCTGCGTCCAGCGGTAGCTGAACCAACCATTGCGGATGACCAGCACCTTCTGCCCAGTGGCGAACTGGCGGGCCACCGCTTCCATGCCGAAGCTGCCACTGCCCGGCACCACGATGGCCGACTTGGCGTGGTAGGCCTCTTTCAACGTGGCCGAGATGTCGCGCATCACGCCTTGAAATTTTTGCGACATGTGGTTGAGCGCGCGGTCGGTGTAAACGACCGAAAACTCAAGCAGGCCTTCGGGGTCGACGTGGGGCAGCAGTCCGGGCATGGCAGGTCTCGTTGGTCAGTTCGATCCAGCTTAGCACCGGCGCTCAGCACGGTGGACCGGGCGCCGGAGTGTCACCCGTGCAAGCCCGCAAACACGTTCTGCACGTCCTCGTTGGCGTCGAGCGCGGCCAGGAAGGTTTCCACCTCTTCCAACTGCTCGGCGTTCAGGCTGCTGGCGCTGACCGGGTTCTTGGGCTTGTAGCCGAGCTTGGCCGAGACCACGTTGAAGCCTTGCGCAGGCAGCGCGCGGCTCACCAGGTCGAGGTCGGTCGGGTCGGTGATGAAGAGGGTGACGCCCGCGTCGTCGGTGGCTTCAAAGTCTTGGGCGCCGGCTTCGATCGCGGCCAACTCGGGGTCGGCGCCGGCCGCAGCGGGCTCGGCTTCGATCAGGCCCACGTGGGCGAAGTCCCACGAGACCGCGCCCGAGCTGCCGAGCTGGCCTTTGCGAAACAGCACGCGCATCTCTGAGGCGGCGCGGTTCAGGTTGTCGGTCAGGCACTCCACCATCACCGGCACACGGTGCGGCGCAAAACCTTCGTACATGGCGTGCTCAAAATGCACCGCCTCACCCGTCAGCCCTGCACCCTTCTTGATCGCCCGGTCGAGCGTTTCCTTGGGCATCGAGACCTTGCGGGCCTGCTCGATGACGAGCCGCAAACGCGAATTGGCCGCCGGGTCGGCGCCATGGCGGGCGGCAACCATGATGTCTTTGGCGAGCTTGCCGAAGAGGCGGCCTTTGGCGTTGGCGGCCAGGTCTTTGTGTTTGGCTTTCCACTGTGCGCCCATGTCAGTACCGCCCGGCCGTTGCGAAGGTACTGAACGCCCCCTTGGGGGGCAGCGAACGAAGAGAGCTTGGGGGTTTCATGTCAGTTCACCACTTTCACTGCTTGGCCCGGCTTGGGCTCGGCGGCCGCGCCATAGGCACCGTTCATCAACTTGAGTTGGGCCTCGGCCCGCGCCGCCGGCAGCGGCGACGAGCGTGCCAGCTCGGCAAAACCACCTCGCGGGTAGGCCACGGCTTTCACGTTCCAGGGTTTGGCCGCGGCCCGGTCGGCGGCGGTGATGGCGCGGAACGAGGCCTCGGCCTCCCCGATCTGCGCGCTGGCGCGCTGCATGGCGGCGGCGTCTTTGGCGGCGTACTGCATCAGGAAGTTGCGCCCGCCCGGGCCGGTGACGAGGGTGAGCGTCACGGGTTGGCTCTGGCCTTGTTCGTTGCGCGTGGTGCCTTTGAAGTGCGTCGCCGACAAGCCGTGCAGCGTGCGGGCCTCGCTGCGGCCATCGATGGGTTTGATCACGTTGCGGATCACCTCTTCATGCGTGTTGCCGGCCTTGGGCGGCACCAGCCGCACGATGAGGCCGGCGTCGCGCGCGCCGCTCACCAGCACGATGGCCTCTTGCGAGTTTTGCACCTGCCAGCCCTCGGGCGCGGTGAGCGCAATGCCCAGCGGCTCGTGATAGAAGTTGCGCCCGCGCACCACGCCCTGCTCGCGGCTGTCGCCAAAGGTCATGCCCTCCACCGCTTGCAGGTAACGGCCGCGGCCATCGTCAGCGTAGTTGCCGCTGTACTTGCCGGCGGTCTGCCGGATGTCGGCCAGCCGCTTGTCGTTGCTCGGGTGTGAAGCCAGCCAGCTCCCGCCCGAGGGGGCGGCCTTGCCCTCTGCCTTGGCGGCGTCGGCGGCAAACTGCTCCTGGTTTTTGAGCACCACGATCACGTCGATCATGTTCTGCGGGTTGTACTGGTTGCGCACCAGGTACTCGGCACCGAGCTGATCGGCCTGCAGCTCCTGCTCGCGGCTGTACGAGGCCACATAGCCTGCGGCGGCCGTTTGCGACGCCTGGCTGGCCAAGTCGGTGGCGCCGCCCACGCCGCCGGCTTCGAGCACGGCACCGAGCACGGTGGCCGCCAGCACGCCGAGACCGGCGGTCTGCTGGCGCGTGGCGCGCTGCGCGCCGTGGCGGGCGGTCACGTGGCCGATCTCGTGGCCCACCACCCCGGCCAGCTCGGCCTCGCTGTCGAGGTAGGCCATGATGCCGCGCGTGATGTAAACGTAGCCGCCGGGCAACGCAAACGCGTTGATATCGGGGCTGTCAAGCACGGTGAAGGTCCAGGTGAGGTTGGCGCGGTGCGACTGTTTGGCCAGCCGCTGGCCAATGCCGTTCACATAGGCCTGCAGCTTCGGGTCGGCGTAAACGCCGTATTCCTGCAGGATCTGCTGGTGCGACTTTTTGCCCAGCGCCACTTCGTCTTGTTCGCTCATCACAGAGCGTTCGGCCTGGCCGGTGACGGGGTTCACGACCGGGCTGCCGCAAGCGGCCAGCAGCGACGCCGCCAGGAGAAAGGGGGAGAAACGGTGCAGGGTCATCAGAAATCTCCAATCAAAACATTTGCGATCAGCAGGCCACGAGCGTAAACCAGGCTTGGCCTACACGCCTTGCACCAGGTGCGGCAGATGCTCGGCCACGATGGCCTCTACGGTTTGAGCCTGCAGCAGATCACGCTGCCTCTTGCGGGCATCGCGGTCGGGCAGCCCAGCCATCCAGCGTTTGAAACGCGCAAAGGCCAGTGGGTGCAAGGTGTTCATGCGCGCCATCTCACCGTTGGTGGCCACGATCACCGATGAAAAGGCCGGTGCGTCGAGCAGCATGTTGGCATTGACGGCCTGCACCGCCCAGAAGTCGCCCTCGTCGTCGCTCAGGCGCATGGGGTGTGGGTCGCCGTCGATGGCCTGGCGACGAATGATGTCGACCTCGAAGCCATCTTGGTTGACTGCGGTGTACTTCTGCGTGCGCCTGATCCGAAAGCTCGCGTCGACCTTCTTCAGCACGCCCAGCAGCGAGCTGTCGACGCGTTTGAGCTGCGAGGCAAAGTGCACCCGCTTGCGCACGTCCCAGAGCAGGTCGATGTCTTGTGTGGCCACCGCGCCGGGAATGACACGCAGGCCGGCCTCGGCCTCGTAGGCATACACCGCGTGCGTGCCGACCACGCGAAAGTGCTCGGCCAGCCGCGTGGCGGCCAACCTGTTCAAGATGTTGACCACCAGCGGGTCGACGCGGCCCACCCGCAGTGCCCGGTTCAGGCGCCGGTGTTCGTCGTTGCGCGTCTGCAAGGCGGCGAGCCGCTCTTCAGCCTCTCGCTTGCGCCGCTGAAAACTTTGGTAGATGGCCTCGGTGTCAGCGTTGCGCGCGCCGAGGCTCGTCTCTCCCCCCGCCGCCGTGGTGCGCACCAGGTACTGCGCCTCGGGGTTGGAGGCCGGGCCCTTGTGCCAGTACATGCCGCCGCGCACCTGCTCGACCTCTTGTTGGGCCTCTTCGAGCGCGGTGAAGGCGGAGACGGCATCCAGGTACTGGCGCTGGGCGTTGTGCGGCAGGCTTTCCATTTCGGTACGAAGTTCGTTTTTACGAACTTATACCGAAAATCCTTTAATAACAACAGCTTATTTAACAACCTGAGGGCTTGAACCAAGCGACAAAGCCTGGGCACCGCTGAGCAGCCGTCGCGCCAGCGGGCTGCGCGGGCGCAAGCTGGCGCGCTCGGCGGCCAGGCCGCGTGCGAGTGCGGTGTCACCGCTGCGCATCGCGGCTTCGATCAGCGTGAGGTCGATCAGGTCGCGCTGTGCGTGGCTGCCACCGAATCGATGCGCCTGGTGGCGTATGGCCCGCAACAAGGTGACGGCGGCGCTGTAGTCACTCGGCCCGAAGGCCTGCACCGCACGCGCCGCGGGGTGGCCCACCTCGCGGGTGAAAAGCGCGTTGTCGATCTCGCTCTGCATCACCTGCTGCTGCGACTTGAGCACCGCCTGCTGCGCTGGGCCGCAGTCGGCACCCACGAAGGCGAGCATGGCGTGGAAGTCGTTGAACGCATAGTTGCCCGCACGCGCCAGCGGCTGCCAGCGGTCGGCCAGGGGTTGCCAACGCTCGCCCACGTCGACACCGCGCAGGTGCAGGCGCCACAACATGGCACTGGCGTCGATCATGTCGAGCACCACCGGCGAGCCGGTGCCGCCGATGGCCTCGTCGTACAGCTTGAGCACCTGCGCGTGGTCGTCAAGCTCCAGGTGGCACAGCGCGAGGTGCCACCAGTTGTGGGTGGCCAGGAAGCTGCCTTGCGACCAGGTCGCGCTGCTGGGCTGCAGCCAGGCGATGCCGTCGCGCGGCTGGTTGCGCATCTCGTGCACGTGGGCCACCGCGTGCCAGCCCCAGCTGTCACGTGGCTCCAACTCGACGCTGCGCCGCCCCTGTGATTCGGCCTGCGCGTAGTCGCCGGTTTCTTCCAGCCCGAAGGCGTGCATGCCCAGCACGGCGTGCCAGCCGGGGATGGCGGCGTCCCACACTGGCAGCACACGCGCGATGCGGTCGCGCAGCATGCGGCTGTCACCCCGAAAGAAGTCGATCTGGTGGCCGGCTTGCAGCGCCAGCGTGTCAAGCGGGTAGCGCAGGCTCAGATCTTCCAGGCGCTGCGCGGCTTCGCGCCAGTGGCCTTGTGCCAGCGCCAGCGCGGCGGCGAGGTGGCGTTGTTCGCGGTCGTTGGCGGGCAAGGTGGCAGCGACATGGCATGCGGCACGCGCCACGGCAATGCCGTCGGGCTCGGTGCCCAGGAGGTGCAGCCAGGCTTGCAGCACATGCGCCATCGTCATCTCGGGGCTGGCTTCGATGGCGCGCGCCACGCTGGCGACCGGGTCGTCGACCATGCACAGCAGCTCGCGCGCGCCCTGATCGTAGGCGGCAAGGCTTTGGGGGTTGGCACCCGACACCTGGTGGCCGGTGGCACAGATGGTGGCGCTCTCGGGCCTGCCCGAGAGCAGCTTCAAACGCCGCTTCACCCAAGCCACCGGCATGCCGCGCCGCCTGTTTCGCCGCAAGGTCACACTCACGCCAGCGCAGTACCGCAAGCGCTTCGGCGCGCTGGGCGCGCAGCTGCGGCAGGCGGCGCAATCCGTCGAATGAAGCTGTCGAATAAGACAGCCATGCAAAAATTGCAGGCGTTCGCCTTCCGGCGCTACCTCTCAAGAACTTTCCCAACCCCACCATGATCCGCGACCAAGAAACCCTGACCGCCCTTCTCGACAGCGTGAGCCGCTTTGTGCGCGAGCGCCTGGTGCCCGCCGAACACGAAGTGGCCGAGACCGACGAAATTCCGCCCGCCATCGTTGAAGAGATGCGCCAGCTCGGCCTGTTCGGCCTGACGATCCCCGAGTCTTTCGGCGGCCTTGAGCTGACGATGGAAGAAGAGGTGCTGGCGATGTTCGAGATGGGCCAGACCTCGCCCGCCTTCCGCTCGGTGTTTGGCACCACCGTGGGCATTGGCTCGCAAGGCATCTTGATGGACGGCACGCCCGAGCAAAAGGCCCAATACCTGCCATTGATGGCCACCGGCGAGCTGATGGCCTCGTTTGCGCTGACCGAGCCCGACTCGGGCTCTGACTCGGCCTCGCTGCGCACCACCGCCCTCCGAGGCACTGACAGCGATGGCGACCACTACGTCGTCAACGGCACCAAACGTTTCATCACCAACGCGCCGCAAGCCGGCATCTTCACGCTGATGGCGCGCACCGACCCGGCCAAAAAAGGCGCTTCGGGCATCTCGGCCTTCATCGTGGACGCCAAGTCGCCCGGCATCACGCTCGGCAAGCGTGACAAGAAGATGGGCCAGAAAGGCGCCCACACCTGCGACGTGATCTTTGACAACTGCCGCGTGCCGGCTGCCAACCTGATTGGCGGCGTGGAGGGCAAGGGCTTCTACACCGCGATGAAGGTGCTCGACAAGGGCCGCATCCACATCGCCGCCATCTGCGTGGGTGTGGCCAAGCGCGTGCTGGCTGACGCACTGCAATACGCGATGGAACGCAAGCAGTTCGGCCAGCCGATTGTCGAGTTTCAGCTGGTGCAGGCCATGCTGGCCGACAGCAAGACCGAGCTTTACGCCGCCGAGTGCATGGTGCTCGACGCGGCGCGCAAGCGCGACCAGGGCCTGCCGCACTCGACCGAAGCCTCGTGCTGCAAGCTCTTCGCATCAGAAATGGTGGGCCGTGTGGCCGACCGTGGGGTGCAGATCCTCGGTGGCTCGGGTTACATCGCCGAACATTCGATGGAGCGCTTCTACCGCGACGTGCGTCTGTTCCGCCTGTACGAAGGCACCAGCCAGATCCAGCAGGTGGTGATCGCGCGCAACATGGTGAAAGAAGCCACGCGCTGAACCGACCTCAGGGCGGTTGAATCAGGAAAAACGCACCGTCACCCGCAAGCCGCCCAGCGGCGAATCGCCCAGCTCCACCGCCGCCCCGTGGCGCTCGGCCACACTCTTCACGATGGCCAGGCCCAGGCCACTGCCCTCTTCACCACCGGCCGCGCGGCGGTAGAAGCGGTCGAACACCCGCTCACGTTCATTGGGTGGGATGCCGGGGCCAGTGTCGTCGACCTGCAGCGTGGGCACACCCGCGTCACTGAACACACACAACTCCACGCGGGAGCCTTTCGGCGAGTAGCGCACCGCGTTGTCGGCCAGGTTGCGCACCAGCACGGCCAGGCCCAGCTTGTCGCCACGCACACTCAGCGGCGCATCGGCGTGCAGCACAAACTCGGCTCCGCGTGAGAGCGCGTAGGGCACGGTGTCGGCCACCGACTGGCGCACCACTTCACTCAAATCGAGTGTCTCCAGCGTGGCGGGCTGAGCGCCCGGCTCGCTGCGGGCCAGGGTCAGCAGCTGTTCGACGATGCGCGCCGCGCGGTCAATGCCGTCGGACAAGGCCACGATGGCATCGCCTCGCGCCACGTCATCAGGCGCACGTTTCAGCGAGCCAATCTGCAGCTTGAGCGCGGTCAGCGGCGAGCGCAGCTCGTGGGCCGCGTCGGAAAGAAAGGCGCGCTGTGTCTCCAAGGTTTGCCCCAGGCGCTGCAGCAGGCCGTTGAGGGCGCTGACCAAGGGCGATACATCGTCGGGCAGGCCTTGCTCGGTGAGCGGCTGCAGCAGTTGATCGTCTCGCGAGCGCACCTCAGCCACCACACGGCGCAGCGGCGCGAGCGTCAACGAGGCCAGCCACCAGGCCATCAGCGCCATCACCGGCGCCAGCAGCAAGAGCGGCATCACGCTGCGCAGCGCCGCGTTGGCCGCCAGCCGCTGGCGTATGCGCACCGGCTGCGCCACCTGGATCACCCGCCCCGGTGTGGCCACGCTGAAGGTGCGCCAGGTCTGGCCGTCGACCGGCACGTCGGCAAAACCGAGCAGCGCGCGGCTGGGCAAGGCGCGGTGGTTGCGAGTGGCGTAGATGCTGCGGCCGTCCATGGTCCAGATCTGCACCACGAAGTCGAACTGTTCGTCGGCCAACGCATCGGCCTGGTTGGCGTCGATCTCACCCTGGTCGCGCAGCGAGAGCGCCATCTGCTTCAGCTGATAGTCGAACAGGGCTTCAGTCTCGGTCAGCACATTGCGATAGGTCACCCCGCCCATCACGAGGGCGACGAGCACCAGCATGCCCAGCAAGGCCAGCAGCAGTCGTGTCCGTATTGAATTCATGCGGGCACGAAGTAACCCACGCCGCGCATGTTTTGAATGAACTCCGCGCCCAGCTTGCGGCGCAGCTGGTGGATGTAGACCGACACCGCATTGCTCTCGATCTCTTCGCCCCAGCCGTAGAGCTTGTCTTCGAGCTGCGCGCGAGACAACAGCGCGCCGGGGCGAACCATCAGCGCTTCGAGCACCGCAAATTCGCGCGCCGACAGCAGCACCGGCTGGCCGTCTTGCATGACCTGCCGTGTGGCCGGGTCAAGCGTCACACCGCGGTGCGACAACAGCGGTTGCGCGCGGCCACTGTGGCGGCGCATCACCGCGCGCATGCGGGCGGTGAGCTCGTCGAGCTCGAAGGGTTTGACGAGGTAGTCATCGGCACCGGCATCGAGCCCATGAACCCGGTCGCCCAAACCGTCGCGCGCGGTGAGCACGATCACCGGCGTGCTGTCTTGCCGCCCGCGCAGCCAACGCAACACACCCAGGCCGCCCTCGCCACTGGGCGCGGCATCGGCCACCGGGGGCAGGCCCAGATCGAGCAACACCAGATCGAAATGCTCGCTGCCGAGCGTGGCCTGCGCGGCGCTGGTGTCACGCACCCAGTCCACGGCGTGGCCTTCCTGGCGCAGCGTGGCGCGCAGGCTTTCACCGATCATGCGATCGTCTTCTACCAACAGCAGGCGCATGGCGTTTCAAGTCAGAGGAGAGAAAAAGCATACGGTATCGTGCAGACCACCCCGCACCCTGCTTCCAGCACCGAGACGCACCATGCCACAAGCCCTGCGCAACACCTTGTTGTCTGTCCGCGACCTGCTGGTCACCGCCGGCCCCTTCATCGTGCTCACGCTCCTGCTTCTGGGCGTGGCTTACTGGGTGCTTGACCCCACGCCACCCAAGAAGGTGGTGCTGGCCACGGGAGTCGACCAAGGTGCTTATGCCGAGTTTGGCAAACGCTACGCCGAGCTGCTCAAGCGCCACGGCATCACCGTGGAGCTGCGCACCACCGCCGGGGCCGCCGAAAACCTGAAGCTGCTGAACGACGCCAGCTCGGGCGTCGACATCGCTTTTGTGCAAGGCGGCGCCGGTGAAAAAGACCGCCGCATCGATGAAGAAGACAGCGAAGCCCTGGTCTCGCTGGGCAGCCTGTTCTACGAACCGGTGTGGCTTTTCTACCGTGAAGACTCGGCCAAGCGGCTGTTGAATGCTCATTCGCCGGGCCGCCCCAAGAATGAGCGCTCCCCTCGGGGGGCGGGCACCGGCAACGGTGCCCTTGGGGCAGAGATCCCCACGCTGAACAGCCTGGCTCAACTGCCCGGCTGGAAGGTCAACATCGGCGCCAACGGCAGCGGCGTGCCCAACCTCATGCGCAAGCTGATCGACGCCAACCGTGTTGACCAGGGCGCCATCACGCTGCTGCACGAGCCTCAAACACCGGCGGTGATGGGCTTTCTGAACGGCGACATCGACGCCATCGCCTTCGCCTCGGCGCCCGAGTCGCTGATGGTGCAAATGCTGCTGCAAACCCCGGGCGTGAAACTCTTCAACTTTGCGCAAGCTGATGCCTACTCGCGGCGTTTTCCGTTCATGAGCCCGGTGACGCTGCCGCGCGGCGTGGTTGACCTGGCGGGCGACCTGCCGCCCGAAGACGTGCGCCTGGTCGCACCCACCGCCTCGCTGGTGGCGCGCGAGCGCACGCACCCAGCGCTGATCCAGCTTTTTGTGCAGGCGGCGCACACGGTTCATGGTGAAGCGGGCTGGTTCCAGCGCAAGGGCGACTTCCCCAACGCCAAGAACACCGAGCGCCCGCTGGCCGCCGAAGCACAGCGCTTTTATGCGGCCGGCGTGCCGGTGTTGCAGCGCTTCTTGCCCTTCTGGCTGGCCAACCTGATCGACCGCATGTGGGTGGTGCTGGTGTCGATCGTGGCCATCTTGATCCCGCTCAGCCGCGTGGTGCCGCCGCTCTACCAGTTCCGCAT
>JBKJJF010000058.1:0-11451 GCA_046598195.1 Rhizobacter sp. | reverse complement strand
AGCGAGGCAAAGCCGGAGGTCTGCGCCATCAGCGCGCCCGCCATGCCGGCGATGGCAGCAGCCAGTGTGTAGACGGCCGCCAGGCGCAGGTTGACCGACAGGCCGATGCTGGTGGCGCGCAGCCGGTTGTCGCGCAGCGCCTTGAGCGAGTAGCCGAAGGGCGAGTGCACGATGCGCCGCGCCATCAGCATCACGGCGATGAGCGTGACCAGGCTGTAGGCATACGCCGTGCGGCCGTACAGATCGAACTCGAAGCGACCCAAAAGCGGGCCCATCACGATGCCTTGCAGGCCGTCAGCGCCGCCGGTGAATTCGAGCTTGTTGGCCAGCTCGTACAACACCGCCGCCACACCGAGGGTGACCATCAATCGGGTGAGGTCGCTGCCGCGCAGCACCAGCACGCTGCACACGGCCCCCAGCAGCGCCGACGCCCCCGTGGCCACCGCCAGACCGACCAGCGGGTCGGGCATCACGTGTTTGGCAAACAGCCCGGCCGCGTAGGCACCAAAGCCGAAGAAGGCCGCGTGGCCCAGCGACACGATGCCGGCAAAACCGAGGATGAGGTCGAGCGACACCGCAAACAGCGCGAGGATCGCAATTTCGTTCAAGAGCAGCACATGGCCGCCAGGGATGAACAACGACACGATGGCCGCGGCGCCCAGCGCCATCTCCCACCAGCGCCAGCGGGCGTCGCCCAGCAGAGACGCCTGAACGGTATTGAGTTCGGCGCTCATTTCGAGCCCTTCTGGCCAAACAGGCCCTGCGGCCGCAGTGTGAGGATGACGATCATCAGCGTGTAGACGATGAACGAACCCAGCTTCGGTGCGTAGTATTTTCCGAACACATCGGCAATGCCCAGCAACAGCGCGGCGAGCAGCGGGCCGGTGATGGTGGTGGTGCCGCCCACCGACACCACGATCAAAAAGTACACCATGAACTTGAGCGGGAAGCTCGGGTCGAGCCCGAGCACCTCTGCACCGAGCGCGCCGCCCAGGCCGGCGAGGCCCGAGCCCACCGCGAAGGTGAATAGGAACACCTGGTTGACGTTGATGCCCAGGCCTTGCGCGACACGCGGGTCGTCAACCGCGGCGCGCAGGCGGCTGCCGAAGCGGGTGCGCGCCAGCACCAGCTGCAGCGCCACCGTGAGCAGGCCGCACACCACGATGATGAACAAGCGGTACTTGCCGATGCCCACCGCCGCGAAGTCGAAGCGGCCACGCAACCATTCGGGCACCGAGATCATCTGCTGCTGCGAGCCGATGAAGTAGTCGACCGCCGTCACCGCCATGAAAACGAGGCCGATGGAAAACAGCACCTGGTCGAGGTGCGGGCGTTTGTACATGGGCCGGTACAGCGTGCGCTCAAGCAGCGCGCCCACCAGCGCGGTGAGCGCAAAGGCGATCGGCAGTGTGGCGAGAAAGGGCACGCCCAGCTTGTTCATCAACAGCACGGTGGTGTAGCCACCCGCCATGGCAAACGCGCCATGGGCCAGGTTGATGAAGTTCATCAAGCCCATGGTGACGGCCAAGCCGACAGACAGCACGAACAGCAGCATGCCGTAGGCGATGCCGTCGAAGAGGAGGGTCAGCATGCGGGGATTTTGAACGGAGAACGAAGCGGGTGCGCCGGAGCGCCGGGCCGCTCCCAAGCCCGGCGCACTCCCCCGCGGGGGGATGGCGCCGAAGGCGTCAGGGGGTTGTCATTTCACCTTGCCCGGGTCCTTCACCTGCTTCTCCACATCGAACTCGACGTTGTAAAGCTGGCCGCCCACACGCTCAACCTTGCGGATGTGCATGTCGTGAATGACATCGCGCGTTTCGGGGTCGATGGTGATCATGCCGCGTGGGCTCTCGAACGTGGCGCCCTTCATCGCGGCGATCAGCGCGTCGCCGCCGCCCTGGCCCTTGGTGGCGGCCAGCGCCTTGTAGATCAGCGCCATGCCGTCGTAGCCGGCCACGCCCATGAAGTTGGGGCGAAACTTGTTGGCGGCCTCGAACTCGGCCACAAACTTCTTGTTCAGCGCCGAGTTGTGCGAGGCCGAGTAGTGGTGCGAGGTCACCACGCCCAAGGCCACGTCGCCCATGTCATTCAGCTGGTCGTCGTCGGTGATGTCACCGGTGCCGATGAGCTTGATGCCTGATTTGTCGAGCCCACGCTCGGCAAACTGCTTCATGAAGGCCGCACCCTGGCCCGAGGGCAAGAACACATAAACCGCGTCGGGCTTGGCATCACGCACCTTCTGCAAGAAGGGCGCGAAATCGGGCGCCTTCAGCGGCGAGCGAATCTCCTCAATCACCTGGCCGCCCTTGGCAGTGAACTGGCTCTTGAAAAACTTCTCGGCGTCGATGCCGGGGGCGTAATCGCTCACCAGGGTGACCACACGCTTGATCTTGTTCTTGGCGGCCCAGTCGGCCATGCTCACCGCCGCCTGCGGCAGGGTGAAGCTGGTGCGCACGATGTAAGGCGAGGCGGTGGTGATGACCGAGGTGGCCGCGGCCGTCACGACCATCGGCGTCTTGCTCTGTGTGGCGATGGGCGCGGTGGCCATGGCGGTGGGCGTGATGCCGAAGCCGGCGATCACGTCAACCTTGTCGTTGACCACCAGCTCTTGCGCAATGCGGCGCGTGGTGTCGGCCACGGCCGCATCGTCCTTGATGATCAGCTCGATCTTGCGGCCGGCCACGGTGCTGCCGTTTTGCGCCATGTAGAGCTTGACGGCGGCTTCGATCTGGCGGCCGGTCGAGGCCTGCTGGCCCGTCATGGGCAAGATGAAACCGATCTTGAACGGCGCGGTCTGCGCAAAGCCTGAGGGCACGCACAGGGCGAGCGCAACCGGAATGAGCCCTTTGAGGACTTGGCGTTTTTGCATGATGGGTGTCTCCAACGTGAGGGCGATGAATGATGTGAATGTGCGGCATGCGCGCGCTATCCGGCAATCGGGGTGATCGACTAGCAGTTATGCCGGTGCGGCATGGCCAACCACCCCGGTTTCAGTCGGCGCGATAGGCGGTGTCGAGCACCACACCGCCGCCGCTGACCCTTGAAACGCAGGCACACAGGCGCTGGTTGGCCTGCTGTTCGTGCGGGCTGAAAAAAACGTCGCGGTGGTCGATCTCGCCTTGCACCGAAAGCACGTCCATCGCGCACAGGCCACACTCGCCGCGGCAGCAGTCGGAGAGGGTTTCGACGCCCGCCTCATTGAGCACGTCGAGCAGGCTGCGGTCGGCCGGCACCTCGATGCGCAGGTGGTGCCTCGGCAGCTCCACCCAGAACGGCTCGGCCGTGTGGTGGCCGCTGTTGCCGAAGGTCTCGAAACGCAGGTCGCTACTCGGTCGTTGGGCGCGGGTCCAGGCGCCGCGGGCCGCGCCAAGTAAGCCGATGGGCCCGCACACCAGCATCTGCGCGCGGGGTGCGAGCGCGGCGATCTCGGCATCGAGGTTCAGGCGCTGCCCTTCGTCGCTGCAAAAGGTTTGCAGCCGATCGCCCAAGGCTTGCCGCAACACGTCGCCCAGCACCAGTTCGCTGCCTGAGCGGGCGGCGTAGCGCATGCGCACATCGGCGCCCTTGGCCTGCAGCAGCTGCGCCATGCCCACCAGCGGCGTGATGCCGATGCCACCGGCGATCAACAGGAACTGAGGGGCGTTGAAGGCCAGCTCGAAGTGGTTGTTGGGCTCGCCGATCAGCAGCTCGGCGCCGGCCTCCAGGCTCCACAGGTAACGCGAGCCGCCGCGGCTCGGGTCGGCGCGTTTGACGGCAATGCGGTAGACCTCTTTGTCGTGAAGCCCGACCAGCGAGTACGAGCGTGTTTCTTCGCGGCCGTCGACCAGCACACGCAGCTTCAGGTGGCTGCCCACCGTCCACGGTTTCACGCCGCCCTCGGGGCGGATCTCGAACTCGCGCACGGTGGGGCTCAGGTCGCGGTGCGCGCGGATGTGGGCGGGGTGCCAGGTCTGGCTGTTTTTCATGGGCAGTCCTTTCAAAACACGCCGTTTGTTTGACTCCGTTCGGGCTGAGCCTTCGACAGGGCTCAGGACAGGCTTGTCGAAGCCAGCGCCGAGCACTACGCACCCTTCGACAGGCTCAGGGCGAACGGAGTGGGGGCTCAGCCCGAACGGAGTGGGAGCTCAGGGCGAACGGGGTGGGGGCTCTGAGCGAACGGAGTGGCAGGTTCAACGGTGGGCGGGGGTGGCCCGGCGGCGAATCAGGCTTGCGCCGGGCAACATTTGCAGGCTCTGGTGGCTTTGCAGCGCCTGCTTCAGGTTCTGGTGGGCAATGCGTGCGTGTTCGCGCATCAGCGCTTCGGCGCGTGCGCCTTCGCGCTGCACGATGGCCTCGATCACGCTGCGGTGCTGCTCTTGCGCCACCACCAAAATGTCACGCGCATCGGGGCCGGTGGAGCGTGCCATCACAAAGCCGTTGGGTGACGCGAAGGGGAGCGTCTTGGCCCGGTCGAGCTGGCGGGCCACCAAATCGCTGCCGGCCATTTCCGACAGCAGATTGTGAAAACGCCCGTTCTGCTCGACGTAGCCGCTGAACGATTCTTCGGTCAGCTCGGGTTTTGCCAGCAGCGCGTCGATGCGCGCAATGCAATCGCGCGCATCGGCCAGCAGCACCGAGCTAACGCCGCGCTCGGCGGCCAGACGCGCCGCCAGGCCTTCGAGCGTGCCGCGCACTTCGATCGCGTCGTGGATGTCGGCTTCTGAAAAGTCTTTCACCGCAAAGCCACCGTTGGGCAGGGCTTCGAGCAAGCCCTCTTCTTGCAGCCGCACCAGTGCCATGCGGATGGGGGTGCGCGAGGCACCCAGCAGCTCCACCAGCGCCAGCTCGGCAATGCGTGCACCGGCTTTCAGCTCGCCGTTGACGATGAGCTCGCGCAGCTTCAACTGCGTGCGCACGGTTTGTGAGGTGCCGGGGTCTTCTGCTACTTCAAGTTTGGTGTTCATCGTGGGGTATTTTTGGACGCAAAGGCCGCGAAGGAAGACGCAAAGGTCGCCAAGAAAGATTGGGGTTGCTTTGCGTTCTTTGCGACAACTCGTTTAAGCAGCGCTGCGTAAAGGGATCACCCTCGCCGGGGCTTCGGCCTGGATCATCTTGTCGATCAACTTCCTCGCCCACATCGAGCCAGCGTCGATGTTGAGGTTGTAGAAGGTGTAGCCGGGGTGTTCGTTGATGGCCTGTTGCTGCGCTTCAAGGATCAACTCGTCTTCACGGAAGATGTTGGCCACCCCCTCGCGAAGCTCGTGCGTCAAGCGCTGCTCGCCCAGGCAGTAGTTGCGCGCGAAGGCCCAGAAGTAGTGGCAGCTGCCGTCGGTTTCGGGCGTGATGGTGTTGAGCACAAAACCGTTCACACCCTTCGATCGGTCGCCTTGCGGTGCGCCCGTGCCGGTGGGGGCCACACCCACGTCGATGGCAATGGTGCAAGGGGCCTCGAAGCGGATGATCTGCCAGCGGTCGACCAAGCCCTCATACCCCGTGGCGTGTTTCAACTGGCCGGCCCAAAACGGCGGCGCGTCGATGCCTTCCATCCAACGCGTGACGGTCGCCGTCTTGTCGCCGTGGGTGGCCACAAAGGGCGCTTCGGCCACGGCGCGCTGGCCGATGCTGGAGCCGTGCACAAAGGTCTCGTGCGTCAAGTCCATCAGGTTGTCGAGCACCAGGCGGTAGTCGCAGTTGACGCGGATCAGCTGGCCGTCACCGGCCCAGGCGGGGTCGTCGTTCCAGTGCAGGTCAGGCACGGTCGATTCATCGGCCAGCGCCGGGTCGCCGGGCCAGACCCAGATGAAGCGGTGCTTTTGCACCACCGGATACGACCTCACGCAGGCCGAGGGTTTGATGGTTTCCTGCGAGGGCATGTGGGTGCAGCGGCCGTCGCCGTTGAACACCAGGCCGTGGTAGCCGCAGGTGATCTGATCGTTGTGCAGCGTGCCTTTGCTGAGCGGCAGCAGGCGGTGCCAGCAGGCGTCTTCGAGCGCGGCGACCGTAGCGTCTTTGCGGCGGAACATGACGATCTTCTGGCCGCAGATCGTTCGGCTCAGCAGCGCGGCCTTGACCTCCACGTCATAGGCGGCGGCATACCAGGCGTTGAGCGGAAATGACTTCATGGAACGGCTCTCTGAATACGCGTTGTATACATAGAAAGTCTATTCGCTCATCCATGCCCACAAAAACAAGGGTTTACCCGCAACTTCTAGTAAATCCTGTATTCCACCGCGACCTCCATCGGTACCATCGGTCGCTTCGAGCCCGCCCTGGAGATGCCATGAGCACCCGCCCCACACCCCCCTTTCGCGCCGACCACGTGGGCAGTTTTTTGCGCCCCAAGCGCCTGCTCGACGCGCGCGAGAAAAAGGCCACTGGCGAAATCTCGGCGACTGAGTTGCGCCGCGTCGAAGACGACGCCATCACCGAGATCGTCAAGTTCCAGCAAGACGTGGGGCTCCAGAGCATCACCGATGGCGAATTCCGCCGCACCTATTTCCACATCGACTTTCTGCAGCAGCTGGGCGGCGTGAAGACCGACATCCCGGTGACCATCATTCGCCCCGACGGCAGCGAAGAGCTGGCCCCGCCGGTGATGAAGGTGATCGACAAGGTGCGCCATGTCAAAGACATCCAGCTCGCCGACTTTCAATACCTCAAGAGCCAGCTCGCACCGGGGAGCACGGCCAAGGTGACCATCCCCTCGCCGACGATGCTGCACTTTCGCGGCGGGCGTGCGGGCATCAGCCGCGAGCACTACCCCGAGCTGGAGCCGGCGTTCTACCAAGACGTGGCCAACGCCTATGGCGACGAGCTGCGCTCACTGGCCGCCGCCGGCTGCACCTACGTGCAGATGGACGACACCAACATGGCCTACCTGTGCGACGAGCACATGCGCGAAGCCGCCCGCCAACGTGGCGACGACCCCAACGAGCTGCCCCACCGCTACGCCAAGTTCATCAACCTCGTGGTCGCCCAAAAGCCCGCCGGCATGACACTCGCCATGGACCTGTGCCGTGGCAACTTCAAGAGCACCCACGCCGCAGCCGGCAACTACGAGCCGGTGGCCGAGGCGCAGCTGTCGAGGGTGAGCCTCGACGCCTACTTCCTGGAGTACGACGACGACCGTTCAGGCGACTTCCGCCCGCTGCGCTTCTTGCCCAAGGGCAAGACGGTGGTGCTGGGCCTGGTCACCACCAAGTTTGGTGAGATGGAGAGCAAAGACGCGCTGAAACGCCGCATCGACGAAGCCGCGAAGTACGCACCGCTGGAGCAGCTGTGCCTGTCAACGCAGTGCGGTTTCAGCAGCACGGTGCACGGCAACAACATCGCGGTGGAGGCGCAGCGCAACAAGCTGAAGCTGGTGGTGGAGACGGCGCGTGAGGTGTGGGGCTGAGATCCTCTTTCTAGGCGGCGTTCGCGCGGCCTTCACGGCGCCTTGTCTTCCTTGGCACCGGGGGCCTCATCCCCCAGCGCCTCCAGCTCGCGCTCGATCTGCGCCACGCTGGGCAGGCTGGTTTGCAGCTCGGCAGGCAAGGCCTCGACCAGCTGGTATTCGGCCACGCCGATGGGTTTGGCCGAGTCGCGCAGAGCGTATTCGGCCACCACGCGGTTCTTGGTGCGGCACAGCAGCAGCCCGATGGTCGGGCCGTCTTGCTCGGCCTTCACCTGCGCATCCACCGCCGTGAGGTAGAAGCCCAGTTGGCCGGCGTGCTCGGGTTTGAAGGCGCCCGCCTTCAGCTCCACCACCACATAACAACGCAGCTTGAGGTGATAGAACAGCAGGTCGATGTAGAAATCGTCGCCGCCCACTTCCGGGTGCACCTGCCGGCCGACGAAGGCAAAGCCCGCACCCAGCTCCAGCAAGAAGCGCGAGATGTGCTGCACCAGGGCCGTTTCGATCGCGCGCTCGTCGGCCTCTTGCCCAATGCTCAAGAAGTCAAACAGGTAAGGGTCTTTCAGTGCGTTGTGCGCCAAGTCAGAGTGCGGCGCGGGCAGGCTGGCCACGAAGTTGGTGACGGCCCGACCTTCGCGGGCGAGCGAACGGGTGTCGATCTGCAGCGCCAGCACGTTGCGTGACCACCCGAGCTCGATGGCGCGCTGGGCATACTGGCGACGGCTCGCCTCGTCTTTCAGCTTGGTGAGCAGCACCAGGTTGTGGCCCCAGGGCAATCGTCCAACAAGCTGTTGGACAATTTCAGCCTCGCCCCAGGCCTGCGCAAAAGCGCGCATGTACATCAGGTTGGCACGCGAGAAGCCTTGCATCTGCGGAAAGGCGGTGCGCAGGTCGTGCGCCAACCGCTCGATCACCTTGGCGCCCCAGCCCTGCTCGGCCTGCCGGGCCAGGATGTCGCGGCCGATCTGCCAATACAGAAGCACCAACTCGTGGTTCACCGCCAGCGCGGCGCGCTGCTGGGCGGTGTGGATGCGTGTCTTCAGCTCGGCCAGCCAGGTGGCATAACCGGCCGGCGCCTCTGCGAGCGCAGGCGGCATGGGGCTCGCGGCCTCGCTGGTGGGTGGGGTGAGTTTGCGTGCCATCGGCGGGCAGCGCTTCAGCTGGCAGCCACTTCGCGCACCGAGGCGGGCTCGGGCTGCACGATCCAGTCGCGGGCCATCTCGGTCTTGAGTTGCTGGTAGAAGGCATCGCTCTCCAGGCCCGAAGCGCCCCACAGGGCTTTGGCGGGCAGGCCGGCGGGGTGTTTGGCCGGCAGCACGGCGAGCGTGGCGGTGTCTTGCGCAGTCGGTGGCTTCGCGCTCAGCTGCAAGCTCGACCGGAGTTCGGTCTTCGGGGCTTTCATGTCAATTCGTTCCTCGGTGCGGATGCCGATACTCGCGGCAATGCATGAGCGGGCCATATGCTCCGCGAGATCCTGGGCGAGATCACCTCGGCCAGCACCGCGCAAAGCAGCGGTGTCGACGCGGTGGGCCGCGCGGTGTCTCACATGGACCCGACCACGCAGCAAAACTCGGCGCTGGTGGAAGAAGGTGCCGCCGCCGAGAGCCTGCGCCAGCAGGCGCAGGAGCTGGTGCGTGCGGTGGCCGCCTTCAGGCTGGCCGACACACCGGCCTGAACAAAAAGGGGCTGACGGGTACTTGCGTGCCCGGTACGAGACGTAGCCGCTTGGCGCGATCAGCCGGCCCGAAGTTTCAAGACGCCGCTGGCGTCGAAACCGGAAACACCACCTTCGGGGGCTGGGTGCCGTCGGACTTGCGGTGTTTCCTGCCGCTTTTTGTCTTGCGGACTTGTTTGGCAGAAATGGTTCTCTTGCCTACGCGCTTCTTCTGTGCCAGTGCCATGTCGATCCTTTGGGGTAAAGACGCTGAGGATACATCTGGCGCCGATGGCACCCGAGCTCGCGTAGGCGCGGTAGACATACACGCGCCCCGGTGGCCCGAACATCACGCCGTTGCGTTCGGTCGGGCCGTTGAAGCTGTGCGAGGCCGGGTCTTCGCCGTCGTAGGCTTCGGTCTAGACGATGCGCCCGCCCACACCATCGACAACCACCTCGGCGCCAATCAACTCGCGCGCCACCTCGGGCGCGGGCGCAGAAAAGTTGATGCGCTGGGGTGCGGCGGCCATGCCACCGACACCTTGGCACCGCTCAACGGAAGCAATTTTCAGTACGCACCCATGTAATCGCGCTTACCGATGGCCACCCCGTTGTGGCGAAGGATGGCGTAGGCCGTGGTGACATGAAAGAAGAACTGCGGCGAGCCATAGTTCGCCAGATAAGCCTGGCCGCTCAGCTTCTTTTCTTTCGGCGTACCGGGGCGCAAGACAATTTCCCGGCTTTCGCTGCCATCAAATTGTGAAGCGTTCAAGCTGTCCAGAAAGGTCATCGTCCGGGTCAACAGCGCGTCAAGATCGGCAAAGCTCTTCTCGTTTCCTTCATAGGCCGGAACATCAACACCGGCGAGCCGTGCCGAGATCCCGCGGGCAAAATCGGCGGCAATCTGCACCTGCTTGACCAGCGGAAACATGTCGGGAAAGAGGCGCGCCTGCAAAAACGCCTCAGGCTCCATCAACTTGGCTGCCACATGCGCGTCAACCTGCGCCAGCATCGCTTTCAGGGCCGTCAGCATTTGCTTGAAGACGGGAAGGGAGTGTGTGTACATCGGGCTGGTCATGGTCGTCTCTGGGTGGGTGTGTGGGGCAATGGCATTCGAAGGAATGCAAGGCAACATTGTCTGGTTCAGTCTGGCAGCGAGTCCGGCTCAGGCACGGCAGCTTCGCAGGCCACCAGCAGGTTGATCCGCGCATTGTGCGTTGCGGTTGACGTCATCAACCAGGAGCACCCTGGTCGCGTACGGCGCCAGCGTTTTGCGCTTCTTTAGGCTGACTGTCCGGTGTCGCTCATCAAGCGACCAAACGGTCACGCGTGCTGGGCACCCGCAGCCGGCCAAGAGCAGCCGTGCAGTCACAGGAAGGGCAGCGTTCTTCCAGAAACGCCCGCCACAGTGGCTTCACGCGTCGAACCCGACGAAGACTGCCGCATTCCCAACGCTCTTGCGTTCAGACACCACCGCGTTGGCGGGAAAGGTCTCGTCGGGCCACCCGAGCGCGATGCTCTTCATGATCACCTGGTCATCCGCAATTCCCGCGTGTTCTCGCACCACCGGAGACTGCATGATTCCCTGGCTGTTGATGACGCAGCCAAGGCCCCGCGACCACGCGGCGTTGACGAGCGCCGTGCTCACTGCGCCGCAATCGAAGGGGGTGTCGTCGCTGCCATCGAGTACACGGTCGTAGGTGACGATGATGCAGACGGGCGCATCGAACTGGCGAAAGCCACGCATCACCCAATCCTGGCGCATCGCCTGGTCGTCTCGCGCGATGCCCATGGCCGTAAACAGTTGCTTGGCGACACCCACCTGCCGCTCGCGATGCTGGCTCGCAAAGGGCTGACCTGTCCGGAACTCCCGCGATTGGGGCACGCCGGCGGCCATCCGGTCCGTGTTGCCCTTCCGAATGAGTTCAAGCGGCTCGCCCGTGACGATGTAGAAGTTCCAGGGCTGCGTGTTCATTGATGACGGCGCCCGCATGGCGAGCCGGATGATTTCCTCGATAAGAGCGCGCGGGACCGGATCTGGCTTGTAGCCGCGGATGCTGCGGCGGCCGAGGATGACGTCGTCGAATTCCATATGTGTCTACGTGATGCCGGTTGTGCGGAAGCGGGATCATAGGAGTCGCTCCACCGCGTTGCTGTCACCTGCGCTCAGCTGGCTGCAGCGTCGCCCATGCGCCTGGTCGCAGGCAGTTTTTGGGGGGACGGCTTCCGGTCACGACCGCAACGGGTCGTTCAGCAACTTTCACCGCCGTACTCCCACTGCCCGTACTCGCTCCGCCAGCTGACCCTCAACACCACCCGCCGCAACCCTTCACACTCACAGCAGCTTGCGCGCCCGGTACGAAAAATAGCCGTTGGTGCAGTAGCTCGGCAGCAGCGTCAGCTCGAACGACAAGGCGCCTGT
>JBKJJF010000321.1:0-7587 GCA_046598195.1 Rhizobacter sp. | reverse complement strand
AGCGGCGTGACGGGCTGCCTGGTGGTGGCGCCCGACCATTTTCAGGTCGACGCCAAGCTGGGCTTCTTGCTCGGCGCCTTCAGCAAGACCATCGAAGGCGAGATCGAGAAAAACCTTGATGAGCTGCTGGCGAAGTCAAAGCCGATCGCGAAGAAGACGAGCAAGAAATAGGCACGGTCGCACGGGGCAGGCGCGCAGCGCCAATCCCCTCATCAAGCAACAACTCACGGAACGGGCTTTGCCGGGCCGCCAGGCGGGCCTTGCAGGCCGCGTCGGGCCAGGAGGCCCGACTCTTCGCCAGGCACGAACAGTCCTCAGGACTGTTCGTGTCCGGGCTCAGCCCCTTGGGGGCAGGAGCGCAGCGACTGGGGGGCCCCTGCCTCAACCCTCTTTCAGCTCTTCGATCAGGTTGATGTAACCCTGCATCGCCTCTTCTTTCGACGTGCCCTTTGCCATGTTCCAGGCGTCCCACTTGGCGCGCTCGACCATGTCGGTGAAGCCGGGGCGCTTGGTGTCCACGTCACCCGAGCTGCCTTGTTTGTAGAGTGCGTAGAGGCGCAGCAGGGTCATGTTGTCGGGTTTTTCGGGCAGGTTCTTCGAGTCTGCGCGTGCCTGTTCGAACTCGGCTTGGATGTCGGCCATGGTTCAGTCTCCGTTGTGGGTGTAATTCGGCATTGACGGGGCGCATGTTACCCAGCATCTTGCGCAACATCACCAGACAGGGAAGCTCAAAGATGGCCCACGCCGCAGAACGCATGTCACGCGTCGACACCGCCTGGCTGCGCATGGACAACGACGTCAACCTGATGGCGATCGTGGGCGTGTGGTTGATCGAGCCGGGCATCGGCTACGAAACCCTGTGCCAGCGGGTGGGCGACAAGCTGCTCAAGTACGGCCGCTTTCGCCAGAAGGTGGTTGAAGACGCGATGGGTGCGAGCTGGGTCGACGACGAGCAGTTCGACATCCACCACCACGTGCGCCACGAAGCCCTGGTGCGCCTGCCCGGCCAGGGCGAGCGTGCGGCGCTGCAGGCGCGTGTGGGTGAGCTCTCCACCATGCCGCTCGACCGCACGCGAGCGCTGTGGCAATTCCAGCTGGTCGACAACTACGAAGGTGGCAGCGCCCTGATCGCGCGGGTGCACCACTGCATTGCCGACGGCATTGCGCTCATTTCGGTGATGTTGTCCATCACCGATGGCGGCACGGAGCCGCCGCAAAGGAAGCGCCGTTCGCACGGCGACGAAGAGTCCGACTGGTTGACCGATGCAGTGATGAAACCGCTGACCGACCTCGCCATGAAGGCCGTTGCCATGTCGGGTGGCGGCGTGGCCAAGTCGTTGAAGGTGCTGTCTCATCCACAGCAGGGCACGCTGGAGATGGCACGCGTGGGCTACCAGGTGGTATCAGACGCGGCGGCCATGCTCTTGATGCCCGACGATTCACCCACCCGCCTGAAAGGCAAACCGATTGGCAGCAAGCGGGTGGCCTGGGGCGAGCCCTTGCCGCTCGATCAGGTGAAGGCGATTGGCAAGGCACTGGGCTGCTCGATCAACGACGTGTTGCTGGCCTGTGTGGCGGGCGCCATTGGCGGCTACCTGCGCGACTTGGGTGACGACACCACCGGCCAAGAGATCCGCGCCATGGTGCCGGTGAACCTGCGGCCGATGGAGAAGGCCTACAAGCTTGGCAACCAGTTCGGCCTGGTGCCGCTGGTGTTGCCGATCGGCGTGGTCAACCCGGTGCAGCGGGTGTACGCGGTGAAGGCGCGCATGGCGGAGTTGAAGGGGAGTTACCAGCCGCTGTTGGCGTTTGCCGTTCTGGCGGTGGCGGGCTTGTTGATCAAGCCGATGCAAGACGTGCTGCTGAATCTTTTTGCGAAGAAGGCGACCGCGGTGATGACCAATGTGCCGGGGCCGGCGGTGCCTTTGACGCTGTGCGGGGGGACGCTGCGGCAGGTGATGTTTTGGGTGCCGCAGTCAGGGGAGATCGGGGTGGGGGTGTCGATTCTTTCGTATGCCGGTGGGGTGCAGTTCGGGTTGATCACCGATGCGCAGCTGTGCCCCGATCCGCAGAAGATCATTGATCGGTTTGAGCCGGAGTTTGAGAGGTTGTTGATGGTGACGCTGATGCTCCCCTGGGAGTGAGCGAGCTTCAGTTCGGTGAGTAGGGCGCTGCCAGGCCCGCATAGGCTTTCGGCAACGGCGCTGCGTAGTCTCCACGCTTGCTCGTCCCCAGCCCGAGCGCCACCAAGCCCTCAGCCAGCTTGACCGCCGCAGCGACCCCATCAACCACAGGCACGCCCAACTCGGTTTGCAAGCGCAAACAAAGATCGGCCATCCCCGCGCAGCCCAGCACGATCGCGCCTGAACGATCGCGCGCCAAGGCCTCTCGCGCACAAGCCAAGATGCGCCCATACGCATCGCTCGCCGGGTCATCCAGCTCCAGCACCGCGATGTCGGTGCCGTGAATGCCGCGGCAGCGTCGCTCAAAGCCGTATTGCAGCACCAGGTGCTCGGCGATCACGCAGGTGCGCGTCAAGGTGGTGACCACCGAGAAGCCGGTGGCCAGCAACGACGCATAGTGAAACGCCGCCTCGGCGATGCCGATCACCGGCCCGCGCGCCAGCTCGCGCGCCGCGTGCAGGCCCGGGTCGCCGAAGCAGGCAATGACATGCGCATCGGCGCCCAGTGCCTCGCCAAAGCGCACCTGTTCGGCCACCCCAGCCGCCGCCCACACGTCGTCGTGATGCCCCTCGATCGACGGCGCCCCGAAGCTGGGTTGCACCGCGTCGATTACGGTGCCGGGGCTGGCCACGGCCGCGGCGGCCTGGCCGATCTTGGCCGTCATCGCAGCGCTCGTGTTGGGGTTGATCACTCGAATTTTCATCACCGCTCCTTTTGGGGCGCTGCACCGTTTTGTATACAAAGTGAGGCGCTTCACATCGCTTGAGCAAGTCGTACGCCCAGGTTTTCAGTGGCCATTGCCCCAAAGGCGTGCACCAATCGGCCCGCCTGTGCTGGCACATGCATTGCATACAGGCGTCGCATGAAAGTCGATTCGACCCTGGTGCTGACTTCACTCGTCAAACGTTACGGCAACACCGTGGCGGTCGACGGCATTCACCTCACCATCCCCTCGGGCAGCTACTGCTGTTTGCTCGGGCCCTCGGGGTGCGGCAAGACCTCCACGCTGCGCATGATTGCCGGCCACGAGCTGGCGAGCGACGGGCAGATCTTGCTCGGCGGCAAGTACATCACCCACAGCGCCGCCGCCGACCGTGGCACGGCGATGATGTTCCAGAGCTACGCCCTCTTCCCGCACCTGAGCGTGCTCGACAACGTGGCCTTCAGCTGGAAGATGCGTGGCAAGGGTGTGGCCGAACGCCATGCGCGCGCCAAGGAGCTGCTGGCCCTGGTGGCCATGACGCCCTACCTCGCCCGCCTGCCCAGCGAACTCTCGGGCGGCCAGCAGCAGCGTGTGGCGCTGGCCCGTGCGCTGATGACCGAGCCGCGGGTGCTGCTGCTCGACGAGCCGCTGTCGGCGCTCGACCCGTTTTTGCGTGTGCAGATGCGCGCTGAATTGAAGCGCTGGCAGCAAGAGCTGGGCTTCACCTTTGTGCACGTGACCCACTCGCAAGAAGAAGCCATGGCCCTGGCCGACCAGGTGGTGGTGATGAACCACGGCCGCATCGAGCAGACCGGCTCGCCGCGCGAGGTGTTCAACGCGCCGCGCTCCGAGTTTGTCGCCAGGTTCATGGGCGCTCACAACGTGATTGCGTCGAGCAGCGGCCCGATCGCCGTGCGCTCCGACCGCATGCAGCTGCAGCGCCAGGCCCAGCCCGACACCCGCACGGCGGCCGTGAAAGCCGTCGAGTACCAGGGCACCTATGTGCAGGTCAGCCTCGCGCCACTCGGCGAAGCGGCCGATGCGCAATGGACGGCCACCGTCGCCGACGCCGATTTCGACGCTTCGCCGCTGCAGCCCGGCGAAACCGTCTACGTCTCGTGGCTGCCCGGTGCGGCCCACGCACTGGCTGCCTGAACAACAACCCTCACACCCGCCCACGAAGGAGAACACCCCCATGTCCGACAGCCACGACAAGACCACCCAACCCAACGCCACCCGCCGCACCCTCATCAAGGCCGCCGCGGCGGCCGGTGGTGTGATGGGCTTCCCGTTCGTGCGCGCGCAAGAAAAGATCACGCTGCGCTACCTGGGCACCGCGGTCAACCAAGACAAGGCCATCGCCGAAAAGTTCAAGGCCGACACTGGCATCACCATCCAGTACATCCCGGTCACGACCGACGACGTGACCAAGCGCGCCGTCACCGCGCCCAACAGCTTCGACCTGATCGACACCGAGTACTTCTCGCTCAAGAAAATCATCCCGACCGGCAACCTCTTGGGCATCGACACCAGGCGCATCAAGAACGCCGACAAGATCACCTCGCTCTTTACCAAGGGTGAAGTGGCCGGCAAAAAGGTCGGCGACCAGGGTACGGCACCGAAGAAGGTGATGTACCTCGACAAGCCCGAGAGCAAGACCTTCAGCGCCACGGCCACCCAGTTCATGACGCTGATCCCCACCGTCTACAACGCCGACACGCTGGGCATTCGCCCTGACCTGATCAAGCGCCCGATCGAGTCGTGGAAGGAGCTGCTCAACCCCGAGTTCAAGGGCAAGGCCGCGATTCTCAACATCCCGAGCATCGGCATCATGGACGCGGCCATGGTGGTCGAGGCCTCGGGCATCTACAAGTACCCCGACAAGGGCAACATGACCAAGAAGGAGATTGACCTCACGATCAAGACCTTGATCGAAGCCAAGAAGGCAGGCCAGTTCCGCGCGCTGTGGAAAGACTTCAACGAGAGCGTCAACCTGATGGCCTCGGGCGAGGTGGTCATTCAATCGATGTGGTCGCCCGCCGTGACGGCCGTGCGCACCAAGGGCATTGCCTGCACCTTCCAGCCGCTGAAAGAAGGCTACCGCGCCTGGGCGGCCGGCTTCGGCGTGCCCAAGAGTGTCACCGGCAGGAAGGCCGACGGGGTCTACGAATTCATCAACTGGTTCCTCGACGGCTGGGCTGGCGCTTACCTCAACCGCCAGGGCTACTACAGCGCCGTGCTGGAAACCGCCAAGGCCAAGATGGAAGCCTACGAGTGGGCCTACTGGATGGAAGGCAAGCCGGCCACACAAGACATCAAGTCTCCCAACGGTGACGTGCTCGCCAAGGCCGGCAGCCTGCGCGACGGTGGCAGCTACGAGGCCCGCATGGGCGGCATCGCCTGCTGGAACGCGATCATGGACGAAAACGCGTACATGGTTCAGAAATGGAACGAGTTCGTCGCCGCGTAAATGATGGCCCCCCGGTCGCTTCGCTCCTGCCCCCAAGGGGCCGAGCCCGGACACATCTTGTCCAGTGCACAAGATGTGCCTGGCGAAGAGCTGGGCGGCCTCGCCCAGCGCGGCCTGCAAGGCCCGCCTGGCGGCCCGGCAAAGCCGGTTCCGCGGGCGTTGCTTGATGGGGCGCGTGGCTTCGCTTGCGCGGGCGCGCGTTCCGTTCGCCCTGGGCTTGTCGAAGGGTCTGTTTGAAGGCTGCTGAATCCACCATGAGCACCCCCAAGACCTTCCGATTCGGCCCTTGGCTGCAAGCCACGCCGTTCACGCTGGTCTTCGTGCTCTTTCTCGTGTTGCCGCTGTTGCTGGTGGCAGCAGTGAGTTTCTGGCGTGCCACCGACTACGAGCTGATCCCGGCCTTCACCTTTCAGAACTACATCGACGTATTCAACGGTTGCTCCAGCACCGAAGAGCTGTGCGTCACGCTCAAAACCTATCTGTCGACGCTCAAGTTCTGCTTTCTCGTGTGGCTGTTCACGCTGCTGATCGGCTTCATGGTGGCCTACTTCCTGGCCTTCCATGTGCGCTCGGTGGGCGCGCAGACGCTGCTCTTCATCTTGTGCACCGTGCCGTTTTGGACGTCCAACGTCATCCGCATGATCTCGTGGGTGCCGCTGTTGGGCCGCAACGGCGTGGTCAACCAGACGCTGCAAGGCATCGGCATCATCGACACCCCGATCGAGTGGCTGCTCTTCAGCGACTTCTCGGTGGTACTCGCCTTCGTGCACCTGTACACCATGTTCATGATCGTGCCCATCTTCAATTCGATGATGCGCATCGACCGCGCGCTGATCGAAGCCGCGCGTGACAGCGGCGCGAGCGGCTGGCAGACGGTGTGGAACGTGGTGGTGCCGCTGAGCCGCACCGGCATCATCATCGGCTCGATCTTCGTCATCACCATCGTGATGGGCGACTTTGTGACCATCGGCGTGATGGGTGGGCAGCAGATCGCATCGGTCGGCAAGATCATCCAGGTGCAGACGTCTTACCTGCAGTTCCCGATGGCGGCGGCCAATGCGGTGATCTTGCTGGCCGTCACGCTGATGATGATCTGGGGCCTGAC
This sequence comes from Rhizobacter sp., assembly GCA_046598195.1. GTDB lineage: Bacteria > Pseudomonadota > Gammaproteobacteria > Burkholderiales > Burkholderiaceae_C > Rhizobacter. Next base: position 1,126 of record JBKJJF010000321.1, on the reverse strand, counting down.
GCGCCTGGTCGACATCCGCAAGGAGCTGTGAAATGAGCCATTCACCGTTCCCCCTGAGCCGTCCCCCGTCCGCCCTGAGCCGGCTCCCGTTCGCCCTGAGCCTGTCGAAGGGTGCGCATGCCACCAATCCTTCGACACGGGGTCTTCGACAAGCTCAGCCCGCTGCTCAGGGCGAACGGCGATGCGCATGAACGAAGGCAAACGCCCCGGCAGTTTCTACGCCCTGGCTTTCGTGTTCGGGCTGTTCGTGCTGTTTTTGTACGGGCCCATGTTCACCATCTTCGTGCTGAGCTTTCAGGGCCCCGAAGGCGGCCTCACCTTCCCGATGCGCGGCATGTCATTGCACTGGTTCGGCAAGCTGTGGGAAGGCATGGGCGTGGTCGACATCGCGGCGGCCTTTCGCCGCTCGGTGGCGCTGGGCACGGTGGTGATGTTGTGCACCGTGCTGCTCGCGCTCGGCGCGGGCCTCGCCTTCCGCAAAAAGTTCTCGGGCGCGGGCCTGCTTTTCTACACCTCGGTGGCGAGCTTGATCATGCCGTCGATCGTGGTGTCGCTGGGCATCGGCCTGCAGTTCCGCCTGGTCGATACCGTCATCAAGACCGTGCTCGAAGCGGTGGGCCTCGGCGGTTGGCTCGACAACTACGGAACTGCCATGGGCTTGTACACCTCGGCGCTCGGCGCGCACCTCACCTGGACGCTGCCCTTCGGCCTGCTCATCATGCTGGCCGTTTTCAACCGCTTCAACCCGGCGTATGAAGAAGCGGCCTGTGACCTCGGCGCTACGCCGTGGCAAAGTTTTCGCCACGTGGTGCTGCCGCTGATCGCGCCCAGCCTGGTGGGCGTGGGTATGTTCGGCTTCACGCTCAGCTGGGACGAGATCGCCCGCTCGTCGCAGGCCATCGGCGACATGAACACGCTGCCGCTGGAACTGCAGGGCCTGACCACCACCGTCACCTCGCCGGCCATCTATGCGCTGGGCACGCTGACGACCGCGATCTCGCTGGCCGTCATCTCGATCGCGCTGGCCACGGCGGCGTGGCTGTCGCGGCGGCGACGACCCGGCTGAGCGCACGCCGGCTCGACGCCGACCGCGCACATGTCCCTCGGCCGCCAGCGTCGGCTGCGA
>JBKJJF010000315.1:0-17222 GCA_046598195.1 Rhizobacter sp. | reverse complement strand
GGATCGTTGCCGTGCTCGCCGAGCTTCCACGCCACGGTCGGCGCGACCGGCCCGGCGATGACGTCGCACGACCGGAAGGCATTCTGGAAATCGTCGGCGATCATGCGGCGGATTTTCTGCGCCTGCAGGTAGTACGCGTCGTAGTAGCCGTGCGACAGCACATAGGTGCCGATCATGATGCGGCGCTTGACCTCGGGGCCGAAGCCCTCGGCGCGGCTTTTTTTGTACATGTCGAGCAGGTCGGTGTACTGCTTGGCGCGGTGGCCGTAGCGCACGCCGTCGAAGCGCGACAGGTTCGACGACGCTTCGGCCGGCGCGATGATGTAGTACACCGGGATCGACAGCTCGGTGCGCGGCAGGCTCACGTCGACCAGGGTCGCGCCCAGCTTCTCGAACTCGGCCAGCGCGGCACGCACGGCGCCGTTGACATCGGCGGCCAAGGCGGATGGAAAAAACTCGCCAGGCAGGCCGATGCGCAAACCCTTGAGCGGCTGCGCGGCGGTGGCCCCAGCCCGCGCCTGGCCCAAGGCCGCAGCAAAATCGGGTACGCGCTCTTGGGCGCTGGTGGCGTCGCGCTCGTCAAAGCCACTCATCGTGGTGAGCAACAAGGCGCAGTCTTCGGCGCTGTGTGCGAGCGGCCCCGCCTGGTCGAGGCTGGAGGCAAACGCAATCATCCCGTAGCGCGAGCAGCGGCCATAGGTGGGCTTGATGCCGGTGATGCCGGTGAAGCTGGCCGGCTGGCGGATCGAGCCACCGGTGTCGGTGCCGGTGGCGGCAGGCACCAGGCGCGCGGCCACGGCGGCGGCCGAGCCGCCCGACGAGCCGCCGGGCACTCGGCTCGTGTCCCAGGGATTTTTTACCGGCTTGAAGGCCGAGTTTTCGTTGCTGGAGCCCATGGCGAACTCGTCGCAGTTGAGTTTGCCCAGGGTCACCAGGCCGGCCTGCGTGAGCTTGTGGACGACGGTGGCGTCGAAAGGGCTGCGGTAGTCGGCCAGCATCTTCGAGCCGGCGGTGGTGGGCAGCTCTTGGGTGACGAAGATGTCTTTGTGCGCCAACGGCACGCCCAGCAAGGCGCCGCGCTCACCCGCCGCACGCCGCTGGTCGGCGGCCTGGGCTTGCTGCAGCGCAGCGTCTTCGTCGACGCAGAGGAAAGCACCGAGATGTTCGTGAGTGGCAACGCGTGCGAGCAGATGTTTCGTCAATTCGACGCTGGAGACACGTTTGTCGTCCAGCGCGCGGCCCATCTCGGCCGCGCTCAGGCTGTGCAAATCCTTCATTCGATGACCTTGGGAACCAGGAACAAACCGTCTTCCACGGCGGGTGCGCTGCGCTGGTTCAACTCGCGCTGGTTGGTCTCGGTGGGCACGTCGTCGCGCAGGCGCAAAGCGACGTTTTGCACCGCTGACAGCGGGGTGTAGAGCGGCTCAACCCCGCTGGTGTCGACCGCGCTCATGCGCTCGACGATGGAGAAAAAACCGTTCAGCTGTTGCAGCATGGCCGCCTGTTCCGAGGCCTGCAATTCGAGGCGGGCAAGGTGGGCGATGCGGCTGACGTCGTGGGGTGTCAGGGCCATAGGAAATGCAGTTTAGGAAGGGTGTCCGCGGGGTCGGAAACCAGGGGTGATGCAGTATTATCCCCGGTTATCCACAAGCCTCTTGAGGCCCCTGAAACCCAAGGTTTTCAAGGGGTTTGCCGTATTTTCAAGAAGCTTGGAACCCTATTGCGCCCGCGCGGTCGGCTTGATCGAACGCACTGACAAAGAAGCCCGTCACTCATACCGGAACCACATCGCCCGCAATGCCCTTGGCCACCATTGGCTTCGTGCTCGCGTCGATCTGCCAAAAAAAACATGTTCGCATCCCTGCGCCGTTATTTCTCCACCGATCTGGCCATTGACCTGGGCACTGCCAACACGCTGATCTATGTGCGTGGCAAGGGCATCGTGCTCGACGAACCGTCGGTCGTCGCCATTCGCCACGAAGGCGGCCCCAATGGCAAGAAGACCATCCAGGCCGTGGGCGCCGAAGCCAAGGCCATGCTGGGCAAGGTACCAGGCAACATCGAAGCCATCCGGCCGATGAAAGACGGCGTGATCGCCGACTTCACGGTCACCGAGCAGATGCTCAAGCAGTTCATCAAGATGGTTCACGACTCGAAGATGTTTCGCCCGAGCCCGCGCATCATCATCTGCGTGCCCTGTGGTTCGACCCAGGTCGAGCGCCGGGCCATCCGTGAATCGGCGCTGGGCGCTGGTGCCTCCGAGGTCTACCTGATCGAAGAGCCGATGGCCGCGGCCATCGGTGCAGGCCTGCCGGTGTCTGAGGCCAGCGGCTCGATGGTGATCGACATCGGCGGTGGCACCACCGAGGTGGGCGTGATCTCGCTGGGCGGCATGGTCTACAAGGGCTCGGTGCGTGTCGGTGGCGACAAGTTCGACGAGGCCATCATCAACTACATCCGCCGCAACTACGGCATGCTGATCGGCGAGCCCACGGCCGAGGCCATCAAAAAGCAGATCGGCTCGGCCTTCCCCGGCTCCGAAGTCAGAGAGATGGAAGTCAAGGGCCGCAACCTCAGCGAAGGGGTGCCGCGCAGCTTCACCATCAGCAGCAACGAGATTCTGGAAGCGCTGACCGACCCGCTGAACCAGATTGTCTCCAGCGTCAAAAACGCGCTCGAACAAACCCCGCCCGAACTCGGCGCCGACATCGCCGAGCGCGGCATGATGCTGACCGGTGGCGGCGCGCTGCTGCGCGACCTCGATCGCCTGCTGGCCGAAGAAACCGGCCTGCCGGTGCTGGTGGCCGAAGACCCGCTGACCTGCGTGGTGCGCGGTTGCGGCATGGCGCTCGAGCGCATGGAGCGGCTCGGTTCCATCTTTACGTCAGAGTGAGCGTGAACTCTGTCACCTGGCCGGCACGTGTCACTCACGTGGCCGGCTTTTTCAATTGAGCTGAGCGTCGCCCATGCCTCTAGGCACTCTCGACAGATCTCCACCGCCCTTCTTCAGACAAGGGCCGTCGGCGTTCACGCGGATGGTGTTTTTTTCGGCATTGGCGCTGTTCTTGATGGTGGCCGACACCCGCTTCAAGGTGACACAGCCGCTGCGCGCGGTGGTGGCCACCGTGCTCAACCCGGTGGAGCGGGTGTTGCGCACCCCGGTCGATGCCTGGGCGCTGGCCTCCGATTACCTGATGGGCCTGCAAGACGCACGCTCGGCCGAGAACAAGGCGCGCCTGGAGTTGGCCCAACAGGCCGAGCGGGCTTCGCGGGTTGAGCAGTTGCTGCAGGAGAACACCCGTTTGCGCGCCTTGCTGGAGCTGCGCGCTGCGCTGAAGGTGCGCTCGTTGACGGCCGAGGTGTTGTACGACGCGCCCGACCCCTACTCGCGCAAGGTCATCATCGACCGCGGCAACCGCGATGGCCTGGTGGTGGCTTCGCCGGTCATCAACGAAGTGGGTGTGCTGGGCCAGGTGACACGTGTCTACCCCTACAGCGCCGAAGTGACCTTGCTCACCGACAAGGAAGCCGCCATCCCGGTGCTCAATGCGCGCACTCAGGCGCGCAGCGCGGCCTTTGGCAACTCCGCGGGTGCAGGCCTGGAGCTGCGCTTCATGGCCGGCAACGCCGACGTGCAGGTGGGCGACGTGCTTTCAACTTCAGGCGTTGACGGCATCTACCCCGCCGGGGTGCCGGTCGCCAAGGTGGTGAGCGTGGACCGCCGCGTCGACACCGGCTTTGCCCGCATTGCGCTGGCACCGCTGGCCGAGCCCGACAGCGTGCGCCATGTGCTGGTGCTGGAGCCGGTGGGTATCCAGATGCCGCCGCGGCCTCAGCCTGAGCCTGAGGGCTTGGTCACCAAGCCTGCCAAGAAGGGAGCGCGCAAATGACGATGTGTCGCTCCGGAGGGGTCGCCCCATGATGCCGCGTGGCTCCGACCAGCTCTTGCTGCCGGTGAACCCGTTGTTCATGTGGATCACCCTGCTGCTGGCATTCGCCTTCAACCTGGTGCCGCTGGGCCGCACCGCCTACCTGCCCGACCTGCTGGCCCTGGTGCTGGTGTTCTGGAACGTGCACCAGCCGCGCCGTGTTGGCTTGGGCGCCGCCTTTGTGTTCGGTTTGATGATGGACGTGCACGACAGCGCCGTGCTCGGTCAGCACGCGCTCGCGTACACGCTGCTGAGCTTTTTCGCCATCACCATCCATCGCCGTTTGTTGTGGTTTGGTGTGTTGTCGCAGGCGCTGCAGATCCTGCCGCTGTTTGTGTCGGCGCATGCGGTTGCGATGCTGGTGCGCATGGCGGTGGGCGGCATGTTGCCGGGCTGGCAGCTGATGCTCGCGCCGCTGTTCGAGAGCCTGTTGTGGCCGGTGGTGTCGCTCTTGTTGCTGGCACCGCAACGCCGCCCGCCCGACCCGGATCAAAACCGGCCCTTATGACGGAAATCAGAAACGTCGAACGGGAACTGAGCCGCTTTCGCACCCGGCTGCTGGCGGCTGCGGCCTTCGTGCTGATCGCCTTCAGCCTGCTGGCGGCGCGCCTGGTGTTGTTGCAGGTGGTGCGCCACGACGAGCTGGCCACCCAGGCCGAGAACAACCGCATCGCGGTGGTGCCCATCGTGCCCAACCGTGGCCTGATCGTTGACCGCCACGGCGTGGTGCTGGCCAACAACTACTCGGCTTACACGCTGGAGATCAGCCCCACGAAGGTGGAAGACCTCGAAGCCACCATCAACGAGCTCGAAACCATCATCGAGGTCAACCCGCGCGACCGCCGCCGTTTTAAGCGCCTGCTCGAAGAAAGCAAGAGCTTCGAATCGCTGCCGATCCGCACCAAGCTGACCGACGAAGAGGTGGCACGTTTCACCGCGCAGCGCTTTCGCTTCCCCGGGGTTGACATCAAGGCGCGCTTGTTTCGCAACTACCCGCTGGGCGAGGTGGGCAGCCATTTGATCGGCTACATCGGGCGCATCAACCAGGCCGAAAAAGCGGTCATGGAAGACTGGCCCGAAGAGCAGCTCGACAACTACCGCGGCACCGAATACATCGGCAAGCTCGGCGTGGAGCAAAGCTACGAGGCCGACCTGCACGGCATCACCGGCCTCGAAGAAGTGGAAACCAGCGCCGGCGGTCGCGCGGTGCGCCGTCTGAAGAGCAGCCCGCCGACACCGGGCAACAAGCTGGTGATGTCGGTCGACATCCGCTTGCAGGCGCTGGTCGAAGAGCTGTTCGGCGAGCGGCGTGGAGCGTTGGTCGCCATGGACCCGCGCAACGGCGAGATCCTGGCTTTTGTCAGCAAGCCGACCTTCGACCCCAACCTGTTTGTCGACGGCATCGACTCGGAGTCGTGGCGTGAGCTCAACGAGTCGATCGACAAACCGCTGCTCAACCGGGCCCTGCGTGGCACCTACCCACCTGGCTCCACCTTCAAACCCTTCATGGCCATGGCCGCGCTCAACACCGGCAAGCGCAGCGCCACCCAGGTGATTTTCGACGGCGGCAACTTTCAGTTCGGTAACCACACCTTCCGCAGCCACGGCGACGGCGGGCTCGGGCCGGTCGACATGGTCAAGGCGATCGCGCTCTCCAGCAACGTGTACTTCTATTCGCTCGCCAATGAGCTGGGCGTGGACACCATCCACGCCCAGCTTGAACCGTTTGGCTTCGGCCGCAGAACCGGCATCGACATCGACGGCGAGGTGACGGGCCTGCTGCCTTCCACCGCCTGGAAGGCACGCGCCTACAAGAAGCCCGAGCAGCAGAAGTGGTACGCCGGCGAAACCATCTCGCTGGGCATCGGCCAGGGCTACAACAACTTCACCATGCTGCAGCTGGCAAGCGCCGTGTCGACGCTGGTGAGCGGCGGCGAGCGCTACAAGCCGCGCCTGGTGCGCGAGGTCGAAGACGTGGTCACGCGCGAGCGCCGCCAGGTGGCGCATGCGGCGATCGACCCGCTGCCGCTCAAGCCCGAGCACGTCAAGGTGATCCTGCAAGGCATGCAACAGGTCACCCAGGGTGGCACCGGCACACGCGTGTTTGCCGGCACGCCCTATGTGAGCGGCGGCAAGACCGGCACCGCGCAGGCCGTGGGCGTGCGCGCCAACGAAAAGTACAACGCCTCCAAACTCGAAGAACACAAACGTGACCACGCGCTCTACATCGCGTTTGCGCCGGTCGAGACGCCCACCATCGCGCTGGCGGTGTTGGTTGAAAACGCCGGCTTCGGCGCCGCCAGTGCCGCGCCGATTGCACGCCGGGTGATGGACTACCTGCTGCTCGGCCAGTACCCAAGCGTTGAAGACATCGCGCTCACCCGCGAAGGCAAATCGGGCGCACCCACTGGCACCTCGCGTGCGGTGTCGGCGGTGCCGTTGCCGGGTGCAGGTGCTTATGCGGTCGGGCCTGGCAGTGGCGGGCTGAGTGCGCCGCTGGTGGTGCCGGCTGCTGCTGCTTCTGCCGCCTCGGCCGCAGCTTCTGCGAGTGGCCCACGATGAGCGCGACCTTCGGCAAACCGTCGTTGTGGCGCCGGGTCAAACCGGTGTTCATGGGCTTCGACGGCCCGCTCGCGCTGGCCATTCTGCTGCTCGCAGTGATGGGCCTGATCACCATGTATTCGGCCGGTTACGACCACGGCACCCGCTTTGTCGACCACGGCCGCAACATGTTGCTGGCGCTGGGCATCTTGTTCGTGGTGGCGCAGATCCCGCCGCAAAAGCTGATGGGCCTGGCCGTGCCGCTGTACGTCGTGGGCGTGGCCTTGCTGATTGCCGTGGCCTTGTTCGGCATCACCAAAAAAGGCGCCACACGCTGGCTCAACGTGGGCGTGGTGGTGCAGCCGAGCGAGGTGCTGAAGATCGCGGTGCCGCTGATGCTGGCCTGGTGGTTCCAGCGCCGCGAGGGCGCGCTTCGGGTGTCGGACTTTGTGGTCGCGTTGTTGCTGCTGGCCATTCCCGTGGGCCTGATCGTCAAGCAGCCCGACCTGGGCACCGCCATCCTGGTGCTGTCGGCGGGGCTTTACGTGATCTTCTTCGCCGGCTTGTCGTGGAAGCTCATCGTGCCAGTGCTGGCGGTGGGCGTCATCGCCATCACCGCGATGGTGCTGGCCGAAGACCGCATTTGCCAAGCTGGCGTGGCCTGGCCGCTGTTGCACGACTACCAGAAGAACCGTGTGTGCACCCTGCTCGACCCGACCACCGACCCGCTGGGCAAGGGCTTTCACATCATCCAGGGCATGATCGCCATCGGCTCGGGCGGCATGTCGGGCAAGGGCTTCATGAAGGGCACGCAGACGCACCTGGAGTTCATCCCCGAGCGCACCACCGACTTCATCTTTGCCGCCTTCTCCGAAGAGTTTGGCCTGATGGGCTGCCTGGCGCTGCTGGCCGGCTTCATCTTCCTGATCTACCGCGGCTTGATGATCGCGGCGGAGGCGCCCACGCTGTTTTCACGCCTGCTGGCCGGCGCCATCACGCTGAGCTTTTTCACCTATGCCTTCGTCAACATGGGCATGGTGAGCGGCATCTTGCCGGTGGTGGGGGTGCCGTTGCCCTTCATCAGCTATGGCGGCACGGCCATGGTCACGCTCGGGTTGGGCTTGGGCATCTTGATGTCGATTTCCAAGAGCCGGCGTTACAGGCAACGCTAAGCAGCGGCGCATGCAGGCACGATGGCTGACAACACGAAGCGCCCGAGCGCTGGGCCGCCCCAAGCCGGGTTCGAACCCCACGGGGGATCGGCGGGCGTACCCGACAGCCGAGGGGCTGACATGATTCCGGCGGTCTGGCCGATACCCCGTGTGGGCATCATCGGGGTGGGCAACATGGGTGGCGCGATGGCCGCTCGGCTGCTGTCGCAAGGTTATCTGGTCGCCGTGCACGACATCGACTCGCAGCGCGAAGCCCAGGCCGTCGGCCTCGGTGCCATGGCCTGCGCCACCGCCACTGGCCTGGCCGCGTCGAGCGACGTGGTGATCGTGGCCGTGGTCGATGCCGCACAAACCCAGGCGGTGCTGTTCGGCCCGCACGGCGCAGCGGCTGCGCTCGCCGCGGGCTCGCTGGTGATGTTGTGCCCGACCATTGCGCCGGCCGACACCGAGCGCCTGGTCGAGGGCCTCGCACAACGCGGCATCGAGTGGCTCGACGCCCCCCTGTCCGGCGGCCCCGAGCGTGCACGCGAGGGGCAGATGAGCCTGATGCTGGCCTGCCCGAACGCGGTGCTCGACAAACACCGTGTGTTGATCGAGGTGCTCTCGTCCAAGGTGTTCCACATCAGCGAACGCCCGGGCGATGGGGCGCGCACCAAGCTCGTCAACAACCTGGTGGCTGGCATCAACCTGGCCGGCGCGGCCGAAGCGCTGGCGCTGGCCGAGCGCCTGGGCCTGAGCGTGCCGCGCACGCTGGCGGTGATGGAGCAGAGCAGCGGGCAGAGCTGGATCGGCAGCGACCGCATGCGCCGCGCCTTGCTCGGCGACTACCTGCCGCGCGCCCACACCAGCCTGCTCAACAAGGACACCCACCTCGCGCTGGGCATGGCGCAGCAGGCCGGCTTTGCCACGCCGCTGGGTGAGCAGGCCGCAGCCTTGTTTGCCCGCGCCTGCGAAAACGGGCTGGCGGGCATGGACGACGCGAGCGTGTTCGAGCTGTTGCGCAGGCGCTGAAGGTGGCTTCGGTGCTGTGAGCTCAGTGCGGTGAGGCGAGCGCCGCACGCTGCCGCACGACCCGCCGGTGTGTGGCCCGTGCCGCCGGCACCCAGCCCAGGCGCCACCAGCGGGCACACATGATCAGCCCACGCACCCACTCGTCGGCCGCGTAAGCGATCCACACGCCGACCAGGCCGAGGTCGAACACCACCCCCAGCAGCCAGGCGCCACCGGCCATCACGAAGACCATCGACGCGGCACCCGCCAGCACCGGAAAGCGTGCGTCGCCAGTGGCGCGCAGCGCGTTGATCACCACCAGGTTGAAGGTGCGCCCGGGTTCCAGCAGCACGGTGATCCACAGCAGCGTGGTGGCCTGCTGGATGATGTGTGGGTCGTGCGTGAAGAGCTGCAGCGTCCATGGCGCCGTGAGCGCAGCGGTGAGTGACACGCCGGTGGAAACCAGCAGCCCCCAGCGCAGGCTCTTGCGCACCAGGCGGTGGGCTTCGTGCAACTGGCGTGCTCCCACCAGATGGCCCACCAAGATATCGCTGGCAAAACCCACCGCCAACCCAAACACCAAGATGAAATACATCACCTGCATGGTGTAGCTGTGCACCGCCAGCGCATCGGCGCCCATGCGTGCGACCAGGGCCACGGTGACCATCAGCGCCAGCCGGTAGGCGATGTTTTCGGCCGCACCCGGCAGGCCGATGTGCAGGGCCGGGCCCAGGCCCTTCCAGCGCATGCGCCACCAGTCGTGGGCGTGTGGCACCAGCTGCAGCCGCCAGCGCCACAGCCACAGGTGAAAGGCGACACCAAAGGCGCGGCTGATGGCAGCCGCCACCGCAAACCCGGCCAGGCCCATGGCGGGCAGCGGGCCGATGCCCGCCATCAGCGGCCAGCAGATCGCCAGGTGCAGGCTGTGCATGGCGATCATGTTGAGCAGCGTGTCGCGCGTGTGCATGTGGGCGCGCATCACCGCGCCCATGCTGGCGTTGAAGGCATCGAGCGCAAGTGAGATCGAGAGCACCTGCAGGTAGGGCTCGGCCAGTGGCATCACGTTGTCGGGCGCGTTCAACAGGCGCAACAAAGGCCCGGCAAGCCCGGCCACCGCGAGCCCCGCACCCAGGCCCAGCCAGGTGCTGGCGCCCAGCGCGGCGCGTGCGGTTTCGTCGGCACCGGCGCGGTTGCCGGCGCCCAGGTTTTGTGTGATGACCACGCTCACGCCCATGCTGATGATGCGAAACAAAAGGAAGAACGACGCTTGCACATGGTTCGACAGCGCAAACGCGCCCGAGGCGGTGTCCGACATGCGCGAGGCCAGCCACAAGCCGACCAGGCCGACCACCAGGCCCAGCACCAGCTCGGCGAAAAGCGGCCAGGTCAGCGCCACCAGGCTCGGGCGGGGGGGTGCGGGCGCGGCCATGTTCAGGCCTTGCGCCGTGGCGGGCGCTTCAGGAACTCGCTCTCCACGTCGATCGTGGCGCGTACGCCGATGTCACCCTGGTGCTGGGCCAGCCAGCGGTCGGCGGCGCCGCGGCCCATCTCGAACAGGCGCTCCAGAAACGCGCGGTCGGTGTCGAACTTGGAGTTGGCACCCAGCGGCGCGAGGCCCGCGTCGTCGGCCACCATGTGCAGGCGCAGGTCTTTGTACATGCCGGGGTCGAGCTTGCCTTCACGCACCAGCCGCGAGACAAAGGCGATGGCGCGCATCTCGCCCATCAGGCTTGCGTTGAAGGTGATCTCGCTCAGGCGGTCCATGATTTCTTCGCCGCGCTTGGGCGTGCCTTCGCGCACCAGCGGGTTGATGCGCACCAGCAAGATGTCGAGCGCCTCGGTGTTGTAGATCAGTGGGTAGATGGCCGGGTTGCCGGTGTAGCCACCATCCCAATAGGGCTCGCCGTCGATCTCGACCGCCTGAAAGAGCAGCGGCAGGCAGGCCGACGCGAGCAAGGCATCGATCGACAGCTCGCGGCCGGTGAACACCCGCGCCTGCCCGGTGTTGACGCTGGTGGCGGTGACGAAGAGCTTGAGGGGGTTGCGGCGCAAGGCCGCTTCGTTCACATGGCGGTGCAACACGTCGCGCAGCGGGTTCAGGTTCAGCGGGTTGAATTCGTAGGGGCTGAACGAGCGGAAGAAAGAACTCACCCACTGGTAGCCCGGCAGCTTGTCGAGCTGCAGGCCGTCGTGCAGGGCGCGGGTGTGGCTGGCCGAGCCGGGGCAGAAGATCGAGCCCGAGCGGCTGATGTCGTGCCAGAAATCGCGCAGTGCCTCACGCGCACCTTCGCGCTGCCCACGCTGGTAGCCGGTGGCCATCACCGCGGCATTGAGGGCGCCAGCGCTGGTGCCCGAGATGCCGTTGAAGGCGATCTGCTCGTCTTGCAGCAGGCGGTCGAGCACGCCCCAGGTGAAGGCGCCGTGCGAGCCGCCGCCTTGCAGTGCCAGGTCGAGCGTGCGCTTGCCTGAAGTGTGGTGGTTCGGGGTGTCGGGTGAAGTGGCCATGCGGACGATCCTGAACGTTTTCAAGCGGGTGGGGGAGCCGGGGCCAGCGCGGCCGGGAACCGCACCGTGAAACGCGCGCCCGGCCCGAACGCCACCCCGGCATGTTCGACCAGCATGCCGGTGCGGTGGCGCAGGTTGGCGTCTTCCAGCGTGATCTCGGCGTGGTGCTGCTGGGCGATCTCGCGCACGATGGCCAGGCCCAGGCCGGAGCCGTCGACGTTGGTGCCGAGCGCGCGGTAGAAGGGCTGGAACACCTTGTCGCGCTCGGCCACCGGGATGCCCGGGCCCGAGTCTTCGACCTGCACCACCACCACCTGGCCAAACGGGTCGTCGACCACACGCACCGTCACCGTGCCGCCTTCGGGTGTGTACTGCAGCGCGTTGTCGACCAGGTTGCGCACCAGCTCGCGCAGCAGCACCGGCTGGCCGTGCACCATCAGGCCTGGCGGGTGGCGCTCGCCGGTGTTGGGGCCTTCGTAGCCGAGGTCGATGCGTTTTTCGAGCGCACGCGGCACGAAGTCGCGCACCGCTTCGGTGGCCACGCGGGCCAGGTTCACGGCCTGGAAGCTCTGTGTTTGCGACGCGTCTTCGGCGCGCGCCATGGCGAGCAGCTGGTTGACCATGCGCGCTGCGCGCTGGCTGGAGCGGGCGATCTGCTGCAGCGACTTCTTCAACGCCTGCGGGTCGCGCTCGCCAGCGTCGATCTCGCGCTGGGCCAGCTCGGCCTGGGTGCGCAGACCGGCCAGCGGGGTTTTCAGTTGGTGAGCGGCGTCGGCGAGAAAGTGTTTTTGCGTGACGATGCTGCGGTCCAGCCGCATCAGCAGGTCGTTGATCGCGCGCACCAGAGGCGCCACTTCTTCAGGCACCTCGCGCTCGTTGATCGGGCTCAGGTCGTGGCTTTCGCGGCGGCGTATGCGCTGCTGCAACTCGTTGAGCGGCTTGATGCCGCGCACCAGCGCCAGCCACACCAGCAACACCGCCAGCGGCAAGATCACGAACTGCGGCAGCATCACGCCCTTGATGATCTCGGTGGCCAGGCGCGAGCGTTTGCCCAGGGTTTCAGCCACCTGCACCAGGGCCGGCGAGGTGGGGTTGGGGTTGGGGGAGGCGCTCACCCAGAGGTAGGCCACTCGCACCGGCTCGCCGCCGATTTCGTCGTCACGAAATCGCAGCTGACCCCAGCTGTCGCGGTTGTCTTCGGGCGGCACCGGCAAGGCCTGATCGCCGCTCAGGAACTCGCCGCGCAAACCCAGCACCTGGTAATACAGCGTGTCGGCCTCGTCGGTGTGCAGCAGCTCGGTGGCGGCGCGTGTCAGTGCAAACACGGCGCGTGGGGTGCCATCGGCTTGCGCCTGCACGCTGACCTGCTGCGCCAGCAGGCGCGCCATCTCGCCCAGCTGGCGGTCAAACGGTTTGTTGGCAATGCCTTGTGCCACCAGCCAGGTGAGCACCACGCTCATCGGCCACAGCAGCAGCAGCGGGGCGAGCATCCAATCGAGGATCTCACCGAAGAGGGAGCGCTGTTCTCTGGGGAATGCCATCAGGGTGTCCGGCGCCTGGCCGCCCCAAGCCGGACGGCGCCCCTTGGGAGCAGGAGCAGGGCGACTGGGGGGCTCAAGTTCCTAGTTGGGGATCTTTTCGAGGCAGTAGCCGAGGCCGCGCACGGTTGCAATGCGCACCGGGCCTTGTTCGATCTTCTTGCGCAGGCGGTGGATGTAAACCTCGATCGCGTTGTTGCTCACCTCTTCGCCCCACTCACACAGGCGCTCGACCAGGTGGTCTTTGCTGACCAGCCGGCCGGCGCGTTGCAGCAGTGCTTCGAGCAGGCTCAGCTCGCGCGCCGACAGGTCGATCATCTGGTCGTTCATGTAAGCCACGCGCCCGGTGGCGTCGAAGGTCAGCGGGCCGTGTTTGATGACACTGGAGGCCGTGCCCAGGCCACGCCGCGTGAGCGCACGCACACGCGCTTCGAGCTCTTGCAGCGAGAAGGGTTTGGCCATGTAGTCGTCGGCGCCGAGGTCGAGGCCTTTAACGCGCTGCTCCACGCTGTCGGCCGCGGTGAGAATCAGCACCGGCACCGACGACCCACGCGCGCGCAGCTTGCGCAGCACCTCCAGCCCGTGCAGCTTGGGCAGGCCCAGGTCGAGGATCACCATGTCGAACTCGTGCGAAGTCAGCGCGGCGTCGGCCTCCGAGCCGCTGGCAACCGCGTCGACGGCGTAGCCGGTGTTGCGCAGCGTGCGCAACAGGCCATCGGCCAGAACCTGATCGTCTTCGGCAATCAGTATGCGCATCGCGGTCTCCGGTTGTGCTGCGGCGGCGTCGTCGTCGGGGGGGTGCGGATCATTCTATGGCTGCACCCTGACCGGCGCTTGACGGGGTGCGGGTCTCGGCGAAGCGCTCAAGCCCAGGCGCCGGCATATGCTTCCAGCCCGAGCGCCACCACGGTGGCCACCTCGGGCCCGACCTCGGCACGGAACTCCTGGTCGGCCTGCGCCACCGCTTGCTCAAACGCGGCCAGCCAGGCCAGCCCGGTGGGTGTGAAACACACCATGCGGGCGCGCCGGTCGCGGCTGTCGGGCTCGCGTTTCACCAAACCCCAGGCTTCGCACTGGTCGACCAAATCGCCCATCGCCTGTTTGCTCATGCCGGCCTTGGCGGCCAGGTCGGTCAGGCGCGAGCCCTCGAGCGCCAGGTGGCGGGTGATGTGGATGTGGGCCGCGCTCACCTGTGCGCGGGCCGCCAGGTTGGCCAGCGCCAAGGGCACCTCAACGTTGCGTGCCATCAGCGCCAGCACACGCTCGTCGAAGCGTCGCAGCGCGTGGCCGAGCAGCCGGCCGAGGTGGGTTTGTCGCCAATCATTTGCCATCATTTATGGTAAGGCAAACTGATCAAAAAATGGGTTTACTTTGACCTACCAAGCTCGCAGAATGCTGTTCATTCATCCAGCCTGTTGTTATGAGCAGGCTCCAACTTGTTGATTCTCAAGGAGATTCTCGTGGACGCACCCGTCAAGGCACTGAACACCGAAAAAGTCAAAGCCCTGCAAGCCGCCCTGGCGCAGATCGAAAAGCAGTTCGGCAAGGGCTCGATCATGAAGCTCGGCGAAGGCGAGGTGATCGAAGACATCGAGGTCGTTTCCACCGGCTCGCTGGGCCTGGACATCGCCTTGGGCGTCGGCGGCCTGCCACGGGGCCGGGTGATCGAGATCTACGGCCCGGAATCGTCGGGCAAGACCACGCTCACGCTGCAGGTCATTGCCGAAATGCAAAAACTCGCCGGCACCTGCGCCTTCATCGACGCCGAACACGCACTCGACACCGCTTATGCGCAAAAGCTGGGTGTGAATCTGCAAGAGCTGCTGATCAGCCAGCCCGACACCGGCGAGCAGGCGCTGGAGAGCGTCGACGCGCTGGTGCGCTCGGGTGCGGTCGATCTGGTCGTCATCGACTCGGTGGCCGCGCTCACGCCCAAGGCTGAAATCGAAGGCGAAATGGGCGATTCATTGCCCGGCCTGCAAGCCCGCCTGATGAGCCAGGCGCTGCGCAAGCTCACCGGCGTCATCAAGAAGACCAACACCATGGTCATCTTCATCAACCAGATCCGCATGAAGATCGGCGTGATGTTCGGCTCGCCCGAAACCACCACCGGCGGCAACGCGCTCAAGTTCTACGCCTCGGTGCGGCTCGACATCCGCCGCATTGGCTCCATCAAGAAGGGCGAAGAAGTCATCGGCAACGAGACCAAGGTGAAGGTCGTCAAGAACAAGATCGCGCCTCCCTTCAAGACCGCCGAGTTCGACATCCTTTACGGCCAGGGCATCAGCCGCGAAGGCGAGATCATCGACATGGGTGTCGAGGCCAAGGTGCTGGAGAAATCGGGTTCCTGGTACGCCTACAAGGGCGAAAAGATCGGCCAGGGCAAAGACAACGCCCGCGAATTCCTGAAAGAAAACCCGGCGCTGTCGGTGGAGATCGAGAACAAGGTGCGTGACGCGGTGGGCATCCCCTTGTTGCCCACGGCCGAGGCCGAAGCCGCGGCGCCTGCCAAGAAGCCGCGCGCCGCCAAGGAGCAAGCGCCCCAGGAGGCATGAGGCCGCCGGGCCATCCCAAGGGCGAATACCGGAGTGCGCAGCACGAAGGTACGCCAGTGAGGCCGCGGCTGTCGCTCAAGGGGCGGGGGCTGCAGATCCTCGCCCAGCGCGAGCACAGCCGCAGTGAGCTGCGGCGCAAGCTGTTGGTTCATGCGCAGAAAGACGAGGCCGAAGCGGGTGCCGCCATCGAGCAGGTTGAGGCCGTGCTCGACTGGCTGCAGGTCAACCGCTACCTCTGTGAAGAGCGCTTTGTGGAAAGCCGGGTGCATGCCCGCGTGTCGCGCTACGGCAACCTGCGCATCCGCCAAGAGCTGGCCCAGCACGGGGTGACATTGACCGCCGATGCCACCCAGCAGCTCAAAGACAGCGAGCTGGCCCGCGCGCGCGAGGTCTGGTCGCGAAAATTCGGCCAGCCCGCGGCCGATGCCGCCGAGCGCGCCCGCCAGATGCGGTTTTTGGCCGGGCGCGGCTTCTCCAGCGAGGTGATCCACCGGGTGGTGCGAGGGGCGGGAGACGACTGAGCCCGTGCCGCCAGCCGCACACCCGCACCAAAATGCTGCGGTGCAGAATGCTACATTTCTCGGGTTTGCCACGAGGGACTGACCTTCTTGGCGCGTCAATCCCTACACCCACCTTCTGCTTCGATGGCCCTGCCCCCCGCCGCGCCCGAGCGCCAGCTCAAGCACACCCGCCGCATCGATGTGCAGATCTATGCGCGCGCCAACGGGCTGTGGGAGGTCGATGCGGTCATCACCGACGTCAAGACGCGTGATGCCGACCTGGCCCATGGTGTGCGCCGCGCTGGCGAGCCCATCCACGACATGCTGTTGCGCCTGGTCATCGACGAGGCCTTCAACGTGCTCGAAGCCGGCTCCGACACCCGCGCCATGCCCTACCCCGGCGAATGCGACCAACTGGGTGACGTGTATGGCCGCCTGGTCGGTCTGAACCTGATGAAGGGTTTTCGTTTTGCCGTGCTCGAACGCCTGGGCGGCGTGGCCGGCTGCACCCACCTGACGGAACTTGCACAGGTGTTGCCCACTGCGGTGGTGCAAGCTTTTGCCGGCGACGTGATCAACACGCGCGGTGATGGTGCCGACGCCAAACAGCCCTTTCAACTCGACCGTTGTCATGCCCTGCGCACCGATGGCAACGTGGTGCGCAGCTACTACCCACGCTGGTACAAACCGGCCGCCTCCGAATCCCACCCGCCGTCAACCGTTCCCAGAACCTGAGTGAAGAGAGTCCGTTATGAAAATTCATGAGTACCAAGGCAAGGAAATCTTGGGCGCAGCCGGCGTGCCGGTTCCGCGTGGTTACCCCGCGTTCAGCGTGCAAGAGGCCATCGAGGCTGCGCAAAAGCTGGGCGGCCCGGTGTGGGTGGTGAAGGCGCAGATCCACGCCGGTGGCCGCGGCAAGGGCGGTGGCGTGAAGCTGGCGCGCTCGCTGGACGAGGTGAAAAAGTTGTCGAGCGAGATTCTTGGCATGCAGTTGAAAACCCACCAGACCGGCCCTGAAGGCCAGAAGGTGCGCCGCCTGCTGATCGAAGAAGGCGCCGACATCAAAAAAGAGTACTACGTGGCCGCCGTCACCGACCGCGCCACCCAGCGCGTCGCCATGATGGCGAGCTCCGAAGGCGGCATGGACATCGAAGAGGTGGCCCACGCCACGCCCGAGAAGATCCTGAAGGTCTTCGTCGACCCGGCCGTCGGCCTGACGGATGCCCAAGGCGCGGAGCTGGCGAGCGGCATCGGCGTGCCGGTGGCTTCGCAAGCCCAGGCCATCGACGTGCTGAAGAAGCTCTACACCTGCTACATGGCGACTGATTGTTCGCTCGCCGAGATCAACCCGCTCATCCTCGAAGGCTCCGTGGACGGCAAGCCGGGCAACATCAAGGCGCTCGATGCGAAGTTCACCTTCGACTCGAACGCGCTGTTCCGCCACCCCGAGATCGTCGCGTACCGTGATCTCGACGAAGAAGACCCGGCCGAG
>JBKJJF010000309.1:0-16101 GCA_046598195.1 Rhizobacter sp. | reverse complement strand
CACGCGCTCGTCGACTTCTTTCTGCTTGAGCGCGGCGAGCAGGCCGCGGATGGTCAGCAGGCGCGCTGAATCCTTGGCACGCATGGCGGTCTTCATGTCTTCGGTGATCTGGTCTTTGAGGCTCATCATGTGCTCCGCACGAAGGGTAGAAACGACAAAGCCCGCAAGGCGCGGGCTTCGTATGCGTTGAGCGCCAGGGGCGATCAGTACATGCGCTTGGGCAACTGCATGCTGCGAATGCGCTTGAAGTGGCGCTTCACTGCAGCAGCCTTCTTGCGCTTGCGCTCGGCCGTGGGCTTTTCGTAGAACTCGCGGGCGCGCAGATCGGTCAACAGGCCCAGTTTTTCAATCGTGCGCTTGAAACGGCGCAGAGCCACGTCGAACGGCTCATTCTCTTTGACGCGAATAGAAGTCATAGATCCAGAAGTTGATGCGCTCGGTGTTCGCCCGGTGTCTCTGGGTGGAGGTTCCGGAATCCAGCCCCTTGACTAGCAAGAGAATGCTTGGACGAATCGCAGCGCGGGGTTTTGCCAGCAAAGACCACGATTATAAGCAGACCGCGGAAGCGGCGCAAGCCAAGCGTTAGCAAGCGCTCTCTGATGCCTTGGATGCTGCCATGGCACGGGCGCAGGCAGCCGCGCTGGCCCAGGCCCATTGGAAGTTGTAACCGCCGAGCCAGCCGGTCACATCAACCACCTCGCCGATAAAGTGCAGGCCGGGGATTTTGTTGCTTTCCATCGTCTGTGAGCTGAGTTCCCGGGTGTCGACGCCCCCGGCGGTGACCTCGGCCTTGCGGTAGCCCTCGGTGCCGGAGGGCGTGAGTTCCCAGCTCTCCAGGCCTAGGGCGAGCTGCTGCAGGTCTCGGTCACGCACATCAGCCAGAAGTCGGTCGCCCAGGCCAGGGTGACGGGCCAGCCAGCTGTCGGCCAAGCGCGCTGGCAGCATCGACGCGAGTTCGGTCGCCAGCTTGCGTTTGGAGCCGAGCTTGCTGCGGGCCAGGTGCTCGGCCAGGTCGGTGCCGGGGGCCAGGTCGATCTTCAGCGGCGTGCCAGGCAGCCAGAAGCTGGAAATCTGCAACACGGCGGGGCCGCTCAGGCCTCGGTGGGTGAACAGCAGGTCTTCGAGGAACTGGCCTTTGCCGCTACAGATGTCGACCGGCAGCGACAGGCCGGCCAGCGCGACGAAGGGCGTCCAACTTGCAGCGTCGAAGGTGAGCGGAACCAGGGCCGGGCGTGTTTCGATCAGGCGGTGGCCAAACTGCTTGGCCAGCCGGTAGCCAAAATCGGTGGCACCGATCTTGGGAATCGACAAGCCGCCGGTGGCGACCACCACACGCGACGCGCGCACGGCGCCGAGCTCGGTGTCGAGCTCGAAGCCGGTGCCCGCCTGCCGCACGGCAGCCACGCCACAGGGTTGCCAGTGAGTGACATGGCCCTGCTCACACTCGCGCATCAGCATGCCGATGATGTCTTCGGCCGATTCGTCGCAAAACAGCTGCCCCTTGTGCTTTTCGTGCCAGGGAATTCGGTGGCGTTGTATGAGGCCGATGAAGTCTTGCGGCGTGTAGCGGGCCAGCGCCGAGCGGCAAAAGTGCGGGTTGGCCGAGAGAAAGTTGCTCGGCCCCACATCGCGGTTGGTGAAGTTGCAGCGGCCACCGCCCGAGATGCGGATTTTTTCGGCCACCTTGGCGCTGTGATCGATCAGCAGCACCTTGAGACCCAGCTGGCCCGCGACACCGGCACAGAACAGCCCGGCGGCGCCTGCGCCGATCACCACCGCATCAAAGTTTTGCATTGGCGAAGGCTCAGCCTCTCCAGACAAACGGGAACTTCAGCTGTTTCCAGAAGCCATTGGGCACGTAGTCCCCGACCACGCCGTACTGGGCCGGCCAGGCGCGCTCTGACTTCACGGCCGTACCGAAGAAGTAATCCAGAAAGGCAAAGTGCGCCGCGTAGTTTTTGTCGATGGCATCAGTGTCTTGTGAGTGGTGCCAGTGGTGGAAGTTGGGCGTGACGATCAGGTAGCGCAGGGGCCCCAGCCGCACGCTCACGTTGGCGTGGTTGAACACCGCCTGGAAGCCGACGATGACGATGTAGGCATCGATCACCTGCTTGCTGAAGCCCAGCACGTAGATAGGCGCCAGCACCAGAGTGCGAGTGATCAGCAGCTCCAGGATGTGTTGGCGCGAACCGGCCAGCCAGTCCATGCTTTTGACGCTGTGGTGCACCGCGTGCAGGCGCCACAGCAGCGGCACCTCGTGGTAGGCGCGGTGCGTCCAGTACTGCACCAGGTCGGCCACCAGCACGATGAGGAACAGCGCCACCCAGAAATTGAGCCCCGCCACCCAGCCTCGAATGCCGTCATTCGCGGCCCAGCCGAAGAGCTTGTGCACCAGCAGGTTGGTGGCCAGAAGCACGAAGCCCACCACCATGTGGTTGACGATGAAATGGTGGAAGTCGGTCTGCCACTCGGCGCGAAAGACGGGCTGATCTTTTCGCAAGGCGAAGAGCTTCTCGATGAAGATGAAGATCAGGGTCGAGCCGAGCAGGTCGAGGATGAACCAGTCGAGGCCGATGTAGGGTGTGTTGTCGGGGAAGTTTGGGTTCACCGGCACGGCGTGCGCGCCCAGCAGCACCGTGATGGCCACGATGATGAAAGCCGATGCCGACAACCAGCGCGCACGGCCCCGAATGATGTTCAGCAAGGCGAGCGCGCCCGAGAGCACCAGCGCACCCAGCATCACCTTGCGAATGATGTCGACGTTGTAGCTCTTGCGCAGCTCGGGCGTCGTCAGGTATTCGGGGAAGTGGAAGGCAATCACGCCCAGCAGGCACAGGATGGCGAGCGACAGCGCGATCACGCCGCTGACCATGCCGTGGCCTGGCCGCAGTTCGCCGTGTGATTCGGACAGCTGGTTGAGTTTGTCGAGCTTGATCATGCATCCCTCTCTTTTGTGCGCGCCGATTATGGGCCGCGCGAGGGGGGCTCAAGCCGCTCGGGTGACCCCGGATTTGTGCGCCAGCGAGGCCACACCGCGGATCACGTCACCCACCACGATGATGGCCGGGCTGCCCAGGCCTTCACGCTCGATCAGGCCCGTCAGGTCGCCGAGCAGGCCGACGGCGTGGCGTTGTTGCGGCAGGCTCGCGTGCTGCACCACGGCGACTGGCGTGCTGCTGCCCAGGCCTTGCAACAGGCCTTGCTGCAGGTGACCGGCTTGCGAGACACCCATGTAGATCACCAGCGTGAGGCCTTGGGCCGCAGCGGCGGCCAGCGTGGGCCAATCGATGGTGGCGTCTTGGCCTTTGGCGTGGCCGGTCACGAAGATCACGCCGTGTGCGTGGTCACGGTGGGTGAGCGGCACACCCAGTGCGGTGACGGCGGCCAGGCCGGAGGTGATGCCGTTGACCACGTCGACTTCGATGCCGAGTGCGCGCAGGTGCTCCACCTCTTCACCGCCGCGCCCAAAGACGAAGGGGTCACCGCCTTTGAGTCGCACCACACGCTCGCCTTTGAGCGCTTCGGCCGCCATCAGCTTTTCGATGAAGGCCTGCGGCGTGCTGGCGCAGCCGCCGCGTTTGCCCACGTGGATGACGCGTGTCGAGCGGCGTGCGTAGCGCAGCACCGCTTCGCCCACCAAGTCATCGACCAGCAGCACGGTCGCGCGGCGGATGGCGCGCACCGCCTTGATGGTCAGCAGCTCGGGGTCGCCCGGGCCGGCCCCGACAAGGGTGACGTGCTTCAAGCCTGCTTCTCCTGGGGGTGCGCATGGGCCAGGGCCACGAGCGAGCCGAGCAGGCATTGCACTTGTTGTGTCAGTGGTGCAGGTGCCGGCTTCTCGCCGCTGATGACCGATTGGATGTACATGGCGGTGGTGGCCGCATCGCAGGTGCGCGGCAGCACCGGCAGCTCGCGCAGCACACCGTCGTGAGCCGCCACTGAGAGATCGGTGCGCAGAAAGCCATCGATGAACACATCGAGCTTCGGCAGGCGGCGCGGGTCGGCCACTGGCTCGCCTTCAGTGCCGCGCATCAAGAGCGCGTTGGCGATGGTGTTTTGCAAGAACTCGGTGAGCATGGTCCCGTATTCGGGGTGGGTGTAGTTGACGACGCGCAGCGCGGTGCCGGCAGGGCAGGGATCAAGCAGCTTGGCGATGGTGTGGCCCGAGTTGCGCAGGCCGATGGTCCAGCGCGCATCGAGCAGGCGGGCCAGCGGGGGGCAGAGCAGGTCGGTGCGGATGTAGACCGGCTCGCGCCGCTGCCAGGCGGCGGCCACGTCGCCCGCATCGCGCGCGATGGGCAGGCCCAGGTCGTGAAAGATCTCGGCGGTGGTCACGCGGCCCGGGTCTTCGGGCATGCCGTGCACCAGCACCGGCACGTCTTCTTGCGCCAGCAGCAGGGCCAGCAGCGTGGTGAGGTTGGGCAGCTTGCGGGCGCCGTTGTACGAGGGCAGCACCACGGCCGGCCGCTGGGTGGTAATCGGTAGGCAGCGTGCGGTGGCGGCCTGCAGGAAGCCGGCGGTTTCATCCACCGTCTCACCCTTGATGCGCATGGCCATCGCAAAAGCACCGAGCTCGAGGTCGGTGACCTGGCCGTCGAGCACCTGGCTCATCAGGTCGTGCGCCTGCTCGGTGTTGAGCGAGCGGGCGCCTTCTTTGCCGCGGCCTATTTCTTTGATGTAGTGGCTGATGCTCATGGTGTACCCCTGGCTTTGTTTCGCAAGACCCGGGCCATGGGGAAGACACCATGGCGAGGGGGTGCGATTCTAGGGAGAAGTCATCAAGAGCGGGCCGTCACGCCACACGTGCCTGCGCACGGATCATGCGCTTCAACTCGGGGATGCACGAGCCGCAATTGGTGCCGCATTTCAGGCTGCCCTGAAGTTGCGCGAGCTGCTCGTCGGGTGCGCCCTGGCAGGTGTCGAGTGCGGCGTTGATCTCGGGTTCGGCCACGTTGAAACAGGTGCACACCTGACGCCCGCGCGACTGCACGGCCACCGGTGCGCGTGCGCCCGGCACCAGCAGCAGGCGCCCGTAAGCCTGCGCCGGCAGCTCGTCTTGCAGCAGCGGCTTGATCCACACCTCGGCGCTGATGTCACCGCCGAGCACGAAGCCCTCCAGCTGCGTTTTGTCAGCCACTTGGGCCAGCCGCATGGTGCGGCGTTGGCCGCGGCGTTTGTCGGCGTAGTGCAGCACCTCCGCACCACCCAAGCCCAGAATGCCTTCGATGCGTGCCAGCAGCTCGTCGGGTGCCGCTTCGTACGCGGCAGCACGCAACAGCACGCCGCTGCGCTCACGCCCGAAGGGCACCACGCTGGCGAAGGCGAAAGCGCTCATCATCAACTTGAGTTGCTCGCGTGCCAGCACGGCTTTGTCGTCAGGCAGCCAGGCCACGCCGAGCAGGCGCCATGGCAGCTCGGCCTTGAGCACCTTCACGGCCGCATGCTTGAGTTCGGGCTGTTTTGACTTGGGGCAGAAAGCGGGTGTCGTCAGGGCGTTGACGCCGGTCATGCGCGCGCCGGTGCCGGTGCTGCCTGAGACGAACTCTTCACCCCAATGCATGGCGATGAAAGCCTGGGTGGTGGCGACCTGCTCGCTGGCCTGCACCGGCAGCACGATCGAGCCGCGGCGAGAGCTGACGTGCACGAGATCACCGCCAACCAAGCGCATGCGCAGCATGTCTTGCGGGTTCATGTCGATGCTGGGCTCGGGCACATGGCCGAACAAGCGCCCGACAGTGCCGGTGCGGCTCATGCCGTGCCATTGATCGCGCAGCCGGCCGGTGGTGAGCGAGATGGGGTAACGCGCATCACGTGGCTCGGCGAGCTTGGCGTAGTCGACATCGGCAAACTGCGCGCGGCCCGTGGCGGTGGGGAAGACGCCGTCTTCATACAGCCGCTTGCGGCCGGCGCTGGCGCCTTGTGGGAAGGGCCATTGCGCGGGGGCGGCATCGAGCTGCGCGTAGCTCAGGCCGGTGATGTCGAGATCGCGGCCGCGGGTGCTTTCGCGGTGCTCGTTCCATACAGATTCAGGTGTGTCATAGGGAAAAAGACTCGGCAACCCTGGGCGTAACTTCTTCTCAAGCCGCTGCGCGAAATCGACCACGGCGGCCCAGTCGTGACGTGTCTCGCCGGGGCCAGGCACCGCGGGGCGCACGCGGCTGATGCATCGCTCACTGTTGGTGACCGTGCCGTCTTTTTCGCCCCAGGTGGTGGCGGGTAGCAGGAGGTCGGCGTACTCACAGGTGGTGGTGGTGCTGAAAGCCTCTTGCACCACCACGAACTCGGCCCGCTCCAGCGCGCGGCGCACGGTGGTCTGGTCGGGCATGGATTGGGCGGGGTTGGTGCAGGCGATCCACAAGGCCTTGATCTGGCCGTCGGCTGCGGCCTCGAACATCTCAACGGCGGTTTTGCCAGGTGTAGACGGCACATCGCTGACGCCCCACAGGCCCGCCACTTCGGCGCGGTGCGCTGGGTTGTCCAGGTCGCGGTGAGCGCTCAACAAGTTGGCCATGCCGCCGACCTCGCGCCCTCCCATGGCATTGGGCTGGCCTGTGAGCGAGAACGGGCCCGCACCCGGCTTGCCGATCTGCCCGGTGGCCAGGTGCAGGTTGATGAGCGCAGCGTTTTTGGCGGTGCCGCTGCTGCTCTGGTTGAGACCCTGGCAGTACAGCGACAGCGTGCGGCCGTGGGTGTCACCAAACCAGCGCGCCGCCTGCAGCAGGGCGTCTTCTCGAATGCCGCAGATCTCGGCTACATGTTTGGGCGTGAAATCGCGCACGCGGTTGCGCAGCGCGTCGAAGCCTTGGGTGTGCGAGGCGATGTAGGCGCTGTCAGTGAGGCCTTCCCACAGCATCACGTACAACATGCCGTGGTACAGCGCCACGTCGGTGCCGGGCAAGATGGGCAGGTGCAGGTCGGCAGCCTCGGCGGTCTCGGTACGGCGCGGGTCGGCCACGATCATCTTCAGCGCCGGGTTGGCGCGCTTGGCGTCTTCGATGCGGCGGTAGAGGATGGGGTGCGCGTAGGCCGTGTTCGAGCCGGTGATGAAGAGTGTGCTGGCGTGGTTGAGGTCGTCGTAGCAAGCCGGCGGCGCATCGGCACCGAGCGTGGCCTTGTAGCCCGCCACCGCACTGCTCATGCACAGGCGTGAGTTGGTGTCGACGTTGTTGGTGCCGATCAGGCCCTTGGCCAGTTTGTTGAAAACGTAATAGTCCTCGGTCAGCAGTTGGCCCGAGATGTAGAAGCCCACGGCGTCGGGGCCATGCTCGGCAACGACTTGGGCGAACTTGTCGGTGGCGAGCGTGAGCGCCGTATCCCACGACACGGCGCGTGCTGGGCTCTGCCGCGTGAGGCGGTGCGCCGGCTGCAGCAGCCGCGCCTGCAGGGTGATCGGTTGGGTCGCCGTGTGGTGCAGCGTGCTGCCCTTGGTGCACAGGCGGCCGAAGTTGGCTGGGTGATCGGGGTCCCCACGTACCCCGGTGATCTGGGCCCCATCGCTTTCAACGATGACGCCGCAGCCCACGCCGCAGTAAGGGCAGGTGGAGCGGGTTTCCTGCATGTCGACGCCTTTTGCCTCGGCTCAAGCCGAGTGGGGCGTCTGCACTTCGAAGATCTGCCCACCGCCGACGGCTCCCTTGCTTGCGCAAGGGCCGGCCACCGGCAGCGGCAGGTCGACGCCGAGCGTGGCGAGTTCGCCGGCGTCGAGGTAGATGGCCCCATCTTCAAGCTTCACAGTGAACTTGGGCACACAGCCTTCGTCGGGGGCCTTGACTAGCCCGTCGTCGAGCCCGATGTTGAAGTTGTGCAAGGGACAGGCCACGCTGTGGCCGAACACGATGCCTTGGCTCAGTGGCCCACCCTTGTGCGGGCAGCGGTCGAGGATGGCGAAAATGTGGTCGTCTTGCGCGCGAAACACTGCCACGGGGGCACCGCGGGGGCGTGCCACCCGCCGCGCCCCCAGGGGAATGATGTCGTCAACGCGGCAGATCAGGGTCCAGTCAGACATGAAGAGAATCTCGGGAGTCGGCGCTATGGGTTGTTTTGAAATTCAGACCGTCTGAACCGGCGTGAATTGGCGTGTGTCCACATGGGCTTTGTCGAACTCGAACCAGGGGTCGGGCTCACCGTCGAGCGCAAACTGCAGGCGCTCCCACAGCGCCTTGCGGCCTTCGTGGTCTTCAAGGATGCGCTTCTTGACGTGGTCGAGCCCGACCCGGTTCACGTAGTGCACGGTGCGCTCAAGGTACCAGCCCTCCTGGCGGTAGAGCTCGCAGAAGGCGCCGGTGTACTCAAGCACCTCGGCCGATGTTTTCAGCTTCACCAGGAAGTGCGCCACCTCGGTCTTGATGCCGCCGTTGCCGGCGATGTACATCTCCCAGCCGGAATCGACGCCGATGATGCCGACGTCTTTGATGCCCGACTCGGCGCAGTTGCGCGGGCAGCCGCTCACCGCGAACTTGACCTTGTGCGGGGCATACATGCGCCACATGGCGCGCTCCAGGTCTTTGCCCATCTGGGTGCTGTCTTGCGTGCCCATGCGGCACCACTCACTGCCCACGCAGGTTTTCACCGTGCGCAAGGCCTTGGCATAGGCGTGGCCACTGGGCATGCCGATGTCTTTCCAGACGTTGACGAGGTCTTCCTTCTTCACACCCAGCAGGTCGATACGTTGCCCGCCGGTGACCTTGACGGTGGGGATCTTGTACTTGTCGACCGCGTCGGCAATGCGGCGCAACTCATCGGCCGTGGTCTCGCCGCCCCACATGCGCGGGATCACGGAATAGGTGCCGTCTTTCTGGATGTTGGCGTGGCTGCGCTCGTTGATGAAGCGCGATTGCGGGTCGTCTTTCGCCTCCTTCGGCCAGGTGCTGATGAGGTAGTAGTTGACGGCCGGGCGGCAGCTGGAGCAGCCGTTGGGGGTACGCCAGTTGAGCGCCTTGTAGGTGCTGTCGATGGTGATGAGTTTTTGTTCGCGGATGGCGTCGCGCACCTCTTGGTGGCTGGCGTCGGTGCAGCCGCACAGGGCCTTCTTCTTCGGCGTGGCGGAATAATCACCGCCGGCGGTGAACATCAGCAGTTGCTCAACCAGACCGGTGCACGAGCCACAAGAGGCAGATGCCTTGGTGTGCTTGCGCACCTCTTCCAGCGTGAACAAGCCTTTTTCCTTGATGGCCTTGCAGATGGCGCCCTTGTTGACGCCGTTGCAGCCGCAGACCTCGTCGGTGTCGGCCATGGCGGCTGCTTTGTTGTGGCCTTCGTGGCCTGTGTCGCCGATGTTGGATTCGCCAAACATCAGCTTGTCGCGGATGTCGCTGATCTTGCGGCCTTCGCGAAGCAGCTTGAAGTACCAGGAGCCGTCGACCGTGTCGCCGTACATGCAAGCGCCGATCAGCTTGTCGTCTTTGATGATCAGCTTCTTGTAGACGCCGCCATAAGGGTCGCTCATCACGATCTCTTCACAGCCTTCGCCGCCCATGAAATCGCCAGCCGAGAAGAGGTCGATGCCGGTGACTTTGAGCTTGGTGGAGGTTTGCGAGCCCTGGTAGCGGCCGATGCCGAACTCGGCCAGGTGCGTGGCGCACACCTTGCCCTGCTCGAACAGCGGGGCCACCAGACCGTAGGCAATGCCACGGTGCGCGGCGCACTCGCCGACCGAGTAGATGCGCGGGTCGGTGATGGTCTGCATCGTGTCGTTGACCACGATGCCGCCTCGCCCGTCGTTGAAGCAGTGCAGGCCGATCTTCAGGGCCAGCTCGGTGTTGGGGCGGATGCCGGCGGCCATGACCACCAGATCGGCCGGCACTTCGGTGCCGTCTTTGAACTGCACGGCCATCACACGGCCGCCCTTGCCTCCGTCTTGGTCACCGATCAGTGCTTGCGTTTGCGCACCGATCATGAACTTCAGGCCACGGTTTTCGAGCGACTTCTGCAGCAGCTTGCCGGCGGTGTCATCGAGCTGGCGCTCCATCAGCCACGGCATGATGTGCACCACGGTGACCTGCATGCCTCGCAGCATCAGCCCGTTGGCGGCTTCCAGGCCCAAGAGGCCACCGCCGATGACGACGGCGTGCTTGTATTTGGCCGCCGCGTCGATCATGGTGTTGGTGTCGGCGATGTCGCGGTAGGCAATCACGCCTTCGAGGTCTTTGCCCGGCACCGGCAGGATGAAGGGGTTGGAGCCGGTGGCGATCAGCAGGCGGTCGTAGGCCTCCTCGGTGCCGTCGCTCGATTTGACGATGCGCTTGCTGCGATCCACATCGATCACCTTCTGGCCCAGGTGCAGCGTGATCTTGTTTTCTTCGTACCAGCTCAAGGGGTTGAGCACGATCTCGTCGAGCGTTTGTTCGCCAGCCAGCACCGGCGACAGCAGAATGCGGTTGTAGTTGGGGTGCGGCTCGGCGCCGAACACCGAGATGTCATAGAGATCGGGCGCAATCTTCAACAGCTCTTCCAAGGTTCGAACCCCGGCCATGCCGTTGCCGACCATCACCAACTTCATCTTCTTCATGCGGCTGTTTCCTCAGTCACTGGTCTCAGTGACCTAAGAGGTAGCAAGGGTGGTGCCAACGGGTTACCCCTGATCGGCTGCAATCTGGTGCTTTGCGCACTGTTTGCGGGCAAGCGTCTTGCTTGTTCTTTCATGAATTCACCATGCGCCCCATGTGGGTGCAAACCCGACCCAATATGAGCTTTGACATCGACATGGGCTACACGAGTGATCGTGGCCCGCGGGAAGAGAACGAAGACTTCGCTGCAGCCCAGCGGCCCGCGGCGCATGAAGAGGCGCTGGGTTTTGTCGCTGCCATTGCCGATGGCGTGTCGGCCGGCGGGGGAGGGCGCATGGCGGCCCAGACCAGTGTGATGTCGGTGGTCGAAGACTTCTTCGGCGCACCACCCACCTGGGACACCAGCGTGGTGCTTGATCGCATCATCAGCGCCCAGAACAGCTGGTTGGCGGCTCACAACCGGCGCCAAACCGGTGCCGCCATGAGCACCTTGACGGCGCTCGCGCTGCGTGGCCAGACCTGGACAGTGGCCCACGTGGGCGACACGCGGGCCTATCTGGTGCGTGGGTCGGAGTGCCGGCGCCTGACGCAAGACCACGCACTCGACCACCCCGATTTGCGCAGCCAGCTCACCCGCGCAATGGGGCAAGACGACGCCATCCGCGTCGACTATCTGCAAGGCGAGCTGCACCTGGGTGACACCTTCGTGCTGGTCTCCGACGGCGTGCACACCCGCCTGGCCCAGCAGCACATGCTGTCGCTGCTGGGCGAAGGCTCGGCCCAGGAGGCCAGCGCGGCGATCGTGCAGGCAGCGTTGGCTGCAGGCTCGCAGGACAACGCCACGGTGATGGTGATTCGGGTGCTGGGTCTCGCGCGCTCGCGTCTGGAAGACGCGCTGGTGCGCAGCCGCCATCTGCCGGTACCGCCGCGTCTCAAGCTGGGTGACGAGATCGACGGCCACGTGGTCACCGCGCTGGTCGCCGACACCGGCGTGCACCTGCTTTACCAGGTGCGCCATGCGCAGACCAAGGTGCTTCGTGCGCTGAAAACATTGCACCCATCGCGCGCGAGCGACCCCCAAGAGCGCGCGATGCTGGCGCACGAAGCCTGGTTGGGCACGCGTGTCAGCGAGCGCGCCGATGCCGGCTTCGTGAGCCTGCATGAAGTGCTCGACCCAAGCGCTTTCTACCTGCTGTTTGACTGGCACAGCGGCCAGACGCTGGAGCAACTGGCGGCCCAGCGAAGTGAGCAAGGTTTGGCGGTGAGCGACGTGATCGCCTGGAGTTCGGCGGCCGCACGATCCATCGGCCGGCTGCACCGATTGGGTGTCGTTCACCGCGACATCAAGCCGGCCAACCTGCATCTGGGCGACGATGGCCAGCTGCGCTTGCTCGACCTTGGCGTGGCGGTGTCGGGCAACGAGCCGAAGGAGCAGCGCAGCCTGCATGCTGGCACACCGAGCTACATGAACCCGGAGTTGTGGGACGACCAGCCGGTCGACGCGCAGACCGATTTGTTTGCCCTGGGTGTCTCGATGTACCAGCTGCTCACCGGCCACCTGCCGTTCGGCGACATCGAGCCCTACCAGACGGCCCGTTTCCGGCGTGCGCCCAAGCCACCTTCTCGGCTGCGGCCCGATGTGCCCATCTGGCTCGACCACATCGTGTTGAAGGCGGTGGCCTTCGAGAAGAAGCAGCGTTTCGAAACCGCCGAAGAGCTGGAGCTGGCGATTCAGCGTGGTGCGTCGCGGCCGCTGTCGGCACAGCACGCGACCCCTTTGTTGTCACGCGACCCAACCCTGTTGTGGAAGGTCGGGTTGGGCGTGTCGGTGCTGTTCAACTTCCTTCTGGTGTACTGGCTGCTGTTTCTGCCGCGTTGATCAGGCCGTGACTCGGGCGCGCCCGCCCTTTTCGGCCCAGGTGCGCGTCCAGCGAAGCTGCATCTTCAGCATCATCACCAGCACGATCAGCGTCAGCCCGGCGAACACCACGAAGCCCCACAGGTAGGTGCCGGTGTACTGCTTCGACAAGCCCATGGCGTTGGGCACCAGGCCGCCGCCGAGTGCGCCGAACTCGCCGATCATCGAACCCGCGACCGCGGTGCTCAAGGGCCAGCGCAAGGGCACCAGTTGGAACAGCGCCCCGTTGCCGGCACCCAGCGCGGCAAAACACACCATGAAGAGAAGTGTCGAGGCGACCAGCGAGTTGCCGGCCAGGCCGCAGGCCACCAGCGACAGCATCACCGTCACCAGCACCACGGTGAGTGTGTTGATGCCGCCCCAGCGGTCGGAGATCCAGCCACCGAAGATGCGCACCGTCGCGCCCATGAAAGCGGCCAGCATGGTGAGTTGGCCGGCTTCGACCTTGCTTACATGGAACTGGTCAAAGTAGTAGGTCGGCAAGAAGGTGCACAGACCGATAAAGCCGCCGAAGGTCACGCCGTAGATCAGGCTGAACGCCCAGCCGTCTTTTTCGAACAGGCAGGCCACGTGTTCGCGCAGCGAAGCGTGTTCGTCGCGGTCGGGTGGTTCTTGTGCAAACAAAATCATCACCAACATGGGCAACAAGATCGCTGCAGCGGCAAAACCGTAGACCGCTTGCCAGCCATAGGCCTGGGCCAGTGGCGGTGCGATCAGCACCGACAAGGCCGTGCCAATGTTGCCGGCACCCACCAACCCCATCGCCAGGCCCTTGTGGCGGGCTGGGAATGAGCCCGAACCCAATGACAGCGCCACGCCAAAACTCGCCCCGGCGATGCCCAGCAGCACACCCATGGCCAACAAGTCGTTGAAGCTTTTCACGAAGAAAAAGCCGAACAACATGGCCACCGCGATCAGACCCATTTCGACCAGCGTCGCCTTCTTGCGGCCGATGTACTGCGCCAGCACACCCAGCGGGAAGCGCATCAGCGCGCCCGCAATGATTGGGACGGAAAGCATCAAGCCCGTTTGCGCAGGCGAGAGGTTGAACTCTTCGCTGATGAAGGGCGCCATCGCGCCGTTCAAGACCCAGATGCAGCAGCAAAAACAGAAGTACAGGAAGGCGGCGAACAGAGTTGGGGCATGCCCCGTTTTCAGGAAGCTCTTGAAACCAGACACGGTGATCCTCAGTGTGGTGATGCCCTTTTTAGGGGCGCGTTTTTTGTTTGCGAGCCATACAAGCGAATCCCGTGCCAAAGAACGGTGCGGCGCGCTGTCGAGCGGTCGAAACCTGTGCGTGTGATGGGCACGGCTTTTGTGCGAAATCTGCACGCCCCGCACATCGGGTGTGCAGTCCACCGGGCAAAACACCGCCGCTATGATCAACCTAGGGGTTTTCAGACGGTGCCCGCCGGTGCACTAATGGCAGTGGCATAGGCGTGGGGCTCCCGCCGTCGACAGCAGCCTGCGGGCAAAGACGAGACACGGAATGACGGAATCCAACCAGCAGGTTCTGGCTGCACGCGCCGACCGGTCGCACGCCTTGGTGCGTGCGCTTGGTTTGGCGCCCCAAGTGTGGGGCGTGGTCGCGCTGACCTTGCTCGACCGGGTCGACGCCATGCTGGCCATCAAAGAAGCGGCCACCGGGCGCTACGTGCATGCCAACGCGCGCATGGCGACGCTGATGGGTCGCCCCGTCGAAGGTTTGACCGACGAAGACTGGTTGCCGCCTGAGGCCTGTGCCGTGCTGCGCGTGGCTGACCAGTCGGCCATGGTGCAAACCGTGCCGCAGGTCAGCGAACACCGCATTGAGCTGCAGAGCGTGCGCCGCGAGTTCACGGTCACCCGTTTGTCGCTGGCCGCAGCCGACGGCAGCGCGGCGCGCTACCTGTGCTGCATCTGGATTGACGTCACGGCGCAACGCCAGGGCGAGGTTCAGTTGCAGCTCGCCCTGCGCCAGCTCGAAGAACAACAGCAGGCCAATGAGGCCCTGCGCCGTGACATGCAGGATTCAGGCTTGCGCGACAGCGTGACCGGCCTGTACCAGCGTGGCCACTTCGACGACCAGTTGCGCCGCGAGGTTGACCTCTCGTCACGCGAGCACCGCGAGTTTGCGTTGGTGTCAGTCGCACTTGATCCGCTCAGTGACGCCGCGCGTGCCTCTGGCGCCGAGGCGCGAGCCCGCGTGCTCGAAGCCTTGGGGCGACTCTTGCGCAGCGGCACCCGCGCCATGGATGCGTCATGCCGGTTGAGTGAGGAGCGCTTCGCTGTGCTGCTGTCGGGCGTGGGCCTGGCCACGGCGCACGCACGCATGGAGGGCTTGCGCCGCCAGTGTGCGACCCAGATCGTCATGCTCAACGGGCAAGATCTGGGCTTTACCGTGTCGATGGGCGTGGCCAGCTTTCCGCACACCGCTCACACCCAAGAAGACCTGCTGCAAGCCGCCGACACCGCCTTGGCGCAGGCACAGAAGCGTGGCGGCAACCACGTCACCCTGGCCAGCATCCGTTTCGAGGCTTGAAAGGATGACAGCCCCTCGGCCGGCGAGTCCTCCGGCCGATCCCCCGAGGGGATGGCGGGCCGGCTCGGGAGCGGCCCAGCGCTCGGCCCGACCCTCGCTGTTCAACCGAGGAGCTTCGAGACGGCCTTCCATTCGGTAGGCGTCACCGGTGTGATCGACAGTCGGTTGCCCGGCTTCAACACGACCATGCTCGCCAAGGCCGGCGTTTGCCGCATCTCGGCCAGCGAAAGCAGACGTGTCTTGCGATCCAGCGTCACGTCGACCAGGCTCCAGCGCGGTGTGTCGCGGGCTGACTTGGCGTCGAAGTAGTGGCCCTTCGGGTCGAACTGCGTCTCATCGGGGTAGGGCGCGCTCGCCACCGTGGCCAAGCCGGCGACACCGGGCTCGGGGCAGGAGGAGTGATAGAACAACACCCCGTCGCCCACACGCATCTCATCGCGCATGTAATTGCGCGCCTGGTAGTTGCGCACGCCGAACCAGGGAACCGTCTTCGCCTTGGCTGCTGCCAGATCATCGATCGAGCACTCACCGGGTTCACTCTTCATCAACCAAAACTGTGTGGCCATGCGCAGCTGAGATGGAGGGAAAAGGTGTCCGTCACGAACCGTGAGCCGCATTCCTGAACCCAGGCAGTTCAGGTGGGCGAGGTCAGCAGGGCTTCGGGTTCATCTGACGCGAGACGATCACACCTGCCGAGCGATGTTCCAAGCCCTGGCTCTTGCGAGCATCGGTTCAAGGAAATATAAGACTCACGCGAACGCAACGGACGTTTTCATTCTACGCGCGAGCCTCTCGCGAAGGCCAGCTTCAGAGCAATTGACCGTCTGCGCCGAGGGCTTGATCGAGCCGCTGAATGAGCGCGTCGATGTCGACTTCGCTGCCGCCCATAGCAGGCGGCTTGGCTGCCGGCCGTTCGGCCAAGGCGAACGCCAGATTCAAGGCTGCCAATACGGCAATGCGTTCGCGCGCCTTGACTCGCCCGCTATCCCGGATGGTGCTCATCTCGCGGTCGACATTGCTCACCGCTTCGAGCAGCGAAGTCTCGCCGCCCTCGGGGCAGCCGAGGATATAGCTCTGCCCCATGATCGTGACTTCCATCTGCTTCACGGTGAGTTCCCTTCGCTCGGGCTGTCTGCAGGGGCGTCGACCGGCAGTCG
>JBKJJF010000088.1:0-40431 GCA_046598195.1 Rhizobacter sp. | reverse complement strand
CTGGGCTGGACGCGCCGGCTCGGCCGATTCGGCTTTTATGCGCTGTTCGCGTTCGCGGTCACCGCGTCGGTGCAGGTGGTGGGCGTCTACCTGGTGTTCGCAAGCCTGATCGTCCCGGCGCTCGCCAGCCGCGCGTTCGAGGGCCGGCGCCGCCACCTCGTCGGGTACGCGGTGGGCGCCGCGGGCTACGGGTTCGGCCTGGCGCTGTCGGCGCTGCTCGACCTGCCCTCGGGCGCGGTCATTGTCTGGACCCTGGCCGGCTGCGCGCTCGTGACGGCCGTGCTCCTGCCCGCGGGTCAGGGCGTGCAGCAGCGGTAGGCGAGGCCGACCGAGGCCGAGACGGCCGAGCGGTTGCGAGTCAGCGGGCTGGCCGCCGCGCCGGACTGGAGCCGCGAGCCGCTGAAGCTGGCGAAGCCGATCCAGCGTTGCGTGAACGCGGTGGTGATGCCGGTGCCGGCATGCAGGTCCAGCAGCCCGGCGTCGGGCCGGTAGGCCGGCAGCCCGGAGCGCAACGAAGCGGCGTCCGAGACGCCGTAGTAGCTTCGCATGCGCTTCGCATCGGCCCAGTTGGCGCCGCCGCCGAAGGTCATGACGGTGCGCGGACCGAGCGGCAGGCTGTAACCCAGGTCGGTGCTGGCGAGCGCGCCGCCGCGGCGACCGAGCAGGTCCTGCGAGACATTGCCGCCGACCGACCAGCGCGAGTTGATCGCGTACGAGGCGTAGACCCGGCCACGCACGCTGCGCTTGATATCTTCCAGGCCGGCCAGGTCGGGCGAATCGGCGGTCTTGCGGCCCGAATCGAGGCGCAGGCCGAAGCCGAGCTTGAGGTCGCTGCGGTCGATCAGGGCGGCGGTCGCGCCGGGGCCGCGGGCGTCCTGGCCGAAGCCGAGGATCGCGCTCGCGCCCGAGGCCGAGACGCGAAACCGGCCGTACTCGAACGCCAGTACCGGCTCGAGCGAGGTCGAGCGGCGGTCCGAGCCGGTGTACTCGGGGTTGTTGTGGACCGCCGCGCCGATCACGTAGCGCGAGTTGGCGACGATATCGTCGATCCAGTTCTCAGCGCGTGCCGAGAACGCGGCAAGGGCCAGCGCGGCGGCCAGCCCGGCCCGCATCAAAGCGATTCGACGTAGGTGCGCAGCCGGTCCGAGCGGCTCGGGTGCTTCAGCTTGCGGATCGCCTTCGCCTCGATCTGGCGCACCCGCTCGCGGGTCACGTCGAACTGCTTGCCGACTTCCTCGAGCGTGTGGTCGCTGCTCATGTCGATGCCGAAGCGCATGCGCAGCACCTTGGCTTCGCGCGGGGTGAGCGAGTCGAGGATGTCCTTGACCACGTCGCGCAGGCCAGCCTGCATCGCTGCCTCGATCGGCGCGGTGTTATTGGTGTCTTCGATGAAGTCGCCCAGGTGCGAATCGTCGTCGTCGCCGATGGGGGTTTCCATCGAGATCGGCTCCTTCGCGATCTTCATGATCTTGCGGATCTTGTCCTCGGGGATCTCCATCTTTTCGGCCAGCGTGGGGGCATCGGGCTCGAAGCCGAATTCCTGCAAGTGCTGGCGCGAAAGCCGGTTCATCTTGTTGATCGTCTCGATCATGTGCACCGGAATACGGATGGTGCGTGCCTGGTCGGCGATCGAGCGGGTGATGGCCTGGCGGATCCACCACGTGGCGTAGGTCGAGAACTTGTAGCCGCGACGGTATTCGAACTTGTCCACCGCCTTCATCAGGCCGATGTTGCCTTCTTGAATCAGGTCGAGGAATTGCAAACCGCGGTTGGTGTACTTCTTCGCAATCGAGATCACCAAGCGCAGGTTGGCCTCGATCATTTCTTTCTTGGCATCGCGCGAAGACTTCTCGCCTTCGTTCATGCGCTTGTTGATCTGCTTCAGGTCTTCAAGCGGCACCACGGCGCGCGCCTGCTGGTCGGTCAGCTTCTTCTGCAGCTCTTGAATGGCGGGCAGGTTGCGCGTCAAGATGGCGCTGTAGTTCTTGCCGGCCGCCGCCTCTTTCTCGGCCCACTTCAGGTTGAGCAGGTTGGGCGGGAAATGCTTGATGAAGTATTCCTGCGGCATGCCGCACTTGTCGACCAATATCTTGCGCAACTCGCGCTCATAGCGGCGCACGTCGTCCACTTGTGAGCGCAAGATGCCGCACAGCTTCTCGATCGTTTTGACGGTGAAACGAATCGTCATCAGCTCTTGGCTGATGGCCTGTTGTGATTTGTTGTACGAGGCAGACTGGTAGCCGTCTTTCTCGAACGACTTGCGCATTTTGTCGAAGTTGATGCGCAGATTGGCAAACTTGGCCAGCGCTGCGGTCTTCAGCTCTTCGAGCTTCTTGGTGAGCGCCTTGCTGCCACCTTGGCCGTCGTCATCGTCTTCTTCGTCGAAGAAGTCGACGTCTTCTTCAGCCACGTAGTCGTCGGCCTCGCCTTCAGAGACAAAACCATCGACCGACTCGGAGATTTGCATCTCGCCCGCACCGATCTTGTCGGCATAGACCAGAATTTCGGCGATGGTTGTCGGCGAGGCGCTGATGGCCAGCATCATGGCTTGCAGGCCGCCTTCGATGCGCTTGGCGATCTCGATTTCGCCTTCGCGCGTGAGCAGCTCAACCGTGCCCATTTCGCGCATGTACATGCGCACCGGGTCGGTGGTGCGGCCGAATTCGGAGTCAACCGTGGAGAGCGCGGCTTCGGCGGCTTCTTCGGCTTCTTCTTCGGTGGCCGTCGTGGCGCCACCACCGGCGATCAGCAGAGTGGCGGCGTCAGGCGCCTGCTCGTACACCGCGATGCCCATGTCGTTCAACATCGACACGATGGCTTCGAGGATTTCGGCGTCGACCAGCTTTTCGGGCAAGTGGTCGTTGATTTCCTGGTGCGTGAGGAAACCACGCGTCTTGCCCATTTTGATGAGGGTCTTCAGCTCCTGGCGGCGCTTGGCGACTTCTTCTTCGGTGAGCGCGGTTTCGTCGAGGCCGAACTCCCGCATCAGCGCGCGCTCTTTGGCGCGCGACACCTTCATGCGCAGCGGCTTGACCTTGACGACCTTTTCTTCGCCGCCTTCGGCTTCGACCTCGGGCTCGCCTTGCAGGTCGGCTTCGATGTCGGAGAAGTCTTCTTCAGGCACATCTTCCTTCTTGGACACTGCGGCGCCGGCCTTGGGCTTGCGGCCAGGCTTGCCCTTGGCTTCGACGGCCTTGGCGGCGGGTTTGGCCGCGGTGGCCTTGGCGGGCTTCTTCTTGTTTTCGACTTCGGCCTTGGTGGCTTTGGCGGGTGCAGCGGCTGGTGCTGCCTTGGCGGGGGCGCTCTTCTTCGCGGTCATGCAAATCCTCGAATGGTGGTGGGCGTCACGGCTCTGTGCGTGTGCTTAGGCGCATGCACAAAAGCAAAGCCAATCTATGCGGCAGCGCGCCGGCACAGATTTGGCTCATGGCATTGACACAAACGGCGGACAAGCTGGCGTGACCATCGAAATGCAGCCCTTGCGGGGAAAGTTGGCCTTCAGTGGGGACCCTGGGTCAGAGGGTGGCCGGGGCCCGGAGGTGCTGCTGTCACTCTTGCCGCGTAACAAACCCTTGATTATCGTCGATGCAAGGGGTTACGTCAAAGTCGGTTGTTTTGCCTGGGCAAGCAGCTGCTTGCGGCGGGCTTCAAGCTCGCGCCATCGTGTCAAGGCATGGGGGTCGGTGGCCACCTGCTGGATCAATGCCTCTTGCTGCGTTTGCAGCGACTTGATCCACATGCCGTCAACCACCCGGCGCAGGTCGGCGAACTCCATTTCGTCGGCCAGCACACTTTGCGGCACCAGGCGCAGCACGCCGTCTGCCCACTCCGTTTCTTGCAGGGCCTGCTCCAGCACGGCCCACGGCGTGGGCCCGTGCTCGTGCAGGTAGCGCTCCAGCCAGGCGCACAACGGGCCGTGCAGTGGCGGCAGGCCGGCGAGCAGTTCGTGGTCGTCGGCGTCGAGTTGTTGCCACCATTCGCTGTGCAGCAGCAGCATGCGCAAGGCGGTGTCGGCCGGGCTGGCTGGGGCGGCGCGGTTGCTCATGCGGTTGGAGCGAGCTGCTCTTTGGGGGCGGTAAGAGTTGGGCTGAGCGTCGGACGGGGTGGCATCCGGCGCGCGCCGGGGCGCCGCCGCGGTTTGCCACAGCTGGGCCAGGTCGGGCGTGGTCAGGCCGCCCGACTGCGCCAGCTCGGCCAGCAGCTGCAGCTTGAGCGCGCCGTCGGGCAGCGCGGCCCACAGCGGTTTGGCATTGGCGAGCAGCTTGGCGCGGCCTTCGGCGGTGTCGACATCCATGCCGTCGCGGGCGGCTTCGACCAGCTGGCGCGACAAGGGCACCGCTTGCGCCACACACTGCTCGAAGGCTTCGGTGCCGTGCTCGCGCACATAGGAATCGGGGTCGTGCTCGGTCGGCAGAAAGAGAAAGCGGACCGTGCGGGTGTCATTGGCGTGTGGCAGCGACGCCTCCAGCGCCCGGCCGGCGGCGCGGCGGCCGGCGGCATCACCATCGAAGCTGAACACCACCGAGTCGGTGAAACGAAACAGCTTTTGCACATGTTCGGCGGTGCAAGCCGTGCCCAGCGTGGCCACCGCGTTGGGGAAACCGAGCTGGGCCAGAGCCACCACGTCCATGTAACCCTCGACCACCAGCACGTAGCCTTTTTGGCGCATGGCGGCGCGCGCTTCGTGCAGGCCATAGAGCTCACGGCCTTTGATGAAGACCGGCGTTTCCGGTGAATTGAGGTACTTGGGTTCGCCTTTGTCGAGCACGCGACCACCGAAGCCGATCACGTCGCCCTGCACCGAGCGGATGGGGAACATGATGCGGTCACGAAAGCGGTCGTAACGTTTTTTGTCTGCGTCGGTGTCACCGCTGGCGATGACGAGGCCACTCTCTTCGAGCAGCGGATCGTCGTAGTGCGGAAACACGCTGGCCAGGCCGCGCCAGCCCTCGGGCGAGTAGCCCAGGCCGAAGGCGGCGGCGATCTCGCCGGTCAGGCCGCGGCCTTTGAGGTAGTCGACCGCCCTGGGGCTGGCCTTGAGCTGCTTGCGGTAGTGCTCTGCGGCTTTAGCAAGCACGTCGCTCAGCGTGGCCTGGCGCTCCTTCAGCTCGGCGGCGCGTTCACGCTCTTGCGGGGAGCGGTCGTCTTCGGGCACGGTCAGGCCCACTTGTTGGGCCAGGTCGCGCACGGCGTCGAGAAAGCCCATGCCCGAATGTTCCATCAAGAAGCCGACGGCGTTGCCGTGCACGCCACAGCCGAAGCAGTGGTAGGTCTGCCGCGAGGCGCTGACGATGAAGCTCGGACTCTTTTCGCCGTGAAACGGGCACAGGCCCTTGTGGTTGATGCCTGCCTTTTTGAGCTGAACGTGGCGGCCGACGATCTCGACGATGTCGGTGCGAGAGAGCAGCTCTTGAACGAAGGTGGGCGGGATCACCGGGAGAGTCTAACGAAGCCCTCCCGAGCAAAACGCCGCCCGCAGGCGGCGTTTGGAAGGCGAGGTGAATCAGATGGCGAAATCGCTGATTTTTTTGCCTGAGGCCAGTGCGGCTTTCAGCCACTTGGGTTGCAGGCCTCGGCCGCTCCAGGTGTCGCCAGTGGCCGAATTGCGGAATTTAGGGGCCACTTTCGCACCTTTGGTGGCACCGGCTTTGCCGCCCGCGCCTTTGGTGGAAAGGTCGGCAACGCTCAGGCCATATTCACTCATCAGTGCCTTGACCTTGGTGATGGCGTCTTGACGCTCGCGTTTTTGGGTGGCCTCGATCTCCTGCTCGAGAGCAGCTCGTTTTGCCAGCAAGTCTTGAAGCGATGACATGTTGTTCCTCCTTGGCGACGAATATGAAGCAGCGTGAAACACGCGTGCCGCATATTCTATGACAAGAAAATCACAATATGTCGTGAACTATTTCTTCTCTCAGAATGGCGCAGATATTCGGCAAATCTCCCGGCTAACCCGAGATAACTTCAAGCCGTGGGCGGTACATACCCGGCTGGTTGTTCGGCACCTTCGCCGAAGAAGAATCGCTCCATCTGGCGGGCGAGATATTGCCGCGAGCGCTGGTCGGCCAGATTCAGGCGGTTTTCGTTGACCAGCATGGTTTGGTGCTTCATCCAGAGCTGCCAGGCTTCTTTGCAGACCTCGTTGTAAATGCGCTTGCCCAGCTCGCCGGGATAGGGGGCGAAATCAAGGCCTTCGCCTTCTTTCTTGAGATGAACACATTGAACGGTGCGGGCCATGGGGTACTCCTTGGAGGTGAATTGGTAGGCGGCTTGTGGTGGGTCAGGGCAGTTTTTTCACCAGCACCTGGGAGCGCCTGTCCCAGTTGTACTTGCGTTTGCGGGCTTCAGGCAGCCAATCGGGGTCGACCTGGGCGAAGCCGCGCTTGATAAACCAGTGCATGGTTTGTGTGGTCAACACGAAGATGCTGTCGAGACCGCTCGCTTTGGCGCGCTGTTCCACACGTTTGAGAATTCGCTCGCCATCGCCTTGGCCTTGCACGTCGGGTGACACCGTGAGCGCCGACATCTCGGCCGTACGCGCCTCGGGGTAAGGGTAGAGCGCGGCGCAGCCGAAGATCACGCCGTCGTGCTCGATCACGGTGTAGTGGTCGATGTCACGCTCGATCTCGGTGCGGTCGCGCTTGACGAGCGTGCCGTTGCGCTCGAAGGGGTCGATCAGCTGCAAGATGCCGCCGATGTCGTCCGCCGTCGCTTCGCGCAGGCTCTCCAGCTTTTCGTCAACGATCATGGTGCCCACACCGTCGTGTGTGAACGACTCCATCAACACCGAACCGTCGACCGAAAACGGCACGATGTGAACCCGCTCCACACCCGCTTCGCAGGCCTTGACGGCATGCTGCAGGTAGAACGCGGTGTCGGTGGGTTGCACCGGGTTGGGCAGGTTGGCGAGCAGCTTCTTGGCGTCGGCCAGCGCGAGCTCGGTGTCGATCTCGCTATTCGGGTCGGCGGGGTCCAGCGGAATGCCTTTGACCTCGGTCACGTAGATCAGCTTGTCGGCTTGCAGCGCATCGGCGGCGCTGGCGGCCACGTCTTCCATGCTGAGGTTGAAGGCCTCGCCGGTGGGCGAAAATCCAAAAGGCGACAGCATCACCAGCGCGCCAAAATCGACCGCCTTGCGGATGCCCGCCGCGTCAATCCTGCGCACCAGGCCTGTGTGCTGGAAGTCCACTCCGTCGAGAATGCCCACCGGCCGTGCGGTGATGAAGTTGCCCGACACCACGCGAATTTGCGAGTGCGCCATCGGCGTGTTGGGCAGGCCTTGCGAAAACGCGGCCTCGATCTCGTAGCGCATCTGGCCGGCGGCTTCTTGGGCGCAGTCGAGCGCCACGCTGTCGGTGATGCGCATGCCGTGGCTGAAGCGCGAGATATGGCCTTTGACCTTCAGTTGCTCTTCGACCTGGGGCCGAAAACCATGCACCAGCACGAGCTTGATGCCCATGGCGTGCAAGATCGCGAGATCTTGTGCGAACGTGGCCAGCTTGCCGGCGGCGACCAGCTCCCCAGCAATCGCCACCACGAAGGTTTTGCCTCGGTGTGCGTGGATGTACGGCGCCACGGCGCGGAACCACGGAACGAAGGTATGGGGAAAGACAAGGCTCATGATGACAACACCCTGGTCGCAAACGACCACCCCTCCGAGAGGGGCTCACCCGCCTTGGGGCGGCCCGGCGCCGGGCTCGTGAAGCTTGTCGTAGAGCTTGTCATGATCTCTCACTGAAATAATCAACGATTTTTGCACGAAGGTCTGATGACTTCTCCCCCGCGCCGCAGTGCGCCGATGGTGGCCAACCCCATCCCCCCGATCACATTCCCCGAATCGTTGCCGGTTTCCGGCCGGCGCGACGAAATCGCGCGGGCGATCCAGGCGCATCAGGTCGTGATCGTCTGCGGTGAAACCGGCTCTGGCAAGACCACGCAGCTGCCCAAGATCGCACTCACCTTGGGGCGAGGCAAGGGCGCGGGTGGCCGTGGGCTGATCGGCCACACGCAACCGCGGCGCATTGCCGCATCGAGTGTGGCCAAGCGCATTGCGCAAGAGCTGAACACGCCGCTGGGCGAGCACGTGGGCTTCAAGGTGCGTTTTCAGGACCGCCTGTCGGCTGGAGCCAGCGTGAAGCTGATGACGGACGGCATCTTGCTCGCCGAGACGCAGAACGATCCGTTGTTGAAGGCCTACGACACGATCATCATTGATGAGGCACACGAGC
Source organism: Rhizobacter sp. (assembly GCA_046598195.1). Taxonomy (GTDB): domain Bacteria; phylum Pseudomonadota; class Gammaproteobacteria; order Burkholderiales; family Burkholderiaceae_C; genus Rhizobacter. The sequence goes on along the minus strand of JBKJJF010000088.1, from coordinate 32,206 downwards.
GCAGCCTGAACATCGATTTCCTGCTCGGCTACCTGCGGCAGATCTTGCCGCGCCGGCCCGACCTGAAGGTCATCGTCACCTCGGCGACCATCGATGCCGATCGGTTTGCGCGGCACTTTGCGTCGCGCCGCCCGGCGCCGGGCCGCCCCAACGCGGGCGACGCCCCCCCGGGGGGCAGCGAAGCGTGGGGGTCAGAGTGGATTCCGGCGCCGGTGATCCAGGTGTCGGGGCGGCTCTTCCCCGTTGAGCAACGCTATCGCCCGTTCGAGGAAAGTCGCGAGTACGGGCTGAACGACGCGATCGGTGACGCGGTCGACGAGTTGTGGCGCGAAGGCGGCGGTGACGTGCTTGTGTTCCTGCCCGGCGAGCGCGAGATCCGCGAGGCGGCCGATCACCTGCGCCGTCATCACCCGCCTGGCGTAGAGGTGGTGCCGCTGTTTGCAAGACTCAGCCAGCAAGAGCAAGACATGGTGTTCGAGCCGCACAGCGCGCGCCGCATCGTGTTGGCCACCAACGTGGCCGAAACCTCGCTCACCGTGCCGGGCATCCAGTACGTGATCGACGCGGGCACGGCGCGCGTCAAACGCTACAGCTACCGCAACAAGGTCGAGCAGCTGATGATCGAGCCGGTGAGCCAGGCGGCGGCCAACCAGCGGGCCGGCCGTTGTGGGCGGGTGAGCAACGGCATCTGCATCCGGCTCTATAACGAAAAGGATTTTTCGGAGCGGCCCAGGTTCACCGACCCTGAAATCATGCGCTCCTCGTTGGCCGGGGTGATTCTGCGCATGAAGTCGCTTCACCTGGGTTTGGTCGAAGACTTCCCGTTCCTGGAGCCACCGCCGCGCCGCGCCATTGCCGACGGCTACCAATTGCTCAACGAGCTGGGCGCCGTGGATGAGCAGAACGAACTGACCGCCATGGGTGGCGAGTTGGCCCGCCTGCCGCTCGACCCGCGCGTGGGCCGCATGATTCTCGAAGCCCGAGATCGGCAGGCGCTGGCCGAAGTGCTGGTGATCGCCTCGGCTTTGAGCGTGCAAGACGCCCGTGACCGGCCGATGGAGCACCAGCAAGCCGCCGACAACGCTCACAAGAAGTTCGACGACGAGAAGTCGGAATTCATGGGCACGCTCAAGCTCTGGAAGTGGCTGGAAGATGCCAAGGGAGGCCAGGGCGAACACAAACTTTCGCACCGCAAGCAAGAGCAACTGCTGCGCGAGAACTTCATCTCGCCACGCCGTGTGCGCGAGTGGCGCGACATCCATTCTCAGCTGCACACCGTGGTCGCCGAACACGGCTGGCGCTTGAACGGCTCTCCCGCGACCTACGAACAACTGCACCTGGCCATGCTCGCCGGCCTGTTGGGCAACATCGGTCTCAAGAGCGATGAAGACGACTGGTACCTGGGTGCACGTGGCATTCGTTACTACAAACACCCCGGCGCCAACCTGAGCAAGAAGCCAGGGCGCTGGATCGTGGCCGCCGAGCTGGTGGAGACCACACGCCTGTTCGGCCGCGGCATCGCCCACATCGAGCCGCAATGGCTGCCCACCATCGCCGGCCACCTGATCAAGACCCAGCTGCTGGAGCCGCACTGGGAGAAAAAGGCCGCCGAGGTGATCGCGCTGGAGCGGGCCACGCTCTACGGCATCGTGATCTACAGCAACCGGCGTGTGAACTTCGGCAACATCGATCCGGTGGCGGCGCGCGAGATCTTCATTCGTGAGGCCTTGGTAGGCAGCGAATGGGAGACGCGGCTGCCTTTTTTGGCCGCCAACCGCAAGTTGATCGCGCAGGTTGAAGAGCTGGAGCACAAGTCGCGCCGGCAAGACGTGCTGGTCGACGACGAATTGATTTACGCCTTCTACGACCAGCAGCTGCCCGCCGAGGTGTGCAGCGGCCACACACTGGAGCGCTGGTATCGCGACGAGCTCAAACGTCAACCCGCGCTGCTGCTGTTGACGCGTGAAGAGCTGATGCGCCACGAGGCTGCGGGCATCACCACGTCTGCCTTCCCGAAGACCTTGCGCTTGGGCGGTGTGGACTGCAGCGCGAGCTACCTGCACGAACCCGGTGACCCGAAAGATGGGGTGACGGTCTCGGTGCCGTTGTTCGCCCTCAACCAGGTGAACGACGAACGCTGTGAGTGGCTGGTGCCCGGCATGCTCAAAGACAAGGTGCTGGCGCTGGCCAAGAGCCTGCACCAGCGGCCACGCTCGCGCCTGGTGCCTTTGCCCGAGTACGCCGACAGCTTCATCGCTGAGGTGAACGAGCGCAGTGCCTTTGGCACCGGGCCGCTTGTCGACGTGTTACTCAAGAGCGTGCGCGACAAAACCCAGCTCGACGTGAAGCGCAACGATTTCAAGCTGGAGCAATTGCCGCAGCACCTGTTCATGAACTTCCGGGTGATCGACGAGCACGGCCGCCAGCTCGGCACGGGGCGCAACCTTCCGAGCCTGAAGGCCGAGCTGGGCGGCCAGGCGCGCTCGGCGTTCCAGGCCTTGGCGGCGTTGCGGCCAGGGCTGCCGTCAGCGCCTGCGACACCCGTTGCACCCACGAAGGCAGCTCAGGCTGAACTGAGCAAGCCGGTTGCCGCTGTTGCGCCGGCCGAAGTTCAATACACCGACTGGATCTTCGGCGAGCTGCCCGAGCTGATGGAGGTGCGGCGTGGCAGCCAGACGCTGGTGGGCTTCCCGGCGCTGATCGACCGCGGCAACCACGTGTTGATCGAGGTGTTTGACGAGCCCGACATCGCCGCCAGCAAACACCGTGCGGGCTTGCGCCGCCTGGTGGCCCTGCAAATTCGCGACGCCCTCAAGTACCTGGAGAAAAACGTCCCCGACCTGCAAAAGATGGCGATGCTCTTCGCGCCCCTGGGCGCGGCCGACGAGTTGCGCGAGCAGATCATCGACCTCGCGCTCGATCGCGCGTTTCTCGCTGATCCTTTGCCCACCGATGCAGCAGCCTTTCGCCGCCGCATCGACGAAGGGCGAGGGCGCCTGACCCTGATCGCCAACGAAGTGGCACGCAGCGCGCAGCTGGTGTTGACCGAGTACGCCGCTGCATCACGCAAGCTGAAAGACGCACGCGCACCGAAAGACGTGGCCGATGACGTCCAAGCGCAAATCGGCCGGCTGCTGCCCAAACGTTTTTTGCTTCAAACACCGTGGGCGCAACTCGCGCACCTGCCGCGCTATCTCAAAGGCGTCACCATGCGCTTGGACAAATTGCGCGCCGACCCAGCGCGCGACACGGCGCGCATGGGCGAGCTGCGGCCCATCGAACAGCGCTACCTGCGCCTCGTGGCCGAGCGGCGTGGTGTGCATGACGCGCGGTTGGACGAGTTTCGTTGGTTGCTCGAAGAGCTGCGCATCAGCCTCTTTGCACAGGAGCTGCGCACGCCGCAGCCGGTGAGCGTGAAGCGGCTTGAAAAAAGCTGGCAGCAAATCAATGCGTGATCGCGCGGAGAGTGCCGATTGCCTGGGTACAATGCGAGCTTGATCGGAGCGTAGCGCAGCCTGGTAGCGCAACTGGTTTGGGACCAGTAGGTCGCGAGTTCGAATCCCGCCGCTCCGACCATTCATCTATCCCGCATCCCCGTTCTGCCCGTAGCTCAACTGGATAGAGCAGCTGCCTTCTAAGCAGCAGGTCGGGGGTTCGAGTCCCTCCGGGCAGGCCAGAAGCTTTCAGGCCGCGTCCTCAGGACGTCAGCACCCAACCCAGCGCCAGCACGCAAACCAGCACCAGCCCGCCAAACCTTATTGCGGGAGCAAGTCGCCGCCAGCGGCTCACCGGAATGGGCGGCATCGGCCGATAGGGCAAGCGCCCGTAGCCCACGTTGCTTTGCGGCAGCGGCTCGCCGGCATCCATGGCGTCAAACAGGCTCGCGCGAAGCGGTGGCAAGCTGGGTTCGGCTTCTTCGGTCAGCGTCGGAACCGCCGGGTTTTCAAACTGCTCGATGTCTTCGGACTTGTTCACCGGGCCTCGGCCGAAATTGGCCAGCAAGGCCAGCACACTTTCCGACGAGTTCAGCGGGTATTCGTTCTTGGGGCGCTCGGGCAGGGGTGGGCTTTTGGGGCGGCGCGGCGGGTTGATGCGCTTCACGGTTGTGGCGGCCTGCGGCTTGGGCGCGAAGAGCGCACGGAATTCGGCCACGCTGCTTGGGCGTTCGTCGGGTGGCAGTGCGAGCGCCGTGTCGATGGCGCTCAGGAACTCTGGGGCGTAACCCAAGGCCGAAGCGCTGTCCTTCCGTCGGGCAAGCACGTCGGCCAGCGGTTCGGCGCGTGCGGCCGAAGGCCAGTGGTTGCTGATCGCAAAGTGCAGCACCGAGGCCAGCGCATGCAGGTCGCAGCGCTTCATCTGATGCAAATTTTCTGGGCTGGCGTAAGTGTCAACGTGCGGTTCGTTCAGGTCACTCAGCACCGCATGATGGACAGCGTCAAAGTCCATCAGCACCGGGTGCTCCCCGTTGAGCATGAAGATGTTGATGGGCTCGATCTGGCCATGCGACAGGCCCGCGCCGTTGAGCACTTCGAGCGCGCCGAGCAGGCCGTCGAACAGCGCTTGCAACTGGTCTTGGCTGGCGGGTTCGCTGTGGTTGTTTCGCCGTGCCAGCAAGGTCGTACCTGTGAGCAGAGGCATCACCCGGTAGGCGGTGCCGTTGGCCTCCCAGACACAGTTCACGCTCAGCAGGTGAGGGTGGTCGAACTGCGAGAGCGTGAGCGCCTCGGTGACGAAGGACTGGAGCCCACGCTGAAAGGCCTCGTTGTGCCTTGGGTCGGTGAGCTCAAGCTGACCGTCGACGTGGCGCATCACCAGCGACGAAGGCAGGTACTCCTTGATGGTCACCGTGTTCTGCTCGGTCACGTGGGTGGCGAGGTAGAGCACGCCAAAGCTGGTCAAACCCAGAACCTGGGTGATTTCGAACTCTTCCAGCATGTAGCCAAGCTGAAGTGCTTGCCCCGCTCCCACGGGCAGACGGCCAGGCGGCTGAAGAGGTTCGAACAAGTTCATCGCGGCAGGCAGGGGCAAAAGTTATGCCCGGGCGGGAGAAAGTGTGTATTTTGCCGCGCTTCGGGAGCCTCTTCGGCCTGTAACAGCACCCTGGTCGAGGGGTGCCGATGGGGCATATCAACGCCGTCGGTACTGCTGCGCGCCAAAAAGCACCTCGCGCGCTTGGCCGTCCACCAGCGGTTTGCGCAGGTCGGCCAGCACTTCAACGCCCCGCCGAACGGCCGGCCGGGCGGCGATCTCGTCGAACCAGCCCTTGAGGTGGGGGTAGTCGACCCAGTCAATGCCCTGGTTCTTCCAGGAACGCAGCCAGGGGAAGACCGCGATGTCGGCGATGGAATATTCCGAGCCGCCGATGTATTTGCTCTTGGCCAGGCGTTTGTCCATCACGCCATACAGGCGCTTGGCCTCGTTGGTGTAGCGGTTGATCGCGTAGTCGATCTTTTCTGGTGCGTAGATGCGGAAGTGGTGCGCCTGGCCCAACATCGGCCCCACACCGCCCATCTGGAACATCAGCCACTGCAGCACCTCGTAGCGTGCCGTGACCGATTGCGGCAGCAGCCTGCCGGTCTTGCCGGCCAGGTACAAAAGGATGGCGCCCGATTCGAACAGCGAGATGGGTTTGCCTTCGGGCCCATCGGGGTCGGTGATCGCCGGGATTTTGTTGTTGGGGCTGATGGCCAGGAACTCAGGTTTGAACTGGTCACCGGCGCCGATGTCGACCGGCTGCGCGTGATAGGCCAGGCCACACTCTTCGAGCATGATGTGAACCTTGTGGCCATTGGGGGTAGGCCATGAATACACTTCGATCATCGTTGTATTCTCCAGTCTTCGCGGCACGCGCCGTGTGTTGTGCACTCTAGTGGATGCCACACCATCATGCTTGACGCTTTCAAAAAGCTGATCTCGCGCCCACCCCCTGGGCCGGATTGGCGTGAGGTGTCGGATTGGGCCAAGGCCAACAAGCTCAAGTTCAAGCGCGAGCACGAAGGCGAGGGTTTTGTCGTCGACGGGGGCATGGACAGCAAGCCCTGGCGTTTGGAGTGGGGCCCGCCGCAGCGCAACTACATCGAAGGTCACGAGCTGCGCTTGCGCATGGAGCTGGGCTTGTCGCCCAACTTTCAAATGCTGCTGATCTCGCAGCCGCTGCATGAAACGCTGGAGCGCCAGACCTTCGAGCGCTTCACCGAAAGCACGCAAACAGTCATTGACGGTGCCACGCCCGAAGAGATGCGTTGGCTCGCGATGTTCCCCAAGGTGCCCTACAAGGCGTCAAAAGAGGTGCGCATGCGGTTTGGCCTGGTCGGCAGCACGCCGGCCGAGGCAAGCGCCTGGGTCGAAGGCGCACTGGCGCGCCAAATGGAAGAGGCCGCCGTTGGTTTCTTGAAGAGCGAACCGCCCTTTGTGCTGATGCTCCTGCGTGGCCGTGCTTACCTTCGCATGCAACTGCCTGAGCCCGCCGTGCCGATCATTTCTCAGGCGGTGGCCGTGTTCGAAGTGGCCGTGCTGCAGGCGCTGCGTGTGGCCGGGCTGGGGGCTGAGGGGTCAAACGACTGGTCGAGCACCGGCTCGACCGCCTGGCAAACCCAGCTCGGCCCGGAAGACGGCAAAGGGCGCTGAGCGCGCCCCCTGCCACCCGACTCAGGCGTAGCGCCCGAGCTCCAGCTTGGCGATGGCGTTGCGGTGCACTTCGTCAGGGCCGTCGGCAAAACGCAGCGTGCGCGCCATGGCGTAGAAGTAGGCGAGCGGGAAGTCGTCAGACACACCGCCGCCGCCGTGCACCTGCATCGCCCAGTCGATCACCTGGCAGGCCATGGTGGGCGCCACCACCTTGATCATCGCGATCTCGGCCTTGGCGGTCTTGTTGCCCGCCACGTCCATGATCCAGGCCGACTTGAGCGTGAGCAGGCGAGCCTGCTCGATCATGCAGCGCGCTTCGGCAATGCGTTCGCGCGTGACACCTTGTTCGGCGATGGTGCGGCCAAAGGCCACACGCGACGAGGCGCGCTTGCACATCAGCTCGAGCGCACGCTCGGCCAGGCCGATCAAGCGCATGCAGTGGTGAATGCGGCCGGGCCCGAGGCGGCCTTGGGCGATCTCGAAACCACGGCCTTCACCCAGCAGGATGTTGCTGGCCGGCACACGCACGTTCTCGAACAAAATCTCGCAGTGACCATGCGGCGCGTCGTCATAGCCAAACACCGGCAGCGGCCGGATCACCTTCACGCCCGGCGTGTTGGACGGCACCAGGATCATCGACTGTTGGCTGTGGCGCGGGGCTTCAGGGTCGGTCTTGCCCATGAAGATGTAGATTGCGCAGCGCGGGTCGCCGGCGCCCGAGATCCACCACTTGCGACCGTTGATGACGTAGTCGTCGCCCTCGCGCTTGATGCTGGCGGCGATGTTGGTCGCGTCGGACGAAGCCACCGCCGGTTCGGTCATCGCAAACGCGCTGCGGATCTTGCCTTCGAGCAGCGGCTCGGCCCAAAGCTTCTTGTGTTCCGCCGTGCCATAACGAACGATGGTTTCCATGTTGCCGGTGTCGGGTGCCGAGCAGTTGAACACCTCGCTCGACCACATCACGCGGCCCATGATTTCCGCCAGCGGGGCGTACTCCTGGTTGGACAGGCCCGGGCCGTATTCGGCCTCGCGCGACGAGCCGTCGGCGCTCGGCGGCAGGAACAGATTCCAAAGGCCCTGGGCGCGGGCCTTGAGCTTGAGCTCTTCAATCGTTTGCAGCGGCGTCCAGCGTTTGCCGGCCTGGGTGTTGGCCTCGATCTCGGCGGTGTAGCGCGCCTCGGCGGGGTAGATGTAATCGTCCATGAAGCGCAGCAGCTTGGCCTGCATTTCCTGGGTGCGGGGTGAGTAGGCGAAGTCCATGTTTGTCTCCTGGGGGTGATCGTGAGGTGAAGGGGGGTCAGGCCTGCTGGGCCATCTGCCAGGCCATTTCGGCCAGAGGCCTTGCGCTGGCAGCCACCTGCTTGGCCTCGGCGCTGGCGGCCGTGCCGTCTTCGACGCGCTTGGCGATGCCTTGTGAAATGCCCGCCGCGCGGAACAGGTTGTAGGCGAGGTAGAAGTTCCAGTCGGCCATCACAGCCTCCACGTTGCGGCGGCCGGTGCGCTCGCCAGTGCGCTCGCAATAGCGCCGAATGTAGGCCGACTCCGTGGGAATTCCCAGCGCCGCGAGATCAAGCCCGCCGAGGCCGCGAAAGGTGCTCTGCGGGATGTGCCACGACATCACGTGATAGCTGAAGTCGGCCAGCGGATGGCCCAGCGTGGACAGCTCCCAGTCGAGCACGGCAATGGCACGCGGCTCGCTAGGGTGGAACATCAGGTTGTCGAGCCGGTAGTCGCCGTGCACGATGGACACCTGCGACTCATCTCGCGCACTCGCGGGCATGTGGGCCGGCAGCCACGCCATCAAGCGCTCCATGGCGCTGATGGGCTCGGTGATCGACGCCATGTACTGCTTGCCCCAGCGCGCGATCTGGCGCTCGAAGTAGCTGCCCGGGCGGCCGTAGTCGGCCAGGCCCACCGCTTTCACGTCGACCTGGTGCAAGGCGGCGATCACGCGGTTCATCTCGTCGTAGATCGCTGTGCGCTCGGGGTTGCTCATGCCGGGCAGAGACTGGTTCCACAACACCCGCCCTTGCATGAACTCCATGATGAAGAAGGCGCGGCCGATGACCGACTCGTCTTCGCACAGCAGGTGCATGTGCGGCACGGGCACCTCGCTGCCTTGCAGTGCCGACATCACGCGGAATTCACGCTCGATGGCGTGGGCCGAGGGCAGCAGCTTGGCGATCGGCCCTGGTTTGGAGCGCATCACGTAAGAGCGCTGCGGCGTGACGAGTTTGTAGGTCGGGTTGGACTGCCCACCCTTGAACTGTTCCACTTGAAGCGGGCCGCTGAAGCCGCTCAGGTGCTGCTGCAGGTAGGCCGTGAGTGCCTGCGTGTTGAACGCATGCTGCGCGGCGATTGGCTTGGTGCCGGTGTTCGAGTCCATGGGGTCTCGGCTCACCGGGTGGGTGAAAACGTCAGCGCTCGGCGAGCGCCAGCAGCTTGTCTTTGGACAGCACCACCAGGCGCGTGGGTTCGATGCGCACCGCACCTTCGCGCTCGAAGCCCTTGAGCTCCTGGTTCACACGCTGGCGCGAGGCGCCGAGCAGCTGGGCCAGGTCTTCTTGCGCGAGTTGCAAGCCGATGCGCGTTTCGTCGCCCTGCTTCACACCATAGCCGCGCGCCAGCAGCAGGATTTGCTTGGCCAGACGTGCCGACAGCGGGCGTGTGTTGAGGTCTTCGATCATGTCGAACATCAAGCGCAAGCGACGGCAGTTCAGCCGCAGCAGCGCTTCGTAGAGTTCGACGTGTTGCGACAGCAGCTCGTGGAAGTCGGGTTTGCGCACCGCCAGCAGCGTGGTCTCGCCGTGGGCGTTGGAGTCGTGTGTGCGCGGGAAGTTGTCGAACAGGGAGATGTCGCCGAACCACACACCGGGCTCCACGTAGGTGAGCGTGATCTCCTTGCCCGAGAGCGAGACCGAGCTCACGCGGACTGCGCCCTTGGCCACGCCGCACCACGAGTCGGGCGCTGCACCGCGTGACGAGAGCATCGCGCCATCGGCCAAGCGGCGCACATGCGCTCTTGACAGAATGGCTTCGCGCAATGGCTGTGAAAGTTTGGAGAACCACGAGCCTGACTCGATGTTGGACAGCTCGTCGATTGTAAGAACGGGGTTGTGCATGTTTTGTCTCTGACGCGACAGAAGGCGCGGCGGTGCGATCAGCTGAATTGAGGTGAGCGCTTCTCAAGAAAGGACTGCAGTCCTTCGCCACCGTTGGCGTGAAAAAAGTTCTCAAGAAAATGCGTGCGCTCGGCATCGAGCTGCTGTGCGAGGCTGCGCTCGGGCCATTGGTTGACGAGATCCTTGGCGCTGGCGACGGCGTTCGGTGCGCACTGCGCGAGCCGCTCGGCCACCTCAAGTGCTTGAGTCAAAGCCTGGCCACTCGCACTCACCCAGTTGACGATGCCGTGCGCATGCAGTTGCTGCGCGGTGATGGGCTCCGACAACCACATCAACTGCAAGACGAGGCTGCGCGGCAGGCGCTGCATCAGTTGCCAGCTCGCGCCACCATCGGGCGAGAGGCCGATGCGGCCGTAGGAGAGGATGAACTTCGCGTTGTCTGCGGCGACGATCAGGTCGCATGCCAGCGCAAGAGAGAAGCCGCCGCCAGCCGCCGCGCCTTCGACGGCGGCGATCACCGGCTTCGGAAACACACGCAGCACTTCCACAAAATCGTGAAAGCGTTGCAGCATGTCGCCTTGCAGCTCGGGGTCTGCGCTACGGTTCGTTTTGAGTTGCTGCAGGTTGCCACCTGCGCAGAAGTGCGCGCCTTCGCCGTGCAGCACGATGCAGCGCACGGTGGGGTCGGTCTCGGCCACATCGAGTGCTTCAACGCCGGCCGCAAAAACCTGTTCAGACAGCGTGTTGCGCGAAGCCGGGTCGCTGATGGTCAGCACCAGCGTGCCTTCGCGTCGTTCGGCGTGCAATTCTGAGGGCATGATCAAGCGTTGTGAGGGCGCGCGCAAACTCGCACGAACGATTGTGTCATGCGCCACGCTTGAGCGTGCCCGCAGCCCCGGTTTACCTCTGAAAAAACGGGACTTCATGCTAGAGTCAATTGTTAGCCGACTGCCCCATCGAATGCAGAGATTCCTGACCTCGCTCGCACTGCTTCTTGCTCTTGGCATGAGTGCGGATCGAGCGATGGCGCTGGGGTTTGGCAAGGTCACATCGACCACCGCCTTGGGCCAGCCACTGAGCTTCGCGATCGCGCTGCGGCTCGACCCCAACGAAACCCTCGAAGCCAAGTGCGTCAAGGCCGATGTCAGTCTCGGCGATCGTGTGTTGGTCGATGCCCAGGTTCGCACGCGGCTTGAGACCGCGGCCGGGAGCGGCGAGCGCCGCGTGCGCATCACGACGACGATCCCGGTCGATGAGCCGGTGGTCAACATTCAGCTGCATGTGGGCTGCCCGGCCAGCCTGTCGCGCAGCTTCATGGTGTTTGCCGACCCGCCGCTACGCGGTGCGGTGGCGTCCGGCAGCGAGCCTGCCGAAGCAAGCTGGTTGCCTGACCGTGCGGAGTCGCCTGTGGGCGCCGTGTTGGCGGCAGTTCCTTCGGCCGAGCCCGCGGCGTCAGCGCCCGTGCAGGCGCGCCGCGACCGACCGCCTCGCTCGCCCGGTTCACCCAGCCGTACTGAGGTGGCGTCGGCTGCGCGAGAGGCGGCGCCTGTGGCGGTAGCGGCTTCACCGCGAACCCGCGCTCAAATCACTGTCAAAGCCAAGAGCGGCCCGGTGCTGCGGCTCGACCCGGTGGAGGCCGACGCGATGATCTTGCCATCGCTGCAGATGGCCACGTCGTTGAGCCAGGCGTCTGACCCGGCGGCGTCGGGCGCCGCACCGCGTTTTGTCGACCCCGAACAAGCGCAACGCCTTCGTGAGCAAGAGCGTTTGAAAGCATTGGAATCGGCCCTGCTCAAGCTGCGCAGCGACGGCGAGGCCACCCACAAGGCGCTGACCGAGATGCAGCTGCGGGTGCGTGCGGCCGAGGCCAGCCGCTATGCCAACCCGCTTGTGTACCTGTTGGCCTTGTTGTGTGGGGTGCTGGCGGCAGGTCTTGGAGCCATGTGGTGGTTGAGAAAGCGTGATCGCCGCTCAGCCGCCTGGTGGACGCCGCCCGTCGAGGCCAGCCCGCCTGCGATGGTCGCCGAAGATGTGTGGACGCCGCCCTCGGCCGCCTCTGCGCCCGAGACCGTGTCGCTGCGTGACACCTTGGGCGCGACGCCCATGCCGGCGCCGGCGCCGGCGGCTGTGCCATCACGCTCAGGCGAGCTCGATGCGGCGGTGGTTGAACCACGCCGGCCGATGTCGGCGGAAGAGCTGATCGACCTGGAGCAACAAGCCGAGTTCTTTGTGGTGCTCGGTCAGGACGACGCGGCCATCGACCTGCTGATGGGCCACGTGCGCAGCACGGGCGGCGTGAGCCCCTTGCCCTATCTGAAGTTGCTCGAGATCTACCGCCGCCGTGGTGAACGCGAACCCTACGACCGCATTCGAGAGCGTTTCAACCGCCGCTTCAATGCCTACGCGCCGGAGTGGGACGTCGACCCCGAGCTCGGCCTGAGCTTGGAAGGCTACCCCGATGTGATGAGCCGTCTGCAAAAGGCCTGGGCCACACCGTCACAGGCCATGGACTTGCTGGATGCGTCACTGTTCCGCCGCGACGCGGGGCCCACCTTTGACGTGCCCGCTTACCGCGAGCTGCTGTTCTTGTATGGCATGTCGCGTGACCTGGCCGAGCGTGACACGAGCCCCAGAGTTGTTGACCTGCTGCTGCCGCTGAACGACGAACCCGCGTCCACCCTGACCAGTGTGCAGGCGTCAACGCCACCTGCGGAACCGGAGCACTTTTCGATCGACCTCGACGTCTCCACCGACCTGCCGCCTCACCTCACGCTCGAAGACCCCGACTTCAAGCGAAACTCGCGTTGAGCCGCTCCAGGGCGAGCACCAGCGTCTCGTCTTTTTTGGCGAAGCAGAAACGAGCCAGCTTCTGCTCGAAGCCACCCGCGTAGAAGGCCGACAGCGGGATCGCCGCCACGCCCACTTCGGTGGTCAGCCAGCGGCAAAAGGCTTCTTCACTGAGGTCGCTCACCGCTGAGTAGTCCACGCTCTGAAAGTAGCTGCCGGTGGTGGGCAGCAGCTTGAGTTGTGTGGATGCGAGGCCCGCGCGAAAGAGATCGCGCTTGCGCTGGTAAAACGCACCCAGTTCCAGGTAAGGCGCGGGGTCGGCCATGTATTGGGCCAGGCCGTGTTGCATTGGCGTGTTGACGGTGAACACGTTGAACTGGTGCACCTTGCGAAACTCCGCCATCAGCGGCGCGGGCGCAGCCACGTACCCCACCTTCCAGCCGGTCACGTGGTAGGTCTTGCCGAAGCTCGACACCACGAAGCTGCGCGCCGCAAGCTCCGGTTGGCGCGAGACGCTTTCGTGCGCCAGGCCGTCGTAGACCATGTGCTCGTACACCTCGTCGGCAATCACGACCACGTTGGTGGGGCGCAGCAGCGCGGCGAGGCGGCACATGTCGTCGGCCGTCCAGACGGTGGCGCTGGGGTTGTGCGGCGTGTTGATGACGATGGCGCGTGTGCGTGGCGTGAGTGCGGCGGCAATGCGTTCGAAGTCGGGGCTGAAGCTGCGCGGCGTAAGCGGCACGTGCACGGCCCGGCCACCGGCCAGCGCGATGTTGGGGTCGTAGCTGTCGTAGCTCGGGTCGAGCACGATCACCTCGTCGCCCGGGTGCACGATGGCGAGGATGGTGGTCAAGATGGCCTGTGTGGCGCCCGCCGTCACCGTGATCTCGCTGCCCGGGTCATAACTGTGGCCGTACAGCGTCGCAAGCTTCGCAGCGATGGCCTCGCGCAAGGGCAGGGCGCCGGCCATCGGCGGGTACTGGTTGAGGCCGCGGCGCATGGCGGCGTTCACGGCGTCGAGCAGTCTCGGGTCGCAGTCGAAATCGGGGAAGCCCTGGCCCAGGTTGACCGCGTTGTGCTGCTGTGCCAGCGCCGACATCACGCTGAAGATGGTGGTACCGACCTGGGGCAGGCGGCTGGTCAGCGTGGGCGGTGTGAAGGTGGTCGTCATGGCGGAGCAGATCAAAGCTGGTAGTCGTCGTCCGATTCGCCACTCATGGCGCGGGTGATCAGCGTGCGCGTCAGGCGGTCTGACAGCATCTCGGCGAACGAGTACACAAAGTTGCGCAGGTAGGCGCCGCGCTTGAAGGCCACACGCGTGATGCTCTGGCCGAACAGGTGGCCCACGGGGCGCGAGACCAGGTCGCCACCCGGCGGGTCGTCGCGCACCGAGATCTCGGCCACGATGCCCACGCCGAGGCCCAGGCGCACATAGGTCTTGATCACGTCGGCGTCGATGGCTTCGAGCACGATGTTGGGCTTGAGTCGGCGTGCAGCAAACGCCTGGTCGACACGCGTGCGCCCGCTGAACGACGGGTGGTACGAGACCAGCGGTTCACGTGCCAGGTCTTCCAGCGAGATGCGCTCCAGCTGCGCCAGCGGGTGACCCGCCGGCATCACCAAAGCGTGATGCCACTCATAACAAGGAAGCGATACCAGTTCGTCGACCTCGCCGATCGACTCGGTGGCAATGCCGATCTCGGCCACGTCTTCCAGCAGCATCTTCGCCACCTGGGCCGGCGAGCCCTGGTGCAGGCTGATGTTGACCTTGGGGAAACGTTTGCGCAGCTGGGCCAGCGGCTCGGGCAGGAAGTAGCGCGCCTGGCTGTGGGTGGTGGCGATCGAGAGCGTGCCGCTGTCTTGTTTGGAGAACTCTTCGCCGATGCGCTTGAGGTTGTTGACCTCGCGCATGATCACCTCGATCGACTTGAGCACGTGCTGACCCGGTTCGGTGACGCGTCGCAGGCGTTTGCCGTGGCGGGCAAAGATGTCGACCCCCAACTCGCCTTCCAGCTCCAGGATGGCTTTGGAGATGCCGGGTTGTGAGGTGAACAAGGCCTTGGCGGTTTCGGTCAGGTTCAGATCGCGCCGAACCGCCTCTTGGACAAACCGAAACTGGTGCAGGTTCATATTCCAAAGCAGTATGTGGACTGCCTGGATTAAATCACTTTGTGTCTGAAGGAGGCGAGTGGTCGGCCAAAACCATGGCGGCTTCGGCCATCGCGCGGATCACGCTGTCGACCTCGCCGATGGCCTGCTGCAAGCGCCAGGTGACACGCGGGTGGGTATGCGCCATGTCGGTCATCAAGGCGGGCAGGTCCTTGCGCACATGCCCGCCGGCGCCGAGGAACAGCGGAACGACCGCCACGTCATTGCAGCCGAGCGCCACCAGACGGTGGCCGGCCTCTGACAAATTGGGGCTCATGAACTCCAGGAACGCGAGTTCCACTGGCAGGCCAGGCCGCCCCTCACGCACGCGCTTGGCCACTGCCTCGAAAGGCAAGGCCCAGTTCGGATCACGCGCGCCGTGGGCAAACAGCAGCAGGCCAGGGTGGGTGCTTCGTTTCATCGTGTGCTTACCGGTATCGAACCAACCAGCTGAACGCGGCGAATGACAACAACAGATAAATCAAGCTCGGCGCGGCGGAGACCATCCAGGGTGTCCAGTCACGCAGCAAACCCAGATGGGCGGCCACGTTGTTGAGCAGCACAAAGCTGATGCCCAACATGATGCCGCCGAACACTTTGAGGCTCACGCCGCCCGCCCGCCCGTGCATGTACGCAAAGGGCAGGGCCAGGCCGATCATCACCAGGCAGGCCAGCGGGTAGAGCGCACGCTTCCAGAACTTGATCTCGTAACGCTGCGCGGCCTGTTCGTTGTCGGCCAGGTGGCTGATGTAGCGAAACAGCTCCACCGTCGACATCGAACTCTCGGGCAGCACCGCGGCAGCCACCACACCGGCCGACAGGGTGCTAGGCCAGTTGTAGGTGGCGCGTTTTTCTTCGCTCACGTTGAGCCGGGTGCCGGGTGCGTCGGAGGCGCTCCAATCGGTGAGGGTCACATCGGACAAGGCCCACACGCCGTCGCCATCGACCCGCCCGCTGGCCGCGCCAATGCGACGCAACAGGCGGCTGCTGCCATCGAACTCGAACACGCGGATGTTGATCAGCTCGCCGTCGGCGTTGGCGCGCTCGACGTTGATCGAATACGAGCGTTCGCCCTGCGGCGTGGTGTTGCGGTCTTTCAGCCAGGCGCCCGAATCGCCCAGGCTGAAGCCGCCCTTGAAGCGCGCTTGCAACTGGGCAGCGGCGCGCTCGCTCAAGGGCGCGAGGTAGTCGCCCACGATGAAGGTCGCGATGCCGAACGCCACGCCGAGCCCGGCCAACAGTGCCAGCGCGCGGCTGGGTGCCAGCCCGCCGGTGCGCAAAATGGTGAACTCTGAGGACTGGGCCAGACGCGACAGCGCATAGATCGACCCGATCAACACCGCAATCGGTGACAGCTCATACAAATGCCCTGGCAGCTTGAGCACCGAGTGCAGCGCCGCATGCAGCGCGGTGTAGCCCTTGCCCACATCGGCCAGCTCGTCGACAAAGTCGATGAAGAAGAAGAGCGACAGGAAGGCCAACGCCACAAAGATCACCGACGAAACGATGTCGGCATACAGCAGGCGGCGAACCGTCTTCATGCCGCCGCCTTGCGTGGCAGGCGCAGCAGCGCGAGGTTGGTGCCGTGATCGCGCCACCACAGCAGTGCAAGCGCCAGCAGGAAGGCGCCGCCGTGTGTCATGGTCAGTGCGAAGCCCATGCCCATCTTGCCGGCGGCCACCCAGGCCTGCGAGAGGTTGATGAGGTTGAAATAGACGACGAAGGCCAGCAGCGCAAACAGCAGATTCCAGTTGCTCGCCCGTCGCGGCTGGGTCGACGACAGGCCGATGGCCAGCAGCAGCAGGTTGGCGGCACCCAGCGTGAGGCCAAGTCGCCAGGTCAACTCGCCCTGGGCGCTCGGATCGGGGCCGCGCAGCAGCTCGATGGTGCGGCGCGCCTTGGGCGGCAGGTTGTCGACGCTGCTGAGCGCGCGTTCACCGGCCAGCACACGGTAACTTTCAAAGCGCGCCACGGTCTTTTCGTGGGTTTTCAGGTTTTGTTCGTTGCGCTGCCCGCGGTCGAGCACCAGGTAGTTGGCTTCGGGCGTGTTGACGATGCGGCCACTGCGCGCCGAGGTGACTGATTCGCTCTCACCCTGTTTGGACAAGATGAACACGTTGCGCCCGTCGCGGCCGTCTTCACTGGCGCGCTCGATGAAGAACACCCGTTGACCATCACGCGAGGTCTGGAACTGGCCCGGCGCCACGCGAGACAGGTCAGAGCGTTGCTCAAATCGCTCACGCATCTCGGTGCTGTGTTTGTTGACCCACGGCCACACGAAGAGGGCGAGCAAGCCCACCACCAGCAGCACCGGCCAGCTCACATGCAGCACCGGGCGCACGAAGCGCGAGAGGCCCACGCCGCTTGCGAACCAGATCACCATTTCGCTGTCGCGGTACATGCGGCTGAGCGTGGCCACCACGGCGATGAAGAGCGACAGACTCAGCATGGTCGGCAGGTGGCCGAGCGCGTAGTAGCCCAGCAGCAGCGCCACGTCTTGCGGCGAAACGCGCCCCAACGCCGCCTGGCCCAAAAAGCGGATCACCATCATCGTCAGCACGATGGTCAGGATGACCACCAGGGTGGCGCCGAAGGTGCGCGACAGGTCTCGCCTCAGAGAGGAATCGAATAACATCATTGGATTCTTGAATGGGCCGCATTATGGACTTCCGACACCAGATTTCTTCGCTCGGCAGCTTGTCCTCATTGACTGCCGATGCATTGCTGCTGGTGCTGGCGGGTGAAACGATCGATGCGGCCCTTGATGCCAAGCTCGCGACACCGCTCAACGATGCGGTGGCCCACGAAGACCTCCAGCTCAAGGCCGGGCGCTGCCTCTACCTGCACCGATTGCCGGGCGTGAAGGCGCCGCGTGTGATGGCCTCTGCGATGGGTGGCTCGGGCGTGAAGGCCTTCAAAGCGGCCGTGTTGCAAGGCCTGAACCAACTCAAGGGCATGGGCGCACAGCACGTGGTGGTGGCCCTGGTGGGTGGTGCAGACCTCGACGAGCAGCACGCCGAAGCCGTGGTGACCGCAGCGGCAGATGCCACCTACCTGTACCGCCACACCAAACCGAGCGCGCCGCAGCCTTCCAAGCTCGCCAAGCTCACCCTGGTGTGCAGCAAAGGGCAAGCCAAGGCCGTGCAAGCCGGGCTGGTGCGTGGGCAAGCGGTCAGCGCCGGCGTGACGCTGGCCCGCGACCTGGCCAACCGCCCTGGCAACCACTGCACGCCGACTTACCTGGCCGAGCAGGCCAAGAAGCTCGGCAAGGCCTACGACCTCAAGGTCGACGTGCTCGACCGCAAAGAGATCGAAAAACTCGGCATGGGCGCCTTCCTCGCCGTGGCACAGGGTTCGCACGAGCCCCCGCGCTTCATCGTGGCGCGCTACAACGGTGCGGCCAAGACGCAGGCCCCGGTGGTGCTGGTGGGCAAGGGCATCACCTTTGACACCGGTGGCATCTCGATCAAGCCCGCCGCCGAGATGGACGAGATGAAGTTCGACATGGGTGGCGCGGCCAGCGTGCTGGGCGCCCTGCGTGCCGTGGCTGAGCTGAAGCCCAAGCTCAACCTGGTGGTGATCGTGCCCACTTGCGAAAACATGCCCGATGGGCGTGCCATCAAACCGGGTGATGTGGTCACCAGCATGTCGGGCCAGACCGTCGAGACCTTGAACGCCGACGCCGAAGGCCGCTTGATCCTGTGTGACGCGCTGACCTACGCCGAGCGCTTCAAACCATCGGTGGTGGTCGATGTGGCCACGCTCACCGGCGCCTGCGTGGTGGCACTCGGCAGAGTCAACACGGGCCTCTTCTCACCCGACGACGCTCTGGCGGGTGAATTGCTCGCCGCCAGTCAGGCCGCGCTCGACCCAGCCTGGCGCATGCCCCTCGACGAGGAATACGCCGAGGGCCTGAAGAGCAACTTTGCCGACATGGGCAACGTGGGCGGGCGTGAGGGCGGTGCGATCACTGCCGCCTTGTTCCTGAAGAAGTTCACCGCCAAGTACCGCTGGGCGCACCTCGACATCGCCGGCACCGCATGGAAGTCGGGCGCCGCCAAGGGCTCCACCGGGCGGCCGGTGGCGCTGTTGACCCACTTCGTTTTGTCGCAGGCCGGCTGACCGGATGGCGGCCCCCACGTCGCTTTGCTTCTGCCCCCCGAGGGGGCGCCAGCCGCCTTGGGGCGGCCCGGCGGCGGCTGGGTTTGAACAGCACCCATGACCGAGGTCAGCTTTCACTTCAACGTGCCCGATCGCATGGGCTACGCCTGCCGCCTGCTGCGCAAAGCGGTGCGCCGCGGCGCGCGCGTGGTGGTGGCTGCACCAACGCCGGTCCTGACGGCACTCGACCGCCAGCTGTGGATGTTCGAGCCACTCGACTTTGTGCCCCATGTGCACGCCCGGCCCGGCCAGCCGGTGGCTCCGCGCCTGCAGGCCACCCCCATCTGGCTGACCGAACGTGTGCACGAAGCACCGCACCACGAGGTGCTGCTCAACATGGGTGACGAGCTGGTCGACGGCTTCGAGACCTTCACCCGGGTGATCGAGCTGGTGTCGCTCGACGGCCCCGACCGCCAAGCCGGCCGCGCACGCTGGAAGCACTACAGCGACCGTGGCTATGTGATCGCCAAGCACGACGTGGCCCAGGAGGCTGGGGCATGAAGCTCACCACTCAGCCGCCGCGCAGCGTGCCGGTGCTGACCGAGGTGGTGGTCATGCCCAAGGCGGCGCCCATGCCCGACAGCGAGTACCCGTCGATGGGTTCCGACAGCGGCTTCCCCCCCACCGAGCCCGCCCGGCTGGACGAGAAGCCCGCTGCTCCGTTCGCCAAGGCGAGGCCGGTGCCGCCGGCCATCGACGAAGCCGCGCTGGCCCAGCGGGTGCTGGCCGATCTGGACAAACAGCTCGACCTGATGTTCGAGCACCGCCTGCGGGAAACCCTGGCGCCGGTGCTGGCGCGCATGACCGACGCCCTGGTGCGCGAGATGCGCAACCAGCTGGCGCTGAGCCTGCGCGAGATGGTGGCGCGGGCGGTGGCGCTCGAGCTTGACCGGCTCCACAGGCGCTGACACGGCGCATGCACCAATTGAGCAACACCTCGTATTGCATTCCCGACGCGCATTCGGGATCATGGCGGCCTGTCTGAGGCTGCAAGCATCGGCACAAGCTTTGCTAATCAGTTTTCCCAACCCTTAAGGAAATTCAAATGAAGAGATCGATCTTTGCGCTCTCCGCGGCGGCCTCCGTCGTGCTCGCGCTGTCGGCCTGCGGCAAAAAAGCAGAGCCCACGGCAGCTGCTCCTGTCGCATCGGCTCCCGCAGCAGCGGCGGCTACCTCCTCCGTCATCAAGATCGGCCACGTGGCCCCCACCAGCGGCGGCATCGCCCACCTGGGTAAAGACAACGAGATGGGCGCTCGCATGGCCATCGACGAGCTCAACGCCAAGGGCGTGATGATCGGCGGCAAGAAGGTCACCTTCGAGCTGATCGCTGAAGACGACGCTGGCGATCCCAAGCAAGGCACCGCCGCAGCCACGAAGCTGGTTGACTCCAAGGTCAACGGCGTCATCGGCCACCTGAACTCGGGCACCTCGATCCCTGCCTCCAAGATTTACAGCGACGCCGGCATTCCGCAAATCTCGCCTTCGGCCACCAACCCCAAGTTCACCCGTCAAGGCTTCAAGACCACGTTCCGCGTGGTGGCCGATGACGTGCACCTGGGTGGCACGCTGGGCAAGTACTCTGTCGCCCAACTCAAGGGCAAGTCGATCGCCGTGATCGACGACCGCACGGCCTACGGCCAAGGTGTTGCCGAAGAGTTCGAGAAGGGTGTTGTCGCCGCTGGTGGCAAAGTGGGCGCCCGTCAGTTCACCACCGACAAGGCCACCGATTTCACCGCCATCCTGACCGCCGTGAAGGCGTCCAAGCCTGACGTCGTGTTCTACGGCGGCATGGACGCTGTGGCCGGCCCGATGATCCGCCAAGCCAAACAACTCGGCATCAAGGCCAAGTTTGTCGGCGGCGACGGCATCTGCACGGGCGAGCTGCCCAAGCTGGCCGGTGGTGCCATGGCCGACGGCCAGGTGGTGTGCGCCGAAGCCGGTGGTGTCGAAGGCGAGGCCAAGGCCGGTCTGGAAGAGTTCAAGACCAAGTTCAAGGCCAAGTTCAACACCGATGTGCAGATCTACGCACCGTACGTGTACGACGCCGTCAACGTGATGGTGGCTGCCATGGTCAAGGCCGATTCGGCCGACCCTGCCAAGTACCTGCCTGAGCTGGCCAAGACTGCCAACTTCAAGGGAGTGACCGGCACGATCTCGTTCGACGAAAAGGGCGACGTGAAGAACGGCGCCCTGACGCTCTACACCTACAAGGGTGAAAAGCGCGAACAGATCGCCGTGGTTCGCTAAAGCTTTCAGTTCAAGCTAACGGGAAAGGGCGCCTTCGGGCGCCCTTTTTCATGGCCGCTCGCAGCGTGTGGTGGTCGCGCGTGCGGGTGCGCGGATCACCGCTGTTGGCGCTTGTGCGTACGCAATCGCACAGACTCGCCCTCCGCACCCTCATACGCTGTTAACTCAGCCGCGAATCAGGGCGATTGATCTGATGCAAAGTGCAACCAACACACGGGCGATGGCATTGCTGGCTGACAGAGTCGCCACGAATGCTGACGCCAGGCAGATTTCCGGTGCCGTTGCCGCGGCCTGGCACGACTTGGAGCTGGCACTTTCCCCGGTGCTGGGGCGGCGCGGTGTGGCCGCTCTTTACAAGCGAAGCCTGTACCTGAACAGCGCAGCCTTTCCCTGGCTGGCGCAGGTACGCGAAGGTGTTGATGCGAGCTTGGCCATCGATGTGGCGCCGCTGCGGGAGATGCTGGCCGAGCGGAGTGAGGCGGAAGCAGTCGAAACGGGGGTTGCGCTGATCCATACCTTCACCGAACTGCTGAATGCCTTGATCGGCGCATCGCTCAGTGAGCGATTGCTGGACTCTGTGTGGGATCTTTCGCCAACCGGCGGCACACCCGCTCGGGACACCGCACCATGACCGCCAAAGTCAAGATCAAGCGATTGGCCACCGGCGTGCCCGGGCTGGACGAAGTGCTCGGCGGCGGCTTGCCCGAGTTCTCTTTCACACTCATTTCCGGGCCACCGGGTTGTGGCAAGACAACCCTTGCGCACCAGATGATGTTTGCGCTGGCCACGGCGCAACAACCGGCGCTCTATTTCACCGTGCTGGGCGAGCCGCCCTTGAAGATGCTGCGCTATCAGCAGCAGTTCGATTTTTTCGACAGCCGGTGGATCAATGAATCGATTCACTTTATCGACTTGGCAGACGAGGTCGCGGCCGGCGATCTAGACCGCGTGTTGCAGCGCATGGCCGCCGAAGTGGAAAAGCGCGGGCCGGGTTTTGTGTTTGTGGATTCCTTTCGCTCTCTGTTGTTGTCAAGCACCGGGCCGGGCCCCCCGCACGGTCACCTTCAGCAATTTGTGCACCGGCTCAGCATGCTCATGACGAGCTGGCAGGCCACGAGCTTTCTGGTGGGCGAGTACACCGGCGAAACCGAAGCCAGCCCTGTGTTCACCGTGGCCGACGGCTTGATCTCGTTGCGCCAGTGCGTGCAACACAACTCCATGGTGCGCAAGCTGGAGGTCGTGAAGATGCGCGGCCAGCCCACGCTCGCTGGCTTGCACACCCTGCGAATTAGCGCGGCTGGGGTCACAGTGTTTGCTCCAGCCAATGAGGCCGTGGGCACGACCGTTGAAGCGATGGTTCCGCCAATCGAGGCCCGTGCGCTGACCGGTGTGCCGCGGCTGGACGACATGTTGGGGGGAGGTATTCCGCGCGGCTATTCCGTGCTGGTGGCCGGGCCGTCTGGCTCGGGCAAGAGCATCCTGGCCGCGTCTTTCCTGGCCGAGGGCGCGCGTTGCGGAGAGACAGGCGTGATCGCGGCCTTCGAACAGCGCCCCGGACGATCACGCGACCCGGTGCTCGCCGGACTCATTGCGAGCGGCCGTGTCGGTGTGGTCGTCAGCCACGCGCCGGATCTGTCGATCGACGAGATCGTTCTGCTGCTGATGAATGAAGTGCATCGCCTCAAGGCCAGTCGCATCGTGATCGATTCGCTGTCGGGGTTCGAGCTCGCGCTGGCTCCGACGTTTCGCGACGACTTTCGCGAGTCGCTGTCTCGCATGGTCACTGCGCTCGCGCGGCTTGGTGTCACCGTGATGCTGACCTCGGAGCTCGAAGACCGGTACACCGACCTTCGCTTCAGCCCGTATGGCACGGCGTTTCTCACCGACGCGATCATCGTTCAACGCTACATCGAGGTCGACAGCCAGTTGCTGCGCGTGATTGCGGTGGTCAAGGTTCGTTCCAGCAATCACTCCCACGAGCTGCGTCTGTTCACCATCGCCGATGACGGCATCCATGTGGATGAGATGCTCCCTGATGAGGAAGGCTTGCTGGGCGGCAGGCCAACGAGGCAGCGAGACGCTGATGAGCGCAGTGGTCCTAGTCGCCGCAGCGGTGCTTGATGTGCAGAGGCCAACAGGGGGCAAGGTGAAAAGCCTTTTCAACGGCAGGCCCAGCCCTCTCGACAACGCCGCCCGGGAACTCGCCGAGCTGCAAGAGCAGTCTGCGCAAGTGCGCCTGGTTCTGGCCCACATGCAGGAGCAATTGCGCCAGACGGCTGAGCATCAAGTCGTGGGCAGCCAGGCGACTCAGCTCATGGAAGCCAACGAGCAGCTGGTTCTTTCGGCCGTGCGCGCGCAGGCCGACGCCGAAGCGCTGGCCAAGGCCCTCAACCAGGTGTCGCAGGCGGCCGAGCTCAACGCCTTGATCGACCGGCGCGCGCGCGAGTCTTTGGCAGGTCTGAATGCCACCCTGGAGGGGCGGGTGCTGGCGCGCACACAAGAGCTTGAGCAGGCGCGCGACGAGGCGCTCTCGGCCGGCCGGGCCAAGGAGCAGTTTCTCTCCAACATGAGCCACGAGATACGAACCCCCATGTACGGCATGCTCGGTGCGCTGGAGCTCTTGTCGGGCACGGAACTGACCTCGCAGCAGCGGCAATACCTCAGCGTCGCGTCCACCTCGGGCGAGGCGTTGTTGGGCATCATCAACGAGGTGCTCGACTTCGCCAAGATTGGCGCCGGCCAGTTCGAACTCATACAAGAGCCCATTGATGTGCTCGCGGTGGTGCGCTCGGTCACGCTGCTGTTTTCGTCGACGGCCAAGAGCAAGCTGGTTGAGCTGCGGCTGGAGGCGGCCCCCGAATTGTCGGGCTGGCGCCTGGGGGACGCCTTGCGCATTCGCCAGGTGCTGATCAATCTGGTGGGCAACGGCATGAAGTTCACCCGGCAGGGCGCCGTGGTGGTGAGGGTTCATGGCCACGAGGACGAGAAGCACGAGCGGGTCACGTTCGAGGTGTCAGACAGCGGGCCGGGCATTGCCAAGTCGCAGCTTGACAAAATCTTCGAGCCCTTTGTTCAGGCAGAGGGCTCGGCTGCGCGTGAGATGGGCGGCACTGGGCTGGGCCTCGCCATCAGCCGGGGGCTGGTTCGCGCGATGGGCGGTGAGCTGGAGGTGACGAGCCAGCTCGGCCGCGGCGCAAGCTTTCGTTTCGAGCTGAATCTGCCACGCGCCCGAGGTTTGGCGCGGGCCGAGCCCTCGCCCGCCGTTCGGCCCGAGCGCAGTGCCAGGCTCAGTGGGCGGGCTCTGCTGGTCGAAGACAACAGCGTCAATCGCCTGATCGGCAGCGCCATGTTGGAGCAGCTGGGCCTGGAGGTGGCGATTGCCGAGGACGGCAAAGAGGCGTTGGACCGGCTGGCCGACGAATCGTTTGAGGTGATCCTGATGGACTGCCAGATGCCCGTGATGGACGGCTACCAGGCCACCACGCGGCTTCGCGAGATTGAACGCGCGGCAGGCAAGCAGCGCACCCCCGTCATCGCCTTGACGGCCAATGCATTCAGCGGCGACGTGGAGCGGTGCCTGGCGGCCGGCATGGATGACCACCTGGCGAAGCCTTTCGCCATCGAGCAGCTGCGCGCCATCATCGAGCCTTGGATGCCGGTTAGTTAGGCTGAGCGGCGACGAAAAAATGCCCGCTCAGGGCGGGCAGCTTTTCTGGCGGAGAGGGCGGGATTCGAACCCGCGGGGGGTTATTAGCCCCCACACGCTTTCCAGGCGTGCGACTTAAACCGCTCATCCACCTCTCCGTGAAGGGCGCGATTCTAGCCCACGCTCACGGGGTGCCCGGCGTCTTGTGCTTGATGAGCGCCATCGAGGTGGCGATCAGCGAGGCGACCTCGCTCATGTTGCCGGGCACGATCATGGTGTTGTTCTTCTGCGCGAGCTGGGCATACGCCTCGACGGCTTTTTCGGCCACCTTGAGTTGTACCGCCTGCTCGCCACCGGGGGCGCGAATGGCGTCGGCGACCTTGCGGATGGCGTCGGGCGTGGCTTCGGCCACGGCCACGATGGCGGCTGCCTGGCCCTGGGCGTTGTTGATCTCGGCCTGGCGCTGGCCCTCCGAGCGCGCGATGAAAGCCTCACGCTCGCCGGTCGCAATGTTGATCTGCTCTTGCTTGCGGCCCTCAGAGGCGGCGATCAGCGCGCGCTTCTCACGCTCGGCGGTGATCTGCGCCTGCATGGAGCGCAAGATCTCGGCCGGAGGCGTCAGGTCTTTGATCTCGTAGCGCAGCACTTTGACCCCCCAGTTGGAGGCGGCTTCATCGAGCGCGTTGACGACCGAGGCGTTGATGGAGTCACGCTCTTCGAAGGTTTTGTCGAGTTCCATTTTGCCGATCACCGAGCGCAGCAGGGTTTGAGCAAGCTGCGTGATGGCGAAGATGTAGTTGCTGGAGCCGTAGCTCGCACGCATCGGGTCGGTGATCTGGTAGTAGATGATGCCGTCGACCTGCAACTGCGTGTTGTCGCGCGTGATGCAGACCTGGCTGGGCACGTCGAGCGGCACTTCTTTGAGCGAGTGTTTGTAGGCCACCTTTTCGATGAAGGGCACCACGAATTTGAGGCCCGGTGTCAGCGTGCGGTCGTACTTGCCCAGCCGCTCGACCACCCAGGCGTTTTGCTGGGGCACGATCTTGAAGGTCTGGAAGATGAAGATGGCGGCGATGACCGCCAGAACGAGAGCGATTTCCATGGAGCGAGCCTTTCAGTGAAGTGAAGAAAGAGGAGCGAGGACGAGCCAGTTGCCTTCGACGGCCTTGACCACGTGTTCGCCGGCCTGCGGGGTGGCGCCGGGTTGCAGCCGCGCTGTCCAGGTGGAGCCGCGGTAGGAAACGCGGGCCGTGCGGTCGGCGCCCCAGGCCTCGACGTTGACACGCTCGCCGATGTCGAGGTTGACGTCGCGGTTTTCTGCCGCGGGCGCGGAGCGCGGGTTTTTCATGCGCTTCCAGTGCCACAAGGCCGTGGCGCCACCGCCCGCGAGTGCTGCCACGACGATCTGTAAGGTGACCGACAGCCCCAGGTGGGCCGCCACCGCGGCCGCCGCCATGCCCAGCGCCAGCATCAACAAATAGAAGGTGCCGGTGGCCAGCTCGGCCGCCACGGCCACCCCGGCCAGCACCCACCAGAACGTTGCCTGCGAGAAGTCCATTGCGTGTCCTTGTTTGGCGTGAGCGGGCAGTGTATGACGGTCATCGAACAGCTCTACACTTCGCGCTCTTTCAGTTTTACCGCCTCGGGATTGCCATGCTGCGCTTCAATTTCCCCATCGTGATCATCGATGAAGACTACCGCTCCGAGAACACCTCGGGGCTGGGCATTCGCGCCCTGGCCGAGGCCATTGTGAAAGAGGGCTTCGAGGTGCTGGGTGCCACCAGCTACGGTGACTTGTCGCAGTTTGCGCAGCAACAAAGCCGCGCCAGCGCGTTCATCTTGTCGATCGACGACAACGAGTTCACCGAAGGCCCCGACCTCGACCCCGCGGTGCTCAACCTGCGCAAGTTCATCCAAGAAATCCGCTTCAAGAACGCCGAGATCCCGATCTACCTCTACGGCGAGACGCGCACTTCGCAGCACCTGCCGAACGACGTGCTGCGCGAGCTGCACGGCTTCATCCACATGTTCGAAGACACGCCCGAGTTTGTGGCGCGCCACATCATCCGCGAGGCCAAGAGCTACCTCGACGGCTTGGCGCCGCCGTTTTTTCGCGCGCTGGTTGATTACGCACAAGACGGCTCGTATTCATGGCACTGCCCGGGCCACTCGGGTGGTGTGGCGTTTCTCAAGAGCCCGGTGGGGCGCATGTTTCACCAGTTCTTCGGTGAAAACATGCTGCGTGCTGACGTGTGCAACAGCGTCGACGAGCTCGGCCAGTTGCTCGACCACACCGGGCCCATCGCGGCCTCGGAGCGCAACGCGGCGCGCATCTTCAATGCCGACCACTGCTTCTTCGTGACCAACGGCACCAGCACCAGCAACAAGATGGTGTGGCACCACGCGGTGGCACCGGGTGACGTGGTGGTGGTCGACCGCAACTGCCACAAGTCGATCTTGCACGCGATCATCATGACGGGCGCGGTGCCGGTGTTCCTGCGCCCCACGCGCAACCACTACGGCATCATTGGCCCCATCCCGTTGAGCGAGTTTTCACCGGCCGCCATCAAGAAGAAGATTGCCGCCCACCCGCTGCTGAAACACGTGGACGCGAAGAAGGTCAAACCACGCATCCTCACGCTCACGCAGAGCACCTACGACGGTGTGCTCTACAACACCGAGACCATCAAACACTCGCTCGACGGCTACATCGACACCCTGCATTTCGACGAAGCCTGGTTGCCGCACGCCGCTTTCCACACCTTCTACGGCACCTACCACGCGATGGGCCGCAACCGCGTTCGCCCGAAAGACCAGCTGGTGTTTGCCACCCAGTCCACCCACAAGCTGCTGGCTGGCATCAGCCAGGCCTCGCAGGTGCTGGTGCAAGACTCGCAGACTCGCAAGCTCGACCGTCACCTCTTCAACGAGGCCTACCTGATGCACAGCTCGACCAGCCCGCAGTACGCGATCATCGCGAGCTGCGACGTGGCGGCCGCCATGATGGAAGCGCCTGGCGGCCACGCGCTGGTGGAAGAAAGCATTCTCGAAGCGCTCGATTTCCGCCGCGCCATGCGCAAGGTCGACAAGGAATACGGCAAGGACTGGTGGTTCAAGGTCTGGGGCCCCGAAAAGCTCTCCACCAATGGCGTGGGCAACAGCAGCGACTGGGTGCTCAAGGCCGGCGAGAAGTGGCACGGCTTTGGCGACCTGGCCGAAGGCTTCAACCTGCTCGACCCGATCAAGAGCACCATCATCACGCCGGGGCTCGACATGTCGGGCAAGTTTGCCAAGACCGGCGTTCCGGCGAGCATCGTCACCAAGTTTTTGGCCGAGCACGGCGTGGTGGTCGAGAAGACGGGGCTGTATTCGTTCTTCATCATGTTCACCATCGGCATCACCAAGGGCCGCTGGAACACGCTGCTCACCGCCTTGCAGCAATTCAAAGACGACTACGACAAAAACGCTCCACTGTGGCGCGTGCTGCCCGAGTTTGTGGCCCAGCACCCGCGCTACGAACGCATGGGCCTGCGCGACCTGAGCCAGTCCATCCACGAGGCGTATGCCAAGAGCGACATCGCCCGGCTCACCACCGAGATGTACCTCTCAGAGTTGGAGCCGGCGATGAAGCCGAGCGATGCTTTTGCGCGCATTGCTCACCGGCAGACCGAGCGCGTGGGCATCGATGACCTGGAGGGGCGCATCACCGCCTCGCTCGTCACCCCGTACCCACCGGGCATTCCGCTGTTGATCCCGGGTGAGCGCTTCAACAAAAAAATCGTCGACTACCTGTTGTTCGCGCGCTCGTTCAATGCCCAATTCCCGGGCTTTGACACCGACGTGCACGGCCTGGTGGAACAAGACGGCGACGCCGGAACGCACTGCTACTACGTGGACTGCGTGAAGGACGACTGAGCGCCTGATTGCCAATCACCGTCCGGGCTGAGCCTGTCGAAGCCGGCGCCGTGCACTGCGCACCCTTCGACAGGCTCAGGGCGAACGGGAATGACGTCTCAGCCTGAACGGAAATCAAGGAGTGAGCGTCACCCACCCGCACGCCGGCGCTGGTATTTCGTCAGCGCCGTGCGTGCCCAGGCCGTCAGGTCGCGGGTTGAAAACGCGATCACCTTCAGCCGCAGCGTGATCGACAGCAGCAGCAGTGCCGGCAGCACGATGGGGCCGGCGAGCACGCCGAACCATTGCCGCATGTTGTAGAACATGGCGCCCCGCCGCGGCGCGTAAAACTGCCACAGCCAGGCGGAGCCAGCGACCCAGGCCAGACCGAGCAGGCCATTGGCCGACATGTTGCGCAGCGACCTTGGGAAGAGCGCAATGCCCCAGGCCCAGGCCAGCTTGGCCATGAGCAACAACACCAGCACGGTGAGCGCCACCATCACGAGCGAGGTCAGCGTCACCGCGACCGAAGCAGGTGAGCGTTTCTGCATGCCAGCAAACAGCACATGCTGGCCACGCTCCAGGTCATCAAGGCAGGCCTCGCGGCTGTCGGTCAACTGAAACTGCAGCTCGGGTGTGGCCTCTGCGGGCGCGGCGCGGCTCATCGTTTCCCACAGCGCCAGCATGTCGTCGTGCGGGCAGTTGAGCGGTATCTCGGGCTGGCCGGTGGTGCTCTGGTAGCCCGCCAAAAACAGCAGGTGCGCTTCGGTGGCGGCAAAGTCGTCAAGGTCGGTGCGCAGTGCGCGCAGGTGCGACCACCAGTCGAGACCGCTCGGCTGTGCCACCGGGTCGCGCAGCGAGATGAGGGTGCAGTTGCGCATGCGCAGCACGTCGCCGCGGGTCTGCTCCATCATCAAATCCATCGCGCGCATCGGCGTGGCCCAGCCGTCGACGGGGTTCATCGGCAGCACCGGCGCCGAGGCGTCGATGCAGACCGCCGTGCCGATGGCCGGGTCAAGCTCGCGCAGGCCGTGGTTGTCGAGCACGCCACCGTCGCCCAGGTGGTACGGGCCGCAGCGGATCGGCTCGAACACGCCAGGCACGGCGCTCGACGCGGCCAGCGCTTTTGCCACCGGCAGGTCTTGCATCGACAGGTAGTGGGCGTCGGTCTGGAACGGCAAGCCCCGGTGGCCGATCACCACCACGCAGCGGCTGCCGTTGGCGTAGTCAGAGCAGGCGATGCGCCACTCGGGCAGCGCCTCGGGCCACGCTTCTTTGGCCGTGGCGCGGTGCAGGGCCGCGAGCCAACGGCGGTTGATGCGCGCCATGGCCAGCGAAAAGCCGAACTCGTTGCGCACCAACCCGCTGCTCAGGGCACGCACCGAGGCCATCACCCGCAGCCGCGGGTTGTGGCGTGATTTGCGAAAAAGCGTTTGCTGTGCGCGCAACGCGCAGCGTGCGAGTTCGGGGTCATCGACCGTGCGGTGCTGCTTCAGCGCGTGCATCCACTCCTGCAAGAAGAAGCCGGCGGCAATCGAGCCGCCCGAGATCGTGACCAGCAGCTTGAGCTCGCGCAGGCGCCCTTGCGCCGCGAGGGCATGCAAAGCACCCAGGTGAAAGAAAGCGGCGCGAAACCCGCCACCCGACAAGGACAGCTGGTGGATCGGCTCCAGCCTCAAGCCTTCGGCGGCGTCCATGTGACGACGCTCAGGCGATGTGCGAGATCAGCACGCCAGGCGCCAGCGTGTGCTGGCTGTCCGGCCCCTCGTGTTTGCCGCGCGGCGCGGTGGGTGAAGGCATGCGGCGCACGGCCAGGCCCACCGACAGCATGTCAATCACCAGCAGGTGAAGAATGCGCGAGATCATCGAGACGAAGGTGGAGCTGTCTTCGCTGTGGTCGACCGCGATGCACACGTCGGCCTTCTTGGCCAGCGGCGACTGGTTGGTGGTGATGGCCACCACCGCGGCGCCGCGGTCGCGTGCGGTTTGCGCGGCGCGAATCAGCTCGGCCGACTGGCCCGAGCTGGAGATGAACACCGCCACGTCTTTGGGCCCCAGCACCTCGGCCGCCATGCTGAACATCGAGGCATCGGTGTGCGCCACCACGGGAATGCGAAAACGAAAGAGTTTGTACTGCGCATCGAGCGCCACCACCGACGAGTTGCCGGTGGCATACAGCTCCACACGTTGTGCCTCGCGAAACAGGCCGATGGCGCGGTCGACCGAGTCGACGTTGAGCGACTCGCGGAAATGCATGATCGACGAGATGGTGTTGTCGAGCACCTTGGCGCACAGGTCGGGTGTGGCGTCTTGGCGGCGCACCTGGGTGCGCTGCAGCGGGATGGTGCCGGTCAGGCCCGAGCCGAGCTTGAGCTTGAAGTCGGCCAGGCCTTCAAAGCCGAGCGTGCGGCAGAAGCGGATGACGGTCGGCTGGCTCACGTCGGCCAGCTTGGCGATGGCGGCGATGGGGTCGTTGAGGGCAGTGCGGGGGTTCTCCAGCACCACGTTGGCCACACGCCGCTCGGCCGGCGAGAGCGCGTCGCGTGCATTGCGCACCCGATCCAATAAAGGGTTGCCACCGTCGCGGTCGGGCATGTGGTCGGCCAGCAGCGACGAGACACCGTGGAAGGCGAGGTTGTCGGCTGTCAACACATAGGTCGGGATGCGGGCGACGTAAGACGAAAAACGCCCCTTGTCTTCAAACCGCTGGCGGAACGACGAGCGCAGGAACAGGTCACCCAGGCGCGGCACGATGCCGCCGCCAACGAAGATGCCGCCGGTGGCGCCCAGCGTGAGCGCGAGGTTCGAGGCCACCGTGCCCAGCATGGCGCAGAAACAGTCGATGGTGTCCACGCACACGGCATCACTGTGTTGCTGCGCACGTTGCACGATCTCGGCCGTGCTCAGGTCGGCGGCGGCGCCGGCCACCCCTTCGCGCAGGGCTTCGTAGATGAGCTGGATGCCGGGGCCCGAGACCAGGCGCTCGGCTGAGACGTGCGACATGGTCTTCCACACATGGCGCAGCACACGCAGCTCACGCTCGTCGATGGGTGCAAAGCTGGTGTGGCCGCCTTCTGTGGCCAGGGTCACCCAGCGGTCGTTGGCCGGAATGAGCGCCGAAACGCCGAGGCCGGTGCCGGGGCCGAGCAGGCCGATCACACCGTCGGCCGCGGCCGCGCCACCGCCCACCTGCACCCGCCCTTCGGGGCCCACACGCGGCAGCGACATCGCGAGCGCGGTGAAGTTGTTCACCACCAGCAAGGTGCTCAGGCCCAGCTGCTGCTGCACCTCTTGAATGGAGAAGGCCCAGTCGCGGTTGGTCATGCGCACCGCGTCGCCATCGATGGGGTAGGCGATGGCCATGGCGCCGTGTTTGGGCACCACCTCGGGCACGCTGCTCAGGTAGGCGCGCACCACCGAAACAAAGTCGCTGTAGTCGGCACAGGGCAGCACCGCGATGCGCTCGAACACGCCACGCTCGCGCTCGATGCAAAAGCGCGCATAGGTGGCGCCGATGTCGGCCAGCAGGCGCGGCTCCACGGCGACAGCGTCGGCGGCTATGGGCATCGTTTG
>JBKJJF010000035.1:0-8430 GCA_046598195.1 Rhizobacter sp. | reverse complement strand
TTCCGCTCTACTGACAAGGACTGTCCATGACCTCGCTGTTCGCCGCCGTTGAAATGGCCCCCCGCGACCCCATCCTGGGCCTCAACGAACAGTTCAACGCCGACCCCAACCCTGCCAAGGTCAACCTCGGCGTCGGCGTCTACTACGACGACAACGGCAAGCTGCCCCTGCTCAAGTGTGTGCAGCAGGCTGAAAAGCAAATGATGGAGACGCTCTCCCCGCGCGGCTACCTGCCCATCGACGGCATCGCGGCCTATGACAAAGCGGTGCAAGGCCTGGTGTTCGGTGCCGACAGCGCCGCCGTCAAAGAAGGCCGCATCGCCACCGTGCAAGGCATCGGTGGTACCGGCGGTCTGAAGATCGGCGCCGACTTCCTGAAGCGCGTGAACGCAGGCGCCACCGTGCTGATCAGCGACCCGAGCTGGGAAAACCACCGCGCGCTCTTCACCAACGCCGGCTTCCCGGTCGACACCTACCCGTACTACGACGCTGCCAAACGCGGCGTCAACTTCGACGGCATGTTGGCCGCGCTGAACCGCGCTGCCGCCGGCACCATCGTCGTGCTGCATGCCTGCTGCCACAACCCGACCGGGTACGACATCACCCCCGCCCAGTGGGCGCAGGTGGTGCAAGCCGTCAAGACCAAGAATCTGGTGCCCTTCCTCGACATGGCCTACCAGGGCTTTGGGGAAGGCATTGCCGAAGATGGCGCGGTGATTGCGCAATTCATCGACGCCGGGCTCGACTTCTTTGTCTCAACCTCGTTTTCCAAGAGCTTCTCGCTCTACGGCGAGCGTGTCGGCGCACTGAGCGTGGCCTGCGTCAGCAAGGAAGAAGCAGGCCGTGTGCTGAGCCAGCTCAAGATCGTGATTCGCACCAACTACTCCAACCCGCCAACACACGGTGCACAAGTGGTGGCCATCGTGCTCAACACGCCGGCTCTGCGCACCCTGTGGGAAGAAGAGCTTGCCGGCATGCGCGTTCGCATCAAGCAAATGCGCACCGCCCTGCTTGAGAAGCTCAAGACCGCTGGTGTGCAGCAAGACATGAGCTTCATCACCCAGCAAAAAGGCATGTTCAGCTACTCGGGACTGAACAAAGACCAGATGCAACGCCTGCGCAGCGAATTCGGCATCTATGGCGTTGATTCGGGCCGCATTTGTGTGGCCGCGCTCAACAGCAAGAACATCGACGCGGTTGTCAGCGCCATCGTCAAGGTGAGCTGAGCGCGCGGCATGGTGTCGCGCGAGCGACACCATGCATGTTGACAATGCACACATTGGGTGCGAATCACGGTGCTTTTCGTGGTTTTCACTCGCAGGTCTGGCTGCACGATCGGGGTCAGTTGCCTAGAATGTTGCAACGCACCAACTTGCGCCACAGTCAGACACCCTGGCTCCTTGAGGAAACCCCATGCTGTATCAGCTCTATGAAACCCAACGCGCGCTGATGAGCCCGTTTTCGGAGTTCGCAAGCGCCTCGTCCAAGCTGTACAACCACCCGCTGTCGCCGTTCACGCACACGCCGATGGCGCACCGCGTGTCTGCCGGGCTCGACCTGATGCACCGGCTGGCCAAGGAATACGAAAAGCCGCTGTTCAACATCACCTCGGTCCAGCTCGACGGCATTGACGTCGCGGTGCAAGAGCAGGTGCCCATCACCAAGCCCTTCTGCCGCCTGCTGCGCTTCAAGCGCTTCACCGACAACCCGCAGGTGCTCTCCAAGCTGAAAGAACAGCCCACCGTGCTGGTGGTGGCGCCACTGTCGGGCCACCACTCCACGCTGCTGCGCGAGACCGTGCGCAACCTGCTGGTCGACCACAAGGTTTACATCACCGACTGGACCGACGCCCGCATGGTGCCCGCCACGGCCGGCCCCTTCCACCTGGACGACTACATCGCCTACGTGCAGGAGTTCATCCGCCACATCGGCCCCGAGGCACACGTGATCTCGGTCTGCCAGCCCACCGTGCCGGTGCTCGCCGCCGTCTCGCTGATGGCCAGCGCGGGCGAGTTCACGCCGCGCACGATGACGATGATGGGTGGCCCCATCGACGCCCGCAAGTCGCCCACCGCGGTGAACAACCTGGCGATGAACAAGAGCTTCGAGTGGTTCGAGAACAACGTGATCTACCGCGTGCCGACCAACTACCCTGGCAACGGGCGGCGTGTGTACCCGGGCTTCTTGCAGCACAGCGGCTTCATCGCGATGAACCCTGATCGCCACATGAATTCGCACTACGACTACTTCATGGACCTGATGCGCGGTGAAGACGAAAGCGCTGACTTCCACCGTTCGTTCTACGACGAATACAACGCCGTGCTCGACATGCCGGCCGAGTATTACCTCGACACCATCAAGACGATCTTCCAAGACTTCGCCCTCGTCAACGGCACCTGGGTGGTAGCCGGCAACCTGGTGCGCCCGCAAGACATCACCACATCGGCCCTGCTGACCATCGAAGGCGAGCTCGACGACATCTCCGGCGCCGGCCAAACCCGTGCCGCGCACGACCTGTGCACCGGCATCCCGAAGTCGCGCCAGTTCCACTACGACGTGGAAGGTGCAGGCCACTACGGCATCTTCTCGGGCCGCCGCTGGCGCGAGCTGGTGTACCCGGAAGTGCGTGATTTCATTGCGAGCCATGAGTCGGCTCCGCGTGCTGCCAAATCTGCCACCAAGCCAGCAGCCAAACCTGCCGCCAAGCCAGCAGCCAAACCAGCAGCCAAGAAGGCGGCGCCGGCCCGCAAGCGCGCGCGCTAAGCTGCCAGGGTGAACCGCCCTGACCTGACCGACGCCCTCGACCGTGCACTGCCTCAAACGCAGTGCACGCGCTGCGGCTACCCCGACTGCCACGCCTACGCACACGCCATCAGCGAGGGTGAGGCCGAGATCAACCAGTGCCCACCCGGTGGTGCCGAGGGCATTGCCCGGCTGGCACTGATCACCGGCCGACCGGTGATCCCTCTCAACCCCGACAACGGCCATGAAGGCCCGCGCCAACTCGCGGTGATCGACGAGGCCTGGTGCATCGGTTGCACGCTTTGCCTCGCGGCTTGCCCGGTCGATGCGATCGTTGGCGGCGCGAAGCGTATGCACACCGTGATCGACCCGCTGTGCACTGGCTGCGAACTGTGCATCCCGGTGTGCCCCGTCGATTGCATCTCGCTCGTCAACATCACCGCCCAACAAAGCGGCTGGCAGGCGTGGAGTGAAGCGCAAGCCGCCGAGGCGCGCGCGCGATACGCCTTCCATGCCTTTCGCGAACAGCGCGACGAACACGAGCGCAACGAGCGCCTTGCATCAGCGCGCGTGCGCCTTGCACCCCCCCGCTGAGCGGGCGGTGGTGCGCCACAAGGTCACCTGCTGAATTTGTTTAGATTTGCAACGGGAACGGAACCCGTTCCTCTCCTTCTGATTCGATGCACGTTGCGCTTAAAAGCGTAGCAACGCTCAGCCCCTCAAATGCGGGGGCGTCGCACCGCTGATTTGGCCCGAATATTGCACTGCAACAAACATCAAAACGGCCTATTAAATGGGAGAGCTGTCATGAAAGTCGCGTCTTACGTTTCTGGAGCAAGGTGGCTCAGCGAGCGCATCGGGTCACCTGCTGCAATTCTTGGTGGGTTGAACCTGCTTCTGAACCAGCTCACAGCCTTGCTGATATTGCTGGTGCTGAGCCCACTGATGCTGTTGGTGGCCTGGCTCACGTGGCGCAAGGACGGGGCGCCCATTTTCTTTGCGCACTACCGCGTCGGACTCGACGGCAAGCTGTTTCGTTGCCTCAAATTTCGCACCATGTTCCGCGAGTCGGAGCAGATGCTGGCCGATCTGCTGCGCGACAACGCGCAGGCTCGCGAGGAATGGCAACGCGACCAGAAGCTGAGCAACGACCCGCGCATCACGCCGGTGGGCCACTTCCTCAGGCGCACCAGCCTGGACGAGCTGCCCCAGCTCTTCAACGTGCTGCGCGGCGAGATGGTTCTGGTCGGGCCTCGGCCCATCACCGTGGCCGAGCTGATCCGTTATGGCCGCGTGCGCTGGCACTACCTGAGCGTGCGCCCCGGCATCACGGGCCTGTGGCAGGTCAGTGGCCGAAATGACACTACCTATGAAGAGCGCGTCGCGCTCGACCGCAGCTATGTGGAGCAGCGCACGATCTGGCTTGACCTGCAGATCCTGTTCAAGACCGTCGGCGTGGTGTTGTCGCGCGACGGCGCACGCTGAACCTCGACACGCGACATGCCAGAGATGACAAACAACAAGTCGACCGCGTCGGGGGTCAAGAAAAATGGTTCGGCGCGCTTGACGACAACACCGCTCGATTCAGACGTGTCGGTGGGCAAGGTGGTGCATCTGGTGGGCTCCGTGAACGATGACGTGTTCAGCTTTCTGGAGCCAGCGACGTCAGCCCTGGCAGATGCCGCCATCGAACAGTCGATCGTGTTCGTGAACGGCCCGCTACTGCACCCGCTGTTGCCGCGCATCCATGCGTCGGTGCGTGTCATCGTGACCCCTCCCACGCACAACCCGTTGAGGCGCTGGTTGTGGGCGCTGAGGGCCTTCCACAACGAGCTGCAAAGAGGGGCGACGCAAGGCGTGCACCTTTATGGCCAGCTGCCGCACCTGGTCGGCGCCCGGTTGGCGCGTCGCGCCGGCATTGCCGTCGCCCTGCATCACTCCCCCTACAAGAGGGCCAGCGCCGCGGATCACATCGGCCCGCAAGCCAACTCGTCGCCGCGCCCCGTGGCACAGGTGGAACGCCCCGTCAGCCCCGAGTTCTTCGCGGCACCCCGGCGTGAGACACGGCGCCCGCTGATCGTCACCGGCAGCCACACCAGCAGCGCCCACAGCGCCGACCTTTTTGCCCAGCTCGCCGTGCTGCTGGGTGGAGAAGACCTGGGGCTCGCCTTCAACTGGGTCGGCGCCATCGATGAGGCCAGCCGTCTGCGGCTGAAGGCCGCACAGGTGGGCGTATTTCCCGCGACCACCGCGGCCGAGTGGGCCTCGCGCCTCGCCTCGGGTTGGGTCTACCTGGCCCCCGGTGGCGATGAAGGTTATCCGTCTCTGCTGGTCGAGGCCATGGCCGTGGGGCTGCCGTGCGTGGCGGTCGACACACCCGACCATCGCAGCGTCGTTCGGCACGGCGAAAACGGCTACCTGTGCCGCACGGCCGAGGAAATCGTCAACTGCATCGCGCCGCTGATCGACTCTGCAGAGCTGCGCCAAAAGATTGGCCAGGCGGCGCGCCGGGAAATCGAACAACGTTTCGACCCCGATCGCTTTCGTGACGCGTTGTTTGCCGCCTACCAGCTACCGATCAAGACATCTCACGCCGCATGAGTGCCATGCGCGCGTTCACACTCAAGGTTTGACACCCATGTCTTTCTCCCGTCTCATGGTGGTGATGCGCGCTCGCTGGCGCGCTGCCCTTCTGGTGCTCGCCAGCGCCGTTGCCCTGGCCGTATTGCTCAGCGTGCTGCTGCCGCGCCAGTACCGCGCCACGGCAGCCGTGCTGGTGGACATGCGTTCGCCCGACCCGCTCATGGGCACCGTGCTCGGCACCACGCTCATCACTGGCTACATGGCCACGCAAATGGATGTGGTGCAGAGCGAGCGTGTGGTTCGGCGGGCCGTCGAATCACTGGGCCTGGCGCAAGACCCCGCCTGGAAGCAGCGTTGGCTGAAAGACACCCAGGGCGAAGGCGAGTTCCAGAACTGGCTCACCGAAGAGGTGCAGCGCAAGCTCGACCTCCAGCCCACCCGCGAGTCGGGTGTG
Organism: Rhizobacter sp.; assembly: GCA_046598195.1. Lineage (GTDB taxonomy): Bacteria > Pseudomonadota > Gammaproteobacteria > Burkholderiales > Burkholderiaceae_C > Rhizobacter. The sequence continues at coordinate 2,651 of JBKJJF010000035.1, read as the reverse complement.
ATGTCGATCACCTTCACCGCCACCGACCCGCGCGTCGCCGCCGCCACGGCCAACGCCATCGTCAAGGCCTACATCGAGACCACCCTTGATCTGCGTGTCGAGCCGGCCAAACGTTACAACAACTTTTTCGACGAACGTGCGGTGCAGCTGCGCACGGCCCTCGAAGAAGCCCAGGCCAAGCTCTCCCGGTTTTTGCAAAGCAACGGCATCGCGGCCTCAGACGAACGTATCGACGTGGAGAGCCTGCGGCTTTCCGAGTTGTCGTCTCAGCTGGTGGCCTTGCAGTCGATGAAGGCCGAATCGGGCAGCCGCGAGCAAATGGCCAGCGTCAGCTCCGACAAGATGTCAGAGGTTTTTAACCACCCCGCGGTGGCGGCACTCAATGCCGAGCTCTCGCGCCAGCAGGTCAAGCTCGGTGAGTTGCGCCAGCGCCTGGGTGCCCAGCACCCAGAGGTCAAAGAAACCGAGAGCAGCATGGCCGAGCTGCGCACGCTGCTTGAAGCCGAAAAGCGCCGCGTTTCGTCGGGCCTCGTGGCCAGCAACCAGATCACGACCTCGCGCGAGGCGCAGATCCGCGCCCTGTTGGTGGAACAACGTGCCAAGGTGCTGCGCATGAAAGGCCAACGCGACGAAGCCAATGCCTTGCAGCACGACGTCGACAACGCGCGCAGCGCCTACGACGCCGTGTTTCAGCGGGCTCGCCAGTCCAGCCTGGAGAGCCAGATTACCCAGACCAACGTCTCGATCCTGAGGCAGGCCTCTGCCCCCACTCGGCCCGCGTCGCCGAAGCTGTGGTTCAACGTCTCGGTGGCGTTCGTGCTGGGCCTGCTGCTGGCCATTGCCACGGTGATGTTGCGCGAGATCAGAGACCGCCGCATGCGCACCGTCGAAGACGTGGTCGAAGGGCTCCGGCAGCCCTTGCTGGTGATCCTGCCCAAGGCCGGTGGCACTCGTTTGCTGATGCACCCGAAGGCCAGCCCCCTGAAGACCCGTATCCTGGGCAGCTTCGCCCGCCCGGCCCGATAGCACCTGGCAGCCCACCCACCACAAGACCGCGAACCGACCTATGTCTCTTCCCCCCGGCCAAACCCCGACCCGCGCTCTTGAGAGCGAGGCGGCTGGCGCCTCCAGCCTGCTCGACCGCTCCATGGGCGACCTGCTGCGCAAGGCATGCGGGCTGTCACAGGCGGAGGTGAACCAGATCGCCGCGTACCAGCAAGAGAGCGGCATGCGCTTCGGCCAGGCGGCTGTGGCACTCAAGCTGGCCAGCGATGACGATGTGCTGTGGGCGCTGTCGCAGCAGTTTCACTACCCCTACGCACCCCAGGGGCGAAGCGATCGTTACCCGGAGCTGGTCGCAGCGGCCGACCCGTTCAGCCCGGAGGCCGAGGTGTTCCGCGATCTGTGCAGCCAGGTCTCGATGAACCACGCCAGCGGTCCCGCAGGCCGCAGCCCGCTGGCGCTGAGCGTGGTCAGCCCCGATGTCGGCGACGGCAAGACCTTCCTCGCCGCCAACCTCGCGGTGGCGTTCTCGCAGGTGGGCGGGCGCACGCTGCTGGTTGACGCTGACATGCGCACGCCGCGCCAGCATTCGGTGTTCGGTGTCAGCAGTGCCGTCGGCCTGAGCACCGTGCTCGCCGGGCGGGCCGAGGCGAACGTCATTCAAAGCGTGCCCGATCTGCCGAGCCTCTTTGTGATGCCTGTCGGCAGCGTGCCGCCCAACCCGATGGAGTTGTTGCAACGCCCCGCGTTTGCCCTGTTGATGCAAGAGCTGCTGAGCAAATTCGATCACGTCGTGGTGGACACACCAGCCTTCGTGCGCGGAGCCGATGCGCGGGTGATTGCCGCCCGTTGTGGCGCCTCCATTGCGGTGGGCCGCCAAGGCACCACCCGCATGGACGCCATGAACAAGCTCATCGGTGCGCTGAACTCCGGGCGAAGCCGCCTCGCCGGTGTGGTGATGAACGCGCACTGACCCGCGTGCCGTGCGCGTGACACCTTTTGCATGACCCCCGCACAAAAGCGCACCCGCCCGATCGAGAGCCCCTGGTGGATCACCCCCCACGGGCTGACGCTCGGGTTTCTGATTCCGGTGCTGATCCTCGTCGCCGCCGCAGGCCGGATGAACTTTCCGGGCTTGACCGTCAGAGGCCACATTTTCCTCAACGACGGTTATGTCTTGATGGCCACGCTGATCCTGGTGTGCATCGCCGTCGCGGGCTGGGTCGGCACGAAGATCACTCCCGGCTTGCAGGCGCCCGACCCAAACCACTACTTGCGCGCCGGCGTGGTGGTCGGGCTCATCGCGCTGCTGGCCTACCTCTACTGGTTCAAGTCGTTCTTCCTCAACCCCGTCTTGCTGTTCCAGACCCTGGTCGGCACCTACAAGCCGGACCGCGACGAAATCGGCTCTACCACCGGCATCACCTCGCTGGTCAACATGGCGCCGGTGTTCTTCTCCATCTACGCGTTTTGCTGGGTTCATGCCGACAAACCCATGGCCAGGGCCTACCACGCGCTGGCGGCTTTGCTCATGGCGTTGACCTTGTTTCGCGTCTACGCCTGGTCGGAAAGGCTGGCCCTCATCGAAGCCGCCATACCGTTCGCCGTGGCAGCCGGGTTCAAGCTGTCGAAAGGTGTGCCCACGGCAA
>JBKJJF010000016.1:0-2544 GCA_046598195.1 Rhizobacter sp. | reverse complement strand
CGCCATCAGCTTCAAAGGCCTGGCCCGGCGCTGCGCGCACACCGAGGTCGACGTGGTGCACTACCAGCCCGAGCCCGAGCGCATTGCCTTCGTGGCCGAACTGGCGCGCCGCTGGTGCGCGCTGCGCAGCAAGCCCAACCCGAGCAAGCGCATCGCGTTGATCCTCGCCAACTACCCGAACAACGACGCACGCCTGGCCAACGGCGTCGGTTTGGACACGCCGGCGTCTACCGTGGTCATCTTGCAAGCGTTGTGTGAGGCCGGCTACGCCACCGGCTCGCTGCCCGAGTGTGGCGACGCCTTGATCGCCGAGCTGGTGCGGGGCGTTACCAACGACCTCGATGCCAACGATGCGCGCCCTGCCGGCCAAAGCCTGGCGCTGGCCGACTACCTGAAAGACTTCGAGCGCCTGCCGGCCGAGAGCCAGGCAGCCGTCAACGGCCTGTGGGGCGCACCCGAGCAAGACCCGATGCTGCGCAGTGGGCGTTTCATGGTGTCGGGCCTGCGCCTGGGCAACGTGTTTGTGGGCATCCAGCCCGCACGCGGGCGCGAGCTCGATCTGGTCGCGACCTACCACGACGCCGACCTGGTGCCGCCACACAACTACCTCGCGTTCTACTTCTGGCTGCGCCGCGCTTTCGCGGTCGATGCGGTGGTGCATGTGGGCAAACACGGCAACCTCGAATGGCTGCCTGGCAAGAGCGTGGCGCTCGGCGCGGCGTGCTGGCCGGACGCCATCTTGGGCCCGCTGCCGCACCTGTACCCCTTCATCGTCAACGACCCCGGCGAAGGCAGCCAGGCCAAGCGGCGCACACAGGCCGTCATCATCGACCACTTGATGCCGGCCATGACGCGTGCTGAAACCTACGGCCCGCTGCAAAAGCTCGAACGGCAGATGGACGAATACTACGAAGCGCTCTCGCTCGACCCGCGCCGCGCGAAGCTGCTGCGCGCCGACATTCTGGAGCGTGTGCTGCAAGAAAAACTGCACGAAGAACTTGGCTTCAAACGCCCGGCCGACGACGCCCAACGCGAAGCCTTGTTGAAGCGCCTGGACGCCTACCTGTGCGAGCTGAAGGAGTCGCAAATTCGCGATGGTTTGCACACCCTCGGCCAGTCACCGCAGGGCCGGCAGCGCACCGACACGCTGGTGGCGTTGGCGCGGTTCTCCAGTGGCAAGTTGGTTGGCCAAGGCAGCCTGCAGGTTGCGTTGGCGCAAGACCTGGGGTTGGAAGCGGGCGCCAGCGGCTTCAACGCGCTCAGTCCCGATTGGGCCGAGCCCTGGTGTGGCCCGAGGCCACACGCGCTGCAGCAAGTCAGCCACGACCCCTGGCGCCATGCGGGCCACACGCGCGAGCGGCTGGAGAAGCTGGCTGCGCAGATGGTCGAAACGCACACCACGCTTGCGGGTGCACCGCTCGACGCCGCCACCTGGCCCCACACCGCGCCCGTGATGCAGCGCCTGCGTGACACCCTGTGCCCGCGCCTCGACGCCTGCGGGCCCAACGAGATCGCACAACTGCTGCGTGGCCTGGCCGGGCGCTTTGTGCCGGCGGGGCCGAGCGGTGCCCCCTCGCGTGGCCGGCCCGACGTGCTGCCCACGGGTCGCAACTTTTATTCGGTCGACACGCGCGCCGTGCCCACGCCCACCGCGTATGCGATGGGTGCCAAGGCCGCCGAACTGGTGATCGAGCGGCACGTTCAAGACCACGGCGCGTTCCCTGCTGCTGTCGGCCTGTCGGTCTGGGGCACAAGCACCATGCGCACCGGCGGAGAAGACATCGCCCAGGCCTTTGCGTTGCTGGGTGTCCGGCCCAAGTGGGCTGACGGCAGCACGCGGGTGGTCGACATCGAGCTGCTGCCGATGGCGATCAAAAACCGGCCCCGGGTCGACGTGACCTTGCGCATCTCGGGGTTTTTTCGCGATGCGTTCCCCAACGTCATCGATCTTTTCGACACCGCGGTGCGTGCCGTGGCCGCCATCTCCGAACACGACGAAGACGACGCAGTCAACCCGATCCGGGCGCGTGTGCAGCGCGAAACCGCTGCCGCCCAGGCGGCTGGCGTGTGCGAAGCGCAAGCCGCACGCGAAGCGAGCTGGCGCGTCTTTGGCCCGCGCCCGGGTGGCTACGGTGCCGGCCTGCAGGGCGTGCTCGACAGCGGGCGCTGGCAAGACGGCACCGACCTGGCGCAGGCTTACCTGAAGGCCGGCGCGTTTGCGTATGGCCAGGGCGCCCACGGTGAGGCCGCGCGCGGCGCCTTCGAGCAGCGGCTGACCCACCTCGACGCCGTGCTGCACAACCAAGACAACCGTGAGCACGACGTGCTCGACTCCGGCGACTACGCGCAGTTTCAAGGCGGCATGGCGGTGGCCGTGCAGCACCTGTCCGGCATGCCGGCGGCGCTTTACCACGGCGACCTCAGCGTGCCTGGCGCGCCGCGCATCCGCACCCTGGGTGAAGAGGTTGCGAGGGTGCTGCGCTCGCGAGCCGTCAACCCGAAGTGGCTCGAAGGCATCAAGCGCCACGGCTACAAGGGCGCTTT
>JBKJJF010000287.1:0-8204 GCA_046598195.1 Rhizobacter sp. | reverse complement strand
CCCACTTCTTCGTGGAGCTCGCGGAACATCGCCTGCTCGGGCGTTTCGCCGTATTTGATGCCCCCTTGCGGGAACTGCCAGGAGTGGGTGCGGATGCGTTTGCCCCAGAAAACCTGGTTCTTGGTATTGAGCAGGATGATGCCGACGTTGGGTCTGAACCCTTCGCGGTCGAGCATAATCAACCTCAAATTCTTTAGTTGAATTCATTATTGCACCGGCATAGCGGGAATCAACCCCGCGGGTTTCCCCGGCCCTCGTCGTGCATCTTCAATCTCTTCCCCCGATCACTTCCCATTTCCTTCCCCCATTGGCCTGCCCATGAAAGCCTCACAGTTTTTCATTTCCACGCTTAAAGAAGCGCCTGCCGATGCCGAGGTGGCGAGCCACAAATTGATGATGCGGGCTGGCTTCATCAAGCGCTTGGGTGCTGGCATCTACAACTACATGCCGATGGGCTTGCGAGTGATCCGCAAAGTCGAGGCGATCATTCGCGAAGAGATGAACCGCGCGGGCGCCGTTGAGCTGCTGATGCCGGTGGTGCAGCCTGCCGAGCTGTGGCAAGAAACGGGGCGCTTCCAGGCGATGGGGCCTGAGCTGCTGCGGGTGAAAGACCGCCACGATCGCGACTTCATCATTCAGCCGACCTCAGAAGAAGTCATTACCGACATCGCGCGCCAGGAGCTGCGCAGCTACCGGCAGTTGCCGAGAAATTTTTATCACATCCAAACCAAGTTCCGCGACGAACGTCGGCCACGTTTTGGTGTGATGCGCGGGCGTGAATTCACGATGAAGGACGCTTACTCCTTCGACCGTGATGTGGCGGCTGCCGGCAAGAGCTACGAAGCGATGTACGCCGCCTACGTGCGCATCTTCGAGCGCATGGGCTTGACCTTCCGTGCGGTGGCGGCCGACACCGGCGCCATCGGGGGTGACAAGTCGCATGAGTTCCAGGTGATTGCCGACACCGGCGAAGACGCCATCGCCTACTGCCCTCAATCGGACTACGCTGCCAACGTCGAGCTGGCCGAAGCCCTGCCGTTGATGGCCCAACGCGCGGCGCCGACACAGGCGCTGACCAAGACCCCGACGCCGGGCAAGAGCACCTGTGAAGACGTGGCCCAGCTGCTGAAATTGCCGCTGTCGCAAACCGTCAAATCGCTGGTGCTGGCCACCGACGAAAAGAACGAGGGTGGCGACGTGGTCAAAACGACCGTGTGGTTGTTGCTCGTGCGTGGCGATCACTCGCTGAACGAAGTGAAGGCTGGCAAGCTGCCGGGCCTGAAAGACGGTCACCGCTTTGCCACCGCCGCCGAGATCGACGAGCACTTCGGCTGCAAACCCGGCTACCTTGGGCCCATCGGCCTGAAGAAGCCGCTGCGGCTGGTGGTGGACCGCACGGTGGCTGCGATGAGCGACTTTGTCTGCGGCGCCAACGAGGCCGACTTCCACTTCACCGGCGCCAACTGGGCGCGCGACCTGCCTGAGCCCGATGTGGTGGCCGATATTCGCAATGTGGTCGAGGGCGACCCATCGCCGGATGGCAAGGGCATGCTTGTGATGCAGCGCGGCATCGAGGTCGGCCATGTTTTCTACCTGGGCACCAAGTACTCCAAGGCGATGAACGCCACCTACCTCGACGAAAACGGCAAGCCGCAGCTGCTGGAGATGGGCTGCTACGGCATTGGCGTCACCCGCCTGTTGGGCGCAGCCATCGAACAAAACCACGACGAGCGCGGCATCATGTGGCCGCTGGCGATGGCGCCCTTCACGGTGGTGCTGTGCCCCATCGGCTACGACCGCTCGGCCGATGTCAAAACGGCGGCCGACCAATTGCACGAACAACTGCAGTCCCTTGGCATCGACGTGATGCTCGACGACCGTGGCGAGCGCCCGGGTGCGATGTTTGCCGATTGGGAGCTGATCGGCGTGCCACACCGCGTGGTGCTGTCCGACCGTGGCCTCAAGGAAGGCAAACTCGAATACCAGGGCCGCCGTGACGCGCAATCCACCGCCGTGGCGGTCGCCGAGGTGGCCAGCTTTCTGAAGGGCAAGCTCAGCTCATGAGCCTGGCTCGGGGATCTGGGCGGCGGCGGCTTCTGGCCGCGGCTGCGCTGTCTCCTTGGCTGCTGAACACCACCTCCGCATGGGCCGGCGCCCAGGTGGAAGAGCCACTCGCCGACGCAGTTCGTTCGGCGCTGTCGGCCGCCATTGCCAACCGCGCGCCGCCCAAGCCGGTGTTCGAGACCACGCAGGCGCGCCTGGCCTACCTCAAGTGGTTGGGCGAAATGAGCAACCGGCTGAAGAAGCGCAAGGCCGAGCATGTGGCACGTGTCGAATTTCTGGAGACGCTCTGGTACGAGAGCGCGCGTGCTGGCCTGGAGCCGGCACTCGTGCTGGGTGTGGCGCAGGTGGAGAGCGGCTTTCGCAAATACGCGATCAGCAGCGCGGGTGCGCGCGGCTACATGCAGGTGATGCCGTTCTGGGCCAGGCTGATCGGCAATGGCGACACGACCAAGCTCTTTCACATGCAGACCAACCTGCGCTTCGGCTGCGTGATCTTGCGCCACTACCTCAACATCGAGCGAGGTGATCTGTTCCTGGCGCTTGGGCGCTACAACGGCAGCCGCGGCCGCGCGGAGTATCCCAACCTGGTGTTCGGTGCGCGCAAGGCCTGGGCGTTCAAGGCAGAGTGACGCGACGACTTACAGCCCGGCCCAAGATTTGGGCTGCGCGTCGGCCACACCCAGCAGCGAGAGCACCCGCTCCACCGTGTCGTTGACCAGATCGTCGATGGTCGCGGGCCGGTGATAGAAGGCCGGCAGCGGCGGGAAGATCACGCCGCCCATCTCGGTCACCGCGGTCATGTTGCGCAAGTGGGCCAAGTTGAACGGTGTCTCGCGCACCATCAGCACCAGCCGGCGCCGCTCTTTGAGCGTGACGTCGGCGGCGCGGCTGAGCAGGTTGTCTGACAGGCCGTGGGCGATGGCCGCCAGCGTCTTCATCGAGCAGGGCGCCACCACCATCGCGGTGGTGGCAAACGATCCACTGGCGATCGCCGCGCCCACGTCGCCGGGGCTGTAGGCCTTGTCGGCCAGCGCTTCGAGTGCGTTGCGGTCGAGGCCCAGCTCATGGTGCACGTTGATCACACCGGCGGGGCTCGCTACCAGGTGGGTTTCGCAGCCTGCGGCCTTCAGGCGCTGCAGCAGCCTCACGCCGTAGAGCGCACCGGTGGCGCCGGTGATGCCGACGACCACCCGGCTGCGGGCAGCGGTGTGGCCCAAGATCAGGCCTGTGTGCCCAGCACCTGCTGGAGCTCACCGGCCTCGTACATCTCGGTCATGATGTCGGAGCCACCGACGAACTCACCGTTCACGTAAAGCTGTGGGATGGTCGGCCAGTTGGCGTAGTCCTTGATGCCTTGGCGCACGGCTTCGTCTTCAAGCACGTTGAAGGTCTTCAGGTCGCCGACGCCGCACGACTTGAGGATCTGCACGGCGCGGCCAGAGAAGCCGCACTGGGGGAACTGCGCCGTGCCCTTCATGAAAAGCACCACACGGTGGTTTTTAACGAGGGCATCGATGCGTTGTTGAACGTCGCTCATGGTCGCGCGCCGGGGGCGCCGGCAGTGTCATTGGGGATAGGTGAGCTTATACGGCAAACCAGGCGCGTGCGACTCGCTGCGAGCACATGCCCTTGAGACTCGCACAGTCTCAGAAGGAGTACGACACGCCCAGCTGCAGCAGCGGTGTGAAGCGCAGGTCGCGCATGGTGTCGTCGAGGCTTTGTGCGCCCAGTTTGGCGGCCGATCGTGGGTTGAGCGCCATCAGGCCCAGGTCAGCCGACAGCCCCCAGCCGCCTTTGCTCGACAAGCCGGTGTAGCCCACGCCGAGGTAGGGCACGGTGCCGTTGTTCTCAGCCGCGCTGCCATCGGTGAGGCTACCGGCCGGCGAGGTGCGGCGCTCGATCGGCGCCGGGCTGCTCCAGAGCGAGCCTCGTGCACCGAGCATCAAGCCGCTGGTGGCGCGCAGGCCGCCGACACTGCCCAGCAGCGGGCGGCTGAGGTAGTAGTCGCCCATCAGGCTCAGGCTCTGGATGCGCAGTGGCTCTGACGCGCTGTTGCCCAGCTCAGCGTGAAACGGTGCGACGGTGCCGAAGCTCAGCCGGCCCTTCAAGCCCTCCCAGGCGGGGTGATCCAACGGCGTCTTCAAACCCTCGCCCGAACCGGCGTGCACAAGCGTGGCCACCAGGGCCAATGTGCTAACCAAGCAACGGACAACTTTGCGCATGGTGCTCTCCGGGACGCCCGGCCAGACTGCGCCTATCGGGCAACGTTGTGGATGATGCTACGCCGCTTGCCGGGGCCTGTGTGGCTTCATCCTCTCTTTGGTGGATGGTTCATTCGGGGGGTGTGCAGCAATGCCGCAACACTTGATTTTTCAGACCCGTCTTCCACCCGTGCAACGCGCGGTTCCCGACAGATCGGGCCGCGTCGTGATCTCGCCGAAGCCCGCAGCGGCGAGCAAGCCGGCCACGGCAGGCGCCTGGTCGTGGCCGTGTTCGAGCAACAGCCAGGCGCTCGCATTCAGGTACTGCGGCGCGCCGACGATGATCTGGCGCAGCGCGTCCAGGCCCTCTGCTCCGGATGTGAGTGCCTGCACGGGTTCGTGTTGCAGTGCCGCAAGGTGCGCATCACCTTCGGCGATATAGGGCGGGTTGCTGACGACCATGTCGAAGCGCTGCCCGGCAACACCTTGCCACCAGTCGCTTTGCAGCAAATGGATGTCGAGCTTCAGGCGATCGGCGTTGTCGCGCGCCACGCCGAGGGCGTCGGCGCTGGCGTCGAGTGCGCTCATGCGGGCCTGCGGGCAACCGTGTTTGAGCGCCAGGGCGATGGCGCCGCTGCCCGTGCCCATGTCGAGCACGCTTGGGTGGCTGGCGCCGCGCAGCAGCTCCAGCGCCCAGTCGACCAGGGTTTCGGTGTCGGGGCGCGGCACCAGCACCGCGGGTGAGACGCGCAGCGTGAGTCCATGGAATTCTTTCTCGCCCACCAGGTAGGCCAGCGGCTCGCCACTGGCGCGTCGCGCGAGGAGCTGGCTCAGGTGTTGCTGTTGGGTGGCGCTCAGTGCGGCATCGTCGTGGGCCAGCAACCAGCTCCGTGTGCGCCCCAGCACATGAATCAACAGCAGCTGCGCGTCGAGCCGGTCAACACCACCACGGCGCGCCTGGGTCAACACCTCGGCCACCGTCTTCACGCGCCACGCCCTTCGAGCTCGGCCAGCTGTTCGGCAGCACGCGCCGCTTGCAGCGCGGCGAGCACGTCGTCGAGATCGCCTTCCATGATGGCCAGCAGCTTGTAGAGCGTGAGGTTGATACGGTGGTCGGTCAGCCGGCCCTGCGGGAAGTTGTAGGTGCGGATGCGGTCGCTGCGGTCACCGCTGCCGATCAGGCCCTTGCGCGTGGCGGCTTCTTTTGCAGCGCGTTCGCTGCGGTCTTTTTCGCGCAGGCGTGCGGCGAGCACGGCCAGGGCCTTGGCTTTGTTGCGGTGCTGCGAGCGGTCGTCTTGGCACTCGGCGACGATGCCGGTGGGCAGGTGCGTGACGCGGATCGCGCTGTCGGTCTTGTTCACGTGCTGGCCACCGGCGCCACTCGCGCGGAAGGTGTCGATGCGCAGCTCGGCCGGGTTGAGCTGGATTTCTTCGGCTTCGTCAGGCTCGGGCATCACGGCCACGGTGCAGGCGCTGGTGTGGATGCGGCCTTGCGTTTCGGTGGTCGGCACACGTTGCACACGGTGGCCACCCGACTCAAACTTGAGGCGGGCGTAGACGTCGTCGCCGACGATGCGCAACACCACTTCCTTGTAGCCGCCGAGGTCGGACATGCTCTCCGACATCACCTCGGTGCGCCAGCCCTGGCGCTCGGCATGGCGCAAGTACATGCGCAGCAGGTCGGCGGCGAACAGCGCCGACTCGTCGCCGCCGGTGCCGGCGCGGATTTCGAGGAACGCGTTGCGGCCGTCGTCGGGGTCGCGTGGCAGCAGGGCGGCCTGCAACTCGCCGTGCAGGCGGGTGATGTCGGCCTCGGCGCTGGCAATCTCTTCTTGCGCCATCTCGGCCATGTCGGCCTCAGCCAACATGTCGCGGGCTGATGCCGCATCGCGCTCGCGTTGCTCGTATTGGCGAAAACGTTGCACCAGCGAGTCGACCTCGGCGTGCTCACGGCTGAGGGCACGGTAGCGGTTCATGTCGCTCGCCACGCTCGGGTCGGCGAGGGTCGCGTCGAGTTCGGCCAGCCGCATGGCGAGGCGCTCGAACTGTTGGCGAAGGGTGTCTTTCATGCGGGCTCCGGAAGAGGGAAGGTCGGAGCCGGGTGCGGGCCGCAAGGCCAGTCACACAAACGCTCCGCCGAGGGAGGGCGGGGCGCAGCGTCGCTAATATTTGTTGCCGGGCTTGTCGTCTGAAGGGTCGCGGGCGTTGCCGCGCAGAAACAGGCGCGAGACGGTTTGGGCCAGCTGGGCACGGTGCTCGCCATCGGCGGCGTGCAGCTCGGCCAGCGTGCCGTGCAGCATCTTCTGCGTGAGGCCACGCGAGAGGGCTTCGAGCACCGCGTCGATGTCTTCACCCTTGGCCAACAGCTTGCGCGCACGGGCGATCTCCACCGCACGCCAGTCGTCGGCCTGAGCGTTGAGCGCCTGGATCAAGGGCACCGAGCCACGCTGGCCCAGCCAGTGCACAAAGCTTTGCACACCGCTCTCGATGATGGCCTCGGCTTGCTGCACGGCGGCTTGGCGCTTTTCGCCCGCGCTTTGCACCAGCGCGGAGAGGTCGTCGACGGTGTAGAGGTAGACATCGGACAGGCGGGCCACTTCGGGCTCCACATCGCGGGGCACGGCCAGGTCGACCATGAACATCGGGCGGTGTTTGCGCGCCTTCAGCGCACGCTCCACCGCGCCCAGGCCAATGATGGGCAACGAGCTGGCGGTGCAGGAGATCACCACGTCAAATTCACCCAGGCGCGCCGGCAGGTCGGCCAGGCGCAGCGCTTCGGCGCCAAAGCGGCCGGCGAGTTTTTCGCCGCGCTCCAGCGTGCGGTTGGCTACCGCCATGGCCTTGGGCTGACGCGCGGCAAAGTGCGTGGCCACGAGTTCGATCATCTCGCCCGCACCCACAAACAGCACCTTGGTGTCGTGCAGGTCTTCAAACAACTGCGAAGCCAGGCGCACTGCGGCAGCGGCCATGCTGATCGAATGGGAGCCGATCTCGGTCGAAGTGCGCACGTCTTTGGCCACCGCAAACGAACGCTGGAACATCTGGTGCAAGGTGGTGCCCAGCGTGCCGGCCGTGCTGGCTTCACGCACCGCCTGCTTCATCTGGCCGAGAATCTGCGGCTCGCCCAGCACCATGGAATCAAGCCCGCTTGCGACACGGAAGGCATGCCGCGCGGCAGCCCCGCCTTCAAGCACATAAGCGTGGTGCATCAACTGCTGGCTCGCCACACCGCCCACACCGGCCAGCCAGTCGACGGCGGGTGCGACCATGGTGGCGTCGGCCGCGCAGTACAGCTCGGTGCGGTTGCAGGTGGACAGCAGGGCCACTTCGGGCTCGCCACCCTTGCGGTACACGCGGCTGCGAAACTCCTGCAAAGTGGGCGCCAGTTGTTCGAGCGTGAACGCAAACCGACCCCGCAAATCCAGAGGGGCCGTGGTGTGGTTCAGCCCGAGGGCGAAGACGCTCATTCCCGGATTATAAAATTGAAGCCTTCCCCCTGGTTACCAGCTGTGCTGGGGCCTTTTCACGGAGCGTGACGCAATGGGCGTGTTGGATGGGCTGTGGCACCTGCTGAACTTCTTTGCGCCGGCGCTGGGGGTGGGGGTGATGGCGGCCTTCCTGGCCAAGCTGCTGTGGTGGCGTGACCTCAAAGGCGTTTCGCCCTGGCGCATGGCGGCCTGGGCGGTGCTGGCGGCGTCGATGGCCTTGGTGGCCGGCCTGTTGTGGACCGGCCGTGACGGCAAGATGCTGACCTATGGCGCGATGGTGCTGGTGAGTGCGCTCGCGCTGTGGTGGGCCGGCTGGGGAACGCGGCGAGGCTGATCGCCGAGTGCTCAAGTTGTTCAAAGTCGGTGCCGAAAACCAAGTGAACGAGGCCGTCGTAGCGGGCCTGTCCCCATGAAGCTCGACGCCCTCACGCTTTTCTTTTCGATGTTCATC
>JBKJJF010000142.1:0-18190 GCA_046598195.1 Rhizobacter sp. | reverse complement strand
CATAGTCATAGCAACGTCAAGAACGAACATGATTTGATCCTTGCGAAATTGGAGCGATTCTCGTTCAGCGACGCCTAACGTTTGAGATGAGAGGCAAACAACGGAGGCTGTGCGCAGGCAAAAGCGCTCAAGCTTGACCCGCCGTTGTTTGTCCTCTCGATTGAAGGGTTAGGCATCAGGGTGCCGCTCGGCCAGAACCAAACAATCGGCGACGCTCTCAAGAATGATTTCTGGAAGCCACTCAAGCACGGAGCCTCGCATTTAATCCATTGATTTTGGATCGCGTGAGGGAAGTGCAAACGCGTTGTCGCGGGTGGCTTCGCTTGGCCACTGGGCATAGCTGTACCAAGTGTTGTCTGGGCCTTTATGCAGCCTCGAACCAAGTGAGCCGTGATGTTCCAGGAAGACTTCAGAGAGGTTTGACCACGCGCGGACGAAGATGCGCTGACCGTCCCCAACGATCTCTCCAGCGAGGAAGCGATTGCGCAGCCGGCATGTCCATGGCACCGAGCGGCCAATCACCGGTGCCGTTTGCTCCAGGCTCAATCCGTAGTCCAGTGGCAGCACTACAGCCTGCGCTTGGCGTAGCTGCTCCACCGTCTGCGCTCGCGCCAAAACTTCCCTCCCCCACTCCAGTTTCTCTGACCCTCTTGCAACTCTTGCCATGCCAATCACCTTCACAGAAAAGCTAAGCGGCCGACGACGGCGGGACGCCAGGCCGTTGGCGCTCTGCTTGAGCGAGGGGTTTGGCCCCAGTGCGCCAACGCAGGCATGGGCGTAGGACTACCCCTACCGGCATACGCTCCTCTGACCTAGCGACACGCGCGCCGCGTCAAGCAAGATTGCGGCTTCTGCAACAGGAGCACAAAATGCGTACATCTAGCAAGACCCTCATCGACCTGGAGACCAAGTTTTGGCAATCGATGGTTGACCAAGACTCAGACACAGCCGTGTCGTTGCTCAGCGAGCCGGCTCTCATGGTCAGTTCGCATGGCACTATGAAGTTCGATCATGCCGGCTATCGGAAGATGGCAGAGCAAGGGGCCATGGTGTTGACCTCGTTCGAATTCAGCGACATCGATGTTGTATTCCCGAACGACACAACAGCGGTCGTGACCTACCGGGTCAAGCAGGGTGTCTCCAGCCGCGGCAAAGCCAAGAGCACGACGCAGGAGATGGCGGACTCTTCGACTTGGGTTCAGTCAGAGAGCGAAGATTGGCGATGCGTGATGCACACTGAAACACTGATCGAGCAGAAGCCGCCGCAGCGGCATTGAGTAAGGTGGAAACGGCGACAGTCTGGCTGTCCGAGTCCCAACGTTTGAAATGAGAGGCGTTACCCGGTTTGCTGGGGCAAGTCCCCTCTACGGACGGGTTAGGCCTCAATTAGCCGGGCCGACACGGAGAAAGAGGTCGGGGTAGTCAACTACTGCCAACTGATCATCAACCGCCAGTTCGGCTCGAAATCCACTCCCGTCCAAGCTCTCAAAGAGATACAGACAGTCCGTCTGGCGCGTATATGCCTGAGGCTTCGCCGTGTGTCAGGTCAACGGCAAGGCAAGTGCATGCATTCGAGCGCCGACGGCTCCAAGCGCGCTTAACGTTCATAGGGGCACGACTCTGCATTTCTGCGATGCCTACCAATCGGTTGAGCCGACAGTCCACTGCAAGCCGTGGATTGCGGCTCACCTCAAACGTCTAGGCGTCATCACTCCACTTCGCTGGTCGGCGCCGTCCTACAGACTGACTGTCCCGTCGCCTATTGTTCGCCGCGCAGCAATCGGCAATTCTGAGGTTCGGGCTCCGCGCACGCCGAACTCGAACCCACAAGGAGCACCGCATGAGTACGAAAAAATCAGCCGTGACTGGAATGGAGGCGTCCGTTGAGTCCTTCAAACTTCATATCGCGAAGAACACAATCGACGACCTTCGACAACGCCTACAAGCCACCCGTTGGGCGGACGGAATTCTTGAACAGGATTGGGAACGCGGTACGAGCCCTTCGTATCTTCGAGAACTTGTCAAGTACTGGATCGAAGACTTCGACTGGTCTGCTCAAGAAGCCGTTATCAACAAGCTTCAGCAGTATCGAACCGAGATAGACGGAATCGGCATTCACTTCGTGCACGAGCGCGGCAAAGGCGATCGACCGCTGCCCCTGCTGCTGACGCACGGATATCCTGATTCATTTCTGCGGTTCCAAAAGCTCATTCCACTTCTCACGGATCCTGCTGCGCACGGTGGTGACCCGCGGGACTCGTTCGATGTCGTGGTGCCTAGCCTGCCCGGCTACGGGTTGTCAGACAAACCGCGAAAAGCCGGAACTCGATTCAAGATCGCCGGACTCTGGGACAGCCTCATGACCGAGCGGCTGGGGTACCAACACTACGGAGCACACGGCGGCGACTGGGGGAGCACGGTGACCGAACAACTTGCCCGAAGCCACTCTGACTCGATCGTCGGCATTCACCTCACCGATGTGCCGTATTCGCATCTGTTCGAGAAGTTCGACGATTTGTCCGCGGAGGAGGAGAAGTTTGTTGCCAAGAGTCAGGAATGGCAGATGAAGGAAGGCGCATACGCCATGATCCAAGGCTCACGACCGCAGTCGCTGGCGGCGGCCCTGAACGACTCGCCAGCGGGGCTGGCGGCGTGGATCGTTGAGAAGTTCAGAGTGTGGAGCGACTGTCATGGGGATGTCGAGTCTCGTTTCACGAAGGACGAGTTGCTTACCAACATCACGCTCTACTGGGCGACACAAACAATTGGCTCTTCGTTCGAGCTTTACTACGATTCCGCGAACGCCGGCAAGTTGACGTGGGTCGTCGAGATGATCAAGAACTGGACCGGCTCGAACGACGTGCCCACTGGTTTCGCGAGCTTTCCCAAGGATCTTCTGCCACCGCCGCGCGCATGGGCGGAACGATTCTTCAACATCCAGCGATGGACGGAGATGCCGCGCGGAGGCCACTTTGCCGCAATGGAAGAACCAGAACTACTCGCCGAAGACCTGCGCGCGTTCTTTCGCCCCTTGCGTCAGTCCCCGAGAATGCGTTGAATCGTTGCCCGCGAGATGACGCCTAACCCATCGACAGGACTTGTACCGACAAGCGGGGCCAAGCCTCTCATGTCAAACGATGAAGGGCGTGACGAAGATCGGGGTGAGCGAGGCCAGCACCCCGGCAATTTCGAAAGCCCGCTGCGACGAGCGACGGCCCACAGGGGCCGGGCCACGGCGGGCAGGCGCAAGCCGCGCCTGCCCTCCGCCTGAAGCCGCCTGGGCCTACTTCACGATCACCGTGTACATGCTGGTGCCCGCGTTGTTCCACGGCCCGAGCGTCACCGTGCCGGCGTTGAAGCGCTTCCTGAAGAGGCTGAAACCGCGCGAGACGGTCGCGCTTTCGGCCATGGTCAGGTCGGCCCCGGTGTCGACCCAGCTGCTGTCGATCCACGCGGGCAGCGGCGAGCGGTTGTCAAAGGCGATGTACACGTCGGCCGCGGCCGAGATGCTGAAGGTGGCCAGCGGGTTGCCGGCATAGGCCTTGGACGCGTTGGCCGCACGAATCCAGCGCCCACCCGCCACCACCGAGGGCACGGCACTGAAGGTGTAGGTGCGGTCGCCATACGACACGTTGCCGTTTTGCAGGTTGCTCTGGATCGACCAGTTGGCCGAGTTGGCGCCGTCTGAGACCTGCAGGTTCGACACCGTGACCGCCGGCGGTGCGCCGCAGCCGGTGACACGCGCACCAGCCCAGTCGGCGTGGTCGTAGCCGTCGCCGTTGCCGCCGTTGGTGACGACCAGGCGCAGCTCGGCCGTGTTGGCCACCGGCACGACGGCGGTGCTGCGCAGCGAGCTGCCGGTCAGCGCCGGGCTGGTGTAGGCCAGCACGCCGTCGCGATAAACCTGGAACACCACGCTGCCGTTGTCACCCACCTCGTCGTCCACGCCCAGGTCGGCGATGAAGTTGCCCGAGCAAGTGCGGTTGAGGTTGAAGCGCAGGTCGGACGGCGCATGCACGCCCAGGCCGCGCTGGTAGAGCACGCCGCCGATCGAGATCTGCCCGCCGTCGGCCGCGCCCTGCTCGCCGTTGCTGCGGTTCACCTCATACGGGCCCCAGCCGTTCACCGGCGTGCCGATCAGCGGGAAGCTGCTCAGCTGCGTGCGCGGGAAGATGTCGCGCGTGATCGTGTTCGTGGCACCCGACGAGTCGCGCACGGTGAGCGTGATGCGCAGCCACATGTTGGCTTCGCTGGCCTCGAAGTCGGGCACGGTGAACTGGCCGCTGCTGCCGGCCACCGGCGTGATGAAGGTGTGTGCGTGCGTGTCGTGCTGGAAGTCAACCTTCCAAGTGAGGTTGGCACCGGCGAGGTTGCCGTCTTCGGGGTCGGTGCCCACGCCGCTGTAGCTGATGATGTCGCCGCTGGCAAAGCCGGTGGTGGCCGAAGGCGTGTCAATGCGCGCGGTGGGCGAGCGGTTGGTCGTCACCGTGAGCGTGGCTTCGTCGGTGGTCACGCTGCCGAAGCTGTTGCTGGCCACGGCGCGAAAGCGCGCGCCGGTGTCGTTGACGGTGGTGGTGGCGAGCGTGTAGCTGCCGCTGGTGGCACCGCTGATGTTGGCGCCGTTGCGCTGCCACTGGAAGCCGGTGGCACCGTCGGCCGCGGCCGCGAAGGTGGCGGCGGTGCCCACGTAGACCGTCTGGCTCTGCGGCTGCTGCGTGATGCGCGGTGCCTGGCTGCCGGTGAAGGTGATCTTGCCCACGGTGCCGGCGCCGGGTGAGGGTGTGCCGGTGGCCTGGTTGCGCGCCAGGTAATACATCGCGCCCGAAGGGGCGACGCCGATGTTGGTCGGGTTGCCGATGCCGCTGGCGAAGGTCGTCACCGTGTTGGGTGTGGAGGGGTTGAAGTACTTGATCGCGCCGTTGCAAAAATCAGCGAAGAAAAAACGCCCCACGTAGCTGGCACCGAACTGCGCTGTCGTGGGGTTGTAGAAGGCGGTGCCCGTGATGGAGCAACCCTCGCTGTGCGAGTAGGCGTACACGGGGTTGAGGTAGTTGGTGTTGCTGCTCGACCCTTCGACCGCCGGCCAGCCGTAGTTGCCACCGGCCTGGCCGCGGTTCACTTCTTCCCAGCTGCCCTGGCCAACGTCACCGATGTAGGTGAGGCCGGTGCCGGGCTGAATGTCGAGCACGAAGGGGTTGCGAAAGCCGAGCGCCCAGACCGCCTTGTAGGCATTGGACGGCGTGGTGAAGAAGGGGTTGTCGCTCGGGACCGTGCCATCGGCGTTGATGCGCAGGATCTTGCCGAAGGCGCTGGCCAGGTTCTGCGAGGTCGAGCTGGCGACCGGCTGCGGGCTGTCTTCATGGTTGCCCACGGCCACGTAGAGCTTGCCGTCGGTGCCGAAGCGCATGGCGCCGCCCATGTGCCACTTGGTGGCGCTGGGCACATCGGGCAGCTCGAAGATCACACGCTCGCTGCCGGCCACCACCACATCGTTGGCCTCGGTCACACGCAACACACGGTTGCGGGCCACGGTGCCCACGCGGGTGGTGCAGTAGAGGTAGACAAAACGGTTGTTGGCAAACGCCGGGTCGGGCACGGCGCCGAGGCAGCCACGCTCGTTGCTCGAATCGACGTTGGGTGCGGTGAAGAAGGGAGTGGCCAGCATCACATCGTTTTTGATGATGCGCACCACGCCGTTTTGCTGCACAACGAGCACACGCCCGTCGGGCATCACCGCCATCGAGGTCGGGCTGGTGAGGCCGGTGGCGACTTGCCGGTCGTTGAAGCCGGCCGGCACGCTGGCGGCCTGGGCGACGCCAGCAGCGAGCAACAGCGCTGCCAGCCAGGCGCCTGCGCGCCAGCGATTCAGATTGAACATGGGGGTCTCCTTATTTGACGATGACCGTGTACATGCCGCCCGCCGAGCTGGCCGGCCCGAGGCTCACGGCGCCTGCGGGGAAGTTTCTGCGGAACAGGGTGAAGCTCTTGGGCTCGCCCTCGTTGTTGACGAGCTTCTGGCCGGTGTTGGTCCAGCCGGTCATCCACGCTCGTGCACCGACACGGTCGTCGATGGCCACGAACACATCGGCCGCCTGGCTGATGTTGAAGCTGACGGTCGGGTCGGCGGTGAAGCTCTTCGAATCGTTGGCCGTGCGAATCCAACGCCCACCCAGCACGATGCTCGGCACCGTGGTGAAGGTGTAGGTGCGGTCGCCGTACTGCACGGCACCGTTTTGCAGGCTGTTCTGCACCGACCAGTCGGCAGCGTTGGCGGTGTCGCGCACCGACAGGTTGCTGAGGGCCACCGGCGTGGTGGCATCCACACCGTCGTCGATCTGCTGCAGGTAGGCGACGAGCTGGTCCAACTGTGTGGCGCTGAGCCCGGCGGTGGTGCCGTGGCGCCCGCTCGGGTTGGCGGTGGTCAGCACATCGCGCAAGGTAGCCGCCGAGCCGTCGTGCAGGTAGGGAGCGGTGTCCCACAGGCCCTTCAGGGTGGGCGTGTCCAGGCCGGTGAGCGTGGCGCCCAAGCGCCGGCCCGACGAGGCCTTGAGGGTGCCCACATCACGCAGCACACCACCCGCGCTGTCGGTGAAATCGGTGCCCGAGTGGCAGCTGGCGCACTGGCCGCTGCCGTTGAAGACCTGCTGGCCGGCCACGGCGGCGGTGGTGAGCGAACCGTCGGCGTTGCGGAAAGGGCTGCGGCCCACGCTGTTGAGCGAACTCACATACGCCGCCAGGGCGTCGAGATCGGCATTGAGGCCGGTCTTCGAGTCGCCCAAGGGCTGGTTGCGCGTGCCGGTGTTGAACTGCGCATCGGTGAGGAAGCCGGTGCCCCCGAAGGCGCCGCGAATGTCGTGCTCAAAGTCTTGTATCTCGTTGAAGTTGCCGGTCCAGTGCACACGGCCTTGGCCCATGCCGCGGCGGCCGTTGAGCGGCACGGTGTTGCGCAGGCCTTCACCACGGTCGGTGAAGTCCATGGTGCGCCCGTCGTGCCCGCCGTCTTGGTGGCAGCTGGCGCAAGAGATGTATTTGTCGCGGTTCATGCGCCGGTCGTCGGCGTTGTAGAAGATGCGCTTGCCGTTGAACACCGCCGCCGGCAAGGCTTCGCCACTCACCGCCGCGATGTCGACCAGCTTGGTGACGTTGTTGCTGGTGGCGTTGAGCAGGCCGCTCACGTCGTACACACCGACGTTGCGCGACATGAAGTTCTGCACGTAGAGCCGGCCATTCGGCGTGACCAGCAGCCCGCGCGGGGCGCGGCCCACGTTGACGATGCCCGTGCCCAGCTGGCGGCTGTACACATCCATCACCTCGATCTGGTTGGTGCCTTGCGTCGAGATGAAGGCGTAGTCACCCAGCGGCGTGAAGGCCACGGCGTTGGCCATGTCGCGGTCGTTCAGGTCGCGGCGCGCGCTCAGCACCTCGGCGTTGGTGTCGAGGTCGATCTGCGAGACGATGGTGCGCACCGTGCTCTCGAAGGTAAGCGGGTTGCCGTCACGGAAGGTGCCGCGCAGGGTGTTGTCTTTCTTCGACGGCACCCAGGCGCGTTTTCCGTCGGGCTGGATGGTTACCGCGCTCAGGAAATTGGGCACACCGCGGCCGCTGGCTTCGGTGTCAGGGCCCGGGTCGGTGGCGAGCGTGAAGGTGCGCGTCACCACGAAGGCGCTGGTGTTCACCTCGACCACTTCGCCACGGTCCACCGGCGAGATGTAGCGTGTGACGAGCAGGCGGTTTGAGTCACCCGAGATGGCCAGGCCGCGCGGCGAGCTGCCCGCCGTGAGCGTGCCCTGCACGGCGCCGGTGCTCGGGTGCAGCTTGAGCACCCGCCCCGAGCCTTGCAGCGTGACGAAGGCAGCCGTGCCCAGCGGGCTGAACACCACGCCGAAGGGGCGTGTGCCCAGGCCGAGTGTGATGGTCTGCACCACCGCGCCGCTGCTCGGGTCGAGCACGCTGATGCTGCCCGAGCCGTGGTTGGTGACCCAGATGCGGCCGTCAGGCGCCTGCGCCAGGGTCTGCGGGTTCAGGCCCACCGCCTGCTCGAACAGGCGGGTGTTGTTGGCCGCGTTGATGGCGGTCACCGAATCGTTGTCGGAGTTGACCACCCACACGCGGTTACGCCCGGCATCAAAAGCAATCGTGCTCGACGAGCGTGGCGCCGTGGCCGTGGGTTGTGTGTGAATGGTTTGTGTGGCCGAGCAGGTGCTGGTGACGCTGCCGCTGCGCACCGTGAGCACCACCGCGTAGTGCGCTGGCGCCGCATACACGCGGCTGGCCGAGGCGTTGCTTGAGAAAGCGGTGCTGGTGCCGTCACCGAAGTTCCACGCGTACTGCAGGTTGGCGCCGCTGGCACTCGCCGGGCTGAACGACACCGTGCTGCCCAACAGCGCTGGCGTGCGGGTGCCCAGCGTGCAGGCCACGCCCGGCGCGGTGCCGGCGGTGCTGAAGCGCGAGCTGAACGCGGCCACGCCGAGGCCCACATCGTCTTTCATGCCACCCGCGGTGACCACCACTTCATAGGTGGTGCCGGGCAGCAACGGCGCGTCGGGCGAGAAGTTGAGAATGCCCGACTGCCCGCTGTATTTGCCGGAGATGGCCGAGCCACCCAGCGGCCGCACGATGAAGCTGCTGCCCGACACCGTGCGCAAATCAATCTGGTCGGTGAGCGTGATGCCGACGCGGCTGGTCACCGCCTGGTTGGTCGCATTGTTCTTCGGCGAGACCATGTTGACCGCCGCCGAGCCAGTGATCGGCCCGGTCTGGTGCGGCATGATCGCGCTGCCATTGCCGTGGTCGTTGCCGACCATCACCAGGTTGCCAATGACGGTGCCGAAGTCTTCGTCGCGGTTGGCGATGTTGGAGGTGCCGGTGCCGACGATGGCACCCGTTGTGAGATTGACCTTGGCGTACTTGGTCGAGAAGCCGGCGTGGGCAAAACCACGTTGGGTCGACACATAACCGCCACGCCCGCCGATGTCGGCCGACTGGGCCACTTGCGGGAACGTGCGCGGGTCGGTGATGTCGTGCACGTGCAGCCGGTTGTCAATGCCCGCCGTGATGACACGCTCGCCGTTGACCATGGTGCTGTAGTGCGCCGCATTCCCGGTGGTCGATGCGATCACCTTCGGATCGCGCGGGTTGCTGATGTCCAGCGAGACGATGCCTGAGCCCTCGTTGTGGGTGCCGATCAGCAGGTTGCCGACGGCGAACACCGGCCCGACACGAAAGCCGCCCCAGTTGCTGGTGCTGACTTGTGTCACCAGTGTCGGGTTGCGAGGGTCGGTGGCGTCGACCACGTAGATGCCGTTGCCCGAGCCGCCCACGTACACATACGGCGCTTGCCAGAAGGCCCACCAGGCACCCAGGTTGTAATCGGATTCGGCGATGCCGGGCAGCGTCATCGAATTGAGCAGCGTGGGCGCGAGCGCGTTGGTGATGTCCCAGAACTGGATGCCGCTGATCGACTGCATCACCACGTAGCGGCCCGGGTAGCTGTTGCTGAACCCGAAGCCGTGCGGCTCGCGCAAGGCCGTCACGTTGGTCTGTGACACCTTCACCGGCGCGCGCGGGTTCGACATGTCGTAGAAAGAAAAACCGCCCCCTGAAGCGCCCGAGTCGCGGCCAAAGGGCACGAAGAGATAGCCGTTGACCATCTGCACCGTGCCGTGCCCGCGGGCGCTGCCCGACACATCGCTGTTCAAGATGACCAGGGGGTTGAAGACCTCGCTGCTGCTGTAGCTGAGGTTGGGCAAGCCAGGGCCATCAGCACGTGCTGGCGCCTGGAAGGCACAGAGCGACAAAGACAAGAGGGCGACTGCCAGGTGCGGCAGCGCCCCAAACGAAGGGCGGGTGAGCTTCATCGACGTCTCCTTGTGGCGTCCAGGCTTGGCGCCACTTTTGTAGAACACTTTTGGAACGTTTATTCTATTATTGTAGTTTTAAGAATGTTTATTTTATAGACAGCAAGCACACCCTTGTCAACCGGGCATCTGCCGGTCATGCGTGCGGGCAAACCCTCGGGCCGAGGCCCTTGCGTGAGCGGCGGACACCTACAATCCGCCCCCCAACCTCGCCTGCCTCCATGTTCAAAAACGCTCTCCTCTACCGCATCGGCCCTTGGGAGCCGCCCACCAGCGCCGAGATCGAGGCCCGCCTCGACGCCGGCCGTTTTGTCGAATGCGGCGCTTCGCAACAAGAGTCCATCGGCTGGGTCGAGCCGCGTGGCGAAAAGAACGGCGTGCTGATGGAAGGCGTGGGCGGCCAGCTCATCCTCAAGCTGAGCATCGAACGCAAGGCCGTGCCCAGCCAGGTGGTGAAAAACACGCTGGAGGCGCAGCTCGAAAAGATCGAAGCCGACACCGGCCGCCGCCCCAAGGGCAAGAAGGCCCGCGAGCTGAAAGAAGACATCGTGCATAGCTTGCTGCCACGCGCCTTCCCCAAACGCTCCACCACGGTGGTGTGGATCGACCCGCGCGCCAAGCTGGTGGTGGTGGGTGCGGGCAGCGTGAAGGCGTCTGACCGCATCGTCAGCATGCTGGTCGAGCTTTTGGGCGGTGGCATCACCCTCACCCTCTTGCAGACCGAACTCTCACCCGCCACCGCCATGGCCGAGTGGCTGAAGAGCCGCGAAGCGCCGGCCGGTTTCACCATCGACCGCGAGTGCGAGCTGAAACAACCCGACAGCGAAAAGGCGCTGGTGCGTTACGCCCGCCACACGCTCGACATCGAAGAGGTCGGCGAGCACATCGCCCAAGGCAAGCTGCCCACCTCGCTGGCCATGACCTGGAACAGCCGCGTCTCCTTCGTGCTCAACGAAGCCGGCACGGTGAAGAAGATCAAGCTGCTCGACGTGGCGCTCGAAGGCGCCACATCGACTGGGAAGGATGACAACGGCTTCGACACCGACGTGGCCATCACCACCGGCGAGCTGAGCCTGCTGTTCCCGCAGTTGATCGACGCGCTCGGCGGCGAGCTGGCGCGCGACAAACCCGTGCAAACCGCCTGAGGCCACCCCCGTGGGCAGCATCGCGTTCATCGGTGCAGGAAGGCTCGGCAGCGCCCTCGCGCAGGCGCTGAGCCAACACGGTGTGGCCGTCAACCAGGTGGCCAGCCGCCACGCCACCAGCGCGCAGCACCTGGCCGCGCGAGTGCACGGCTGCGAGGCGGTCGACACGGCCACCGCCGCGCAAGCCGACCTGGTGTTCCTCGCCGTCAGCGACGACGCAATCGCACCCCTCGCCGCCCAGCTGCCCTGGCGCGCAGGGCAGGCGGTGGTGCATTGCAGCGGCGCCACCGAGGTGAGCGTGTTGCAGCCGGCGGCCGATGCGGGCGCCGAGATCGGTGGCTTTCACCCGCTGCAGATTTTTTCTGACCCCCAACATGCCATCGAGCTGCTGGCGGGCAGCAGCGTGGCCATCGAAGGGCCGCCCGCGCTCGAAGCGCAACTGCAGCAGCTCGCCCACACGCTCGGCATGCACCCACTGCGCCTGCCACCCGGCGCACGGGCGCTGTACCACGGCAGCGCCAGCTACGCCGCGAGCTTCTTGTTGTCGATGTTGAGCGAGGCGGTGACGGTGTGGCGCAGCTTCGGCATCAACGAAGCGCAGGCGCTGCAAGCCTTGTTGCCGATGGCACGTGGCGCGCTCGACGCTGCTGCCAACAAGGGCTTGTCGGCCGCAGTCGCCGGGCCCCTCTCGCGGGGTGACGCCGGCGTGATCGCGCGCCACCTGGCGGCCTTCACCACGCTCGGCCCCGAGCACGCCGCGCTGTACCGCGAGTTCACGCGCCGCCAGCTCGATCTGGTTCAAGCCACCCAGCGTTTGAGCGAAAGCCAGGCCGAGCGAGTTCGCGCAGTTCTCTCGGCGCCGAT
This sequence comes from Rhizobacter sp., assembly GCA_046598195.1. Lineage (GTDB taxonomy): Bacteria > Pseudomonadota > Gammaproteobacteria > Burkholderiales > Burkholderiaceae_C > Rhizobacter. Next base: position 6,324 of record JBKJJF010000142.1, on the reverse strand, counting down.
CACTTCCCCAGAATGAACTTCACCACCTGGGCACGTGTGCCCGGGTCGTTGTCGAAGCCCGAGTGCGTGGTGCTCGCGCTGACCGGCCCTGGTGCCACGTGCACCGTGGTGTGCGGCAGCTTCTTCGCGTAGCCCTCAAAAAACTTCTGCATGCCCAGAATGGGCGTGGTGCTGCCACCCTCGAAAGACTCACTCACGAGGTACAGCAGCGAGCGCCGGTAGGGGCCGCAGCTGCCGTCGTCTTGCTCGGCATGGTCGGTCAGGTGGAACTGCTGGTAACGCTTGACCACACCCGACTCCAGGTGCGGGCGCAGCCGTTCGTCAAAGGTCGAGAGCTTCACGGCCGGTGCCATGAAGCTGATCGACTCGAACTTCATGCCCTCTTGCGCCAGCCGGTCAATCATAAAAGCCGCCACGATGCTGCCCGCTGAGTGGCCGACAAAGTGCATGCGGATTTTCTTGTTGGCCACCGCGTGCTTGAAGTGGCGGTACAGCAGCACGCCACCGGCTTGCTCGTCGTCGGGCACGTCGGGTTTGTAGGCGCTCATCGCGTCAGCGTTTTGCTTCATCTCGCCCCACAGCAGGGTGCCGGGGCGCGCCAGCAGGCGCTCCAGCCGCTGGTTCCACCAGTTCTTGGGCGAGAAGCCGGTCGTGCGCGGGATGTCTTTGACCGCGTCTTCAATGCTGTGCAGCAGGGTCGAAAAAAAGTCGGTCTCCCACATCAGGAAGATCGGGAATATCTTGTGCTCGTAGAGCATCGGGATCCACTGCGCAGCGATGTCGGCCGCCTTGCTCTCACCGACCAAGCCGCCGTGGGCGTAGATGCACACGTCGACCACTTCGTCTTCAAGGCCCCAGGTCTTGCGCGCCTGGGCGAGGTGCACGTCGACCAGCGCACGCACGTCATCGGGCTGGGTGCGAAATACGCCCGAGTTGCTGAGCGCACCGTTGTTGCCCATGTTGATGATGAAGGGCGAAATTTCGCGGTTGCGCAGCACCTCGCTGGCCGCCAGCGCCACACGGCCCTGCGCGTCGGTGCGCAGGGAGATCGATTTTGAGATGGCGGTGTGGTCACGTGTCACCACGCCGAGCTGGGCCACCCAGCAGTCCATGGCATTGCGCAGCCAGTCGTCGTAGCCAAAGATGGCATAACCGTGTGAGCCCCACCCGGGGCCCCATGAGTTCTGGATCAAAAAACCGCGCTCGTTGTAGCCGACGATGGCAAACGCATGGCCGGGGTGGTCGGCCTCGCCGCCTTGCACCGGAATCTCCCACACACCTTTGAACGAAGTCGGGCGCCGTTTCATCGCCGGCAGGTTGCTGCCTTCGTCCCAGCCGGTGTGGCAACCAGCGCTCGCGTAGAGGATGCCCACCTCGTTGAGTGCGGCGTGCATGTCGGTGATCGACTGGGTGTCGATGCGGTAGTAGGCGCCGAGCGGGCGCTTGACGGCGTCGAACCACCAGTCTTCCGAAAGCTTTTTGCTGGCAGGCGGCATCTCCAACCCGGGGAAGAAGTTTTCGTAGCAGGCGCCGTGCTTGAACCAGCCCTTGAGCGCACCGCGCAAGCTGGAGCCCTTGTCTTGCACCGAGCCCGGAAACTCGTCGTAGCGCCGCGCCATCGAATACAGCATGAAGGGCGAAATGGCGGGCTTGGTTTCACGTCGTGCACTGCGCAACAGGTGCTCGACCACCAGCGACAGGCCGAAGCCAGTGCAGGCCATGGTGTCGCCCTGGTTCTTGACTGGCAAGCCCAGCGCCGGGAACAGCGTGGTTGCCGGCGCACGGCCCACATTGGGCCGAAACGGCCGGTCACGCGAGTCGGGCGGGTCGGGTCGGGCAACCCGCATGAAGAGCGCGGTGGGTTTCTTGGTTGTCTTCTTGCGGGTGACCATGGCTCGTCTCCTTAGGGAGCGAGCATGGTCTGGCCGCTGGGCAGCGGCGTCAAGACTACGTTCTGGGGAGGCGTGCGATGCCTTCTTTTGGACTCAAAGATCGCAAAGGCAGACGCAAAGGTCGCCAAAAAAGCCTTGTCATTCCCTTTGCGTTCTTTGCGTCTTTCTTCGCGCCCTTTGCGTCCAGAAAGAACGCCCTCGCCGCGCCGACCTCAGATCGACTTGAAACGCACCCGCTTCGGCCGCGCACCTTCTTCACCCAGGCGCCGCTTCTTGTCGGCCTCGTATTCCTGGTAGTTGCCGTCGAAGAAGTTCCATTTCGAGTCGCCCTCGCAGGCCAGGATGTGGGTGGCAATGCGGTCGAGAAACCAACGGTCGTGGGAGATCACCATCACGCTGCCGGCGAACTCCAGCAGCGCGTCTTCCAGCGCGCGCAGGGTTTCCACGTCGAGGTCGTTTGACGGTTCGTCGAGCATCAGCACGTTGCCGCCCTGCGACAGCGTCTTGGCCAGGTGCAGGCGACCACGCTCACCACCCGAGAGGCTGCCCACCAGCTTCTGCTGGTCGTTGCCCTTGAAGTTGAAGCGGCCGATGTAGGCACGCGAGGGCATCACAAACTTGCCGACGATGATGTTGTCGAGCCCACCCGACACGTCTTGCCACACGGTCTTTTCGGCACTCAGCGATTCACGGCTTTGGTCTACAAAGGCCAGCTTGGCGGTCGGCCCGATCTTCACGTTGCCGCTGTCGGGTTTTTCTTGCCCCGAGATCATGCGGAACAGCGTCGATTTGCCGGCGCCGTTGGGGCCGATGATGCCGACGATGGCGCCCGCCGGCACCTTGAAGCTCAGGTCGTCGATCAGCACACGGTGGCCGAAGCTCTTGGTCACGTTCTCGAACTCGATCACTTCGTGGCCCAAGCGCTCGCCCACCGGGATGAAGATTTCGTTGGTCTCGTTGCGCTTCTGGTAGTCGACGTCAGAGAGCTCTTCAAAACGCGCCAGACGCGCCTTGCTCTTGGCCTGGCGGCCCTTGGGGTTCTGGCGCACCCACTCCAGTTCCTTCTTCATCGCCTTGGTGCGGGCGTCTTCGGTCTTTTGCTCTTGCTCCAGGCGGCCTTCTTTTTGCTCAAGCCAGGTGGAGTAGTTGCCCTTCCAGGGGATGCCCGATCCGCGGTCGAGCTCAAGAATCCACTCGGCGGCGTTATCGAGGAAGTAACGATCGTGGGTGATGGCCACCACGGTGCCAGGGAAGCGCTGCAGGAACTGCTCAAGCCAGTCAACCGATTCGGCATCCAAGTGATTGGTGGGCTCATCGAGCAGCAGCATGTCGGGCTTGCTGAGCAGCAAGCGGCACAGCGCCACACGGCGCTTTTCACCGCCGGAGAGCTTGCCGATGATGGCGTCCCACGGGGCCAGGCGCAGCGCGTCGGCGGCCAGTTCGAGTTGCAGGTCGGTGTTTTCAGAGCCTGCGGCCGAGATCACGGCTTCGAGCTCAGCCTGCTCGGCGGCGAGTTTGTCGAAATCAGCGTCTTCGGCGGCGTATTCGGCATACACCTCGTCGAGGCGCTTCTTGGCGGCCAGCACGCCGCCGATGCCCTCTTCCACCGCTTCACGCACGGTCTGGTCGGGGTTCATCACCGGCTCTTGGGGCAGGTAGCCGATCTTCAGGCCGGGCATGGGGGTGGCTTCGCCCTCGATGTCTTTGTCGACACCGGCCATGATCTTGAGCAGGGTCGACTTGCCCGAGCCATTCAGGCCCAGCATGCCGATCTTGGCCCCGGGGAAGAAGCTGAGGGAGATGTTCTTGAGGATCTGGCGCTTCGGCGGCACGATCTTGCCGACGCGGTTCATTGTGAAGACGTACTGGGCCATGGGGGGAGCTTCTCGCTGGTGGAACCGGAAACCCGGGATTATCCGGGACAACCGGTTCCATGCCGTCAAGGAAGCTCAGGGCCCCGAAGGGCCGGGCTCAGTAGTTGCCGACCTGCGTCAAAGAACGCGTCTCGTCTGACATGGGGAACCCGACCGCCTTCACGCCAAACTTGGCGTACAGCTCGTCGTTGCCTTCCCAGTCCTCATCGAGCACGCTGCGGTCGATGAGGCGAGGTTTGAAGTCATAGGTGCCGTTCTTGGTGATGGTCTTCGTGGCGAGGGAGAACAACGGGTCATCCGGCCCATTGAAACCACCGTCTTCACTCCACACCTTGCACGCCAGCTTGCACTTCAAGCTCAGGACTTGAATGATGTGCAGCTCCTCCGGCAAGAACGTCACCTTGACGCTGGCCGAAACCGTCATCTGGTCAGAGCCCGTGGTGGATTGAATTTTCAGCTTGGGGTTGCTGAGATTTGGCATGGTGAATAACTCCTTGTGTTGATGGGGAGGCCCGACATGAGCTCCTGCATGTACAGACGCAGGCCCGCAGCAAAAAGGATCCCCCTAGGTTCGATAGAGGCGCTGCCTAGAATCAACCGCATGAGCGAGATCACAGTGTTGCTGGAACAAGTGCAAGCGGGCGACAGCAGCGCCCGCGACCGCCTGTACACCCTGCTCTACAACGACCTGAAGCGCCTCGCTCGCGCCCACCTGGCCAAGGCCGGGCCAATCACGCTCGACCCTTCGGCCATCGTGCACGACGCCTGGCTGCGCTGCGACGGCGGCTTGAACACCGGCAGCCGCAAACAGTTCTTCGGCTATGCGAGCGCCGTGATGCGCAGCGTGATCGTCGACCACGTGCGCGAACGTGCGGCGCAAAAGCGCGGCGGCGGTGTGGCCGATGTGACGCTCAGCACCGCTGCCTTCGAAGACCTGCCAAACCAGCCCGATGCGCTCAGCGTGGACGAAGCGCTGCAGGCCCTGGGCCGCGTGGATGAGCGCGGCCACAAGCTGGTGGAGATGCGCTACTTCGGCGGCATGACGATGGAAGAAATCGCCGAGGTGATGGGGCTGTCGGTGCCCACGCTGAAGCGCGACTGGCGGCGTGCGCGCGCCTTTCTGTTCGACTACCTGAGCGCCTGAGGCGATGGCCACGCCAGCGCCATCGACGGCAGCATGGCGAGAGGTGCTGGCACTGTTTGACCGCTGGGCCGCGGCCGAGCTGACGCAACGCGAGGCCGAGCTGCAGCGGGTGCAAGCCGAACACCCCACGCTCTACCCTCGCCTGCGGGCGATGATCGACGCCGACCAGGCGGCCGAAGCGAATGACTTTCTGGGCGACAACGCCTCTCCCCTGCCCGCCGAAGCGCAACACGCCGGCATGCGCCTGGGCGCCTGGGAGCTGCGCGAGCCCATCGGCCAAGGCGGCATGGGCCAGGTGTGGCTGGCCACGCGCGGCGACGGGCTTTACAGCGGGCGTGCGGCCATCAAGCTGCTGCACGCGGGGGGCATGGGCGCACAAGCGCAAGCGCGGTTTGCACGCGAGGGCGAGTTTTTGGCGCGTTTGTCGCACCCGCACATTGCCCAGCTGCTCGATGCCGGCCTCAAGCCCGACGGCACACGCTACCTGGTGCTTGAATACGTGGCGGGCGAACGCATCGATCACTGGTGTGATGCGCGCAAGCTCAGCATCAACGAGCGGCTGCGCCTGTTCATGCAGGTGTGCGAGGCGGTGGCTTATGCGCATGCCCACCTGGTGGTGCACCGCGACCTGAAGCCGGCGAACATCCTTGTGAGCGACAACGGCCACGTGAAGTTGCTCGACTTCGGCGTGGCCAAGCTGCTGGGCGATGACGACGACGGCAACGAACTGACCGAGCTCACCCGCGCCGGCGCCGCCGGCCTCACGCCCGAATACGCGGCGCCCGAGCAGATCGAAGGCCAGGCCATCACCACCGCCACCGATGTGTACGCCCTCGGCGTGGTGCTGTTCGGCCTGCTGAGTGGGGCCCGGCCCTACGCCAGCACCTCGCGCGGTGTGGCCGCGATGGCGCGCGCCATCGTCGAAGAGCCGCCACGCAGCCTGACGACGGCGCTGCGCGAATCGCCCGATGCGGCCTTCTCGCGCGGCACGAGCCTCAAGGCGTTGCAGCAGGCCGTGCGCGGTGACCTGGAAACCATCGTCGCCAAGGCCTTGAAAAAGTCACCATGCGAGCGCTACGCCACGGTGCAAGAGCTGCGCGACGACGTGCAGCGCCATCTCGACCACCTGCCGGTGAGCGCGCAACCCGACACCTTCGGCTACCGGGCCGCCAAGTTTGCGCAGCGCAATCGGGTGCAGGTGTTGGCGCTGGCGGCCGTGATGGTCACGCTGCTGCTCGGCATGGGTGTGGCCAGCTGGCAGTGGCGCCTGGCCACACAAGAAGCGCAGCGCACCCGCTCGGTGGCGCAGGTGATGACGGGTTTGTTGCGTGGCCTGAACCCTTACGAGTCAGACAAAGCCACGATCCCGGCAGCAGAAACGCTGCGCCTGGGCTGGCAACACGCCAAGGCCAAC
>JBKJJF010000090.1:0-16978 GCA_046598195.1 Rhizobacter sp. | reverse complement strand
CACCGCACCAGCTTGCCGGCATGCCACAGCGTGTTGAGGTGAGCGATCGACTCGCCCATGGCAAACGTGGTCTGGTGCAGGTCGAGCTTGCGCTTGAACAGCACCGGCAGCAGGTCGGCCGCACTGTGTGGCGCCTCGGCGCAGGCTTGCAGCACCTCGACAAAACGTTCGTCGTGGTGTGTCTTCAGCTGGTCGATGCGGGTGTGCAAGCCACGGAAGGGCTTGCCGTGCGAGGGCAGCACCAGCGTGTCGGCCGGCAGGGCGCGCATGCGCTCTACCGATTCGAGGTAACGCCGCAGCGGGTCGCCTTCGGGCTCTGATTCGCTCACGCCCACGTTGGTGGATATGCGCGGCAACACCATGTCGCCCGAGATCAGCACGCCCTGGCTGGCCGAGTGCAGCGAGATGTGCTCGGGGGCGTGGCCGTAGCCGGTGTGACACACCCAGTCGTGCCCGCCGATTCGGATCACGTCGCCACCGATCATGCGGCGAAAGCGGTCGGGCACCTCGGGCACCAGGTCGGCATAGTGACCGCTGCGGCCCTTGAGCTTTTCCAGCGTGTCGGGGTCGGTGATGCCGTGGCCGGCGGCGAAAGTGGCCGAGATCACGCCTGTGCCCGCGGTCGCGCTGCTGGCCATGCGCGCGGCGTTGAAGTCGGTCGCGCTCATCCACAGCCGGCACTCGCGCTCGGCGGTCGACCATTTTTTGGTCAGCCACGAGGCCAGGCCCACATGGTCAGGGTGCAGGTGGGTGACGATCACACGCAGCACCGGCAAGCCACCCAGCTCTTTCTCGAAGACCTGCTCCCAGGCGGCGCGGGTGCCCGTGTTGCTGATGCCGCAGTCGACGATGGTCCAGCCCTCGCGACCTTCGAGTTGATCGCGCAGCAGCCACACGTTGATGTGGTCCAGCGCAAACGGCAAGGCCATGCGCACCCAGCGCACGCCCGGCAGCAGCTCAAGCGTGGCGCCGGTCTCGGGCAAGGTGTCGCCGAAGGGGTAGCTCAGTTGGTGTTCGAGGGCGTTCATGCAGATGGCCTGGGTTGGCTACACTTTACGTATACGTCAATTGAAAGTCATTCTAGGGAGCCATGCCCGCCACCGCTGTCACCCAGGTATCACCGCCCGCCGGCCTCACCTTTACGATTGGCGAGCTGGCGCGTGAGTTCGACCTCACCACCCGCGCCATTCGCTTCTACGAAGACTGCGGCTTGCTGAATCCGCAGCGCAAGGGCCGCAACCGCGTCTACACACCGCGCGACCGCACGCGTTTGAAGCTCACGCTGCGCGGCAAGCGGCTCGGCCTCACCTTGTCCGAGGTGAAGGAGCTGGTCGACATGTACGAGTCGCCGCGTGACACGCAGGCGCAGCTGAAAAAATTCTTGAGCGTGCTGGCCTTGCACCGCGCGCAGCTTGAGCAGCAAATGACCGACCTGAGCATCACGCTCGATGAGGTGCGCACGCACGAAAAAGAAGCCAAGCGCCTGCTGGCTGATGCTGGTAAAAAAACCGCCTGACGAACTGGAGACACCATGAACCTGCCCGGCCTCGACTTTCAGCTCGGTGAAGACATTGATGCCCTGCGCGACAGCGTGCGCGAGTTTGCGCAAACCGAGATCGCCCCGCGCGCCGCCGAGATCGACAAAAGCGACCAGTTCCCGATGGACCTGTGGCGCAAGATGGGCGCCCTCGGTGTGCTCGGCGTGACGGTGGGCGAGGAGTACGGCGGCGCTGGCATGGGCTACCTGGCCCACATGATTGCGATGGAAGAGATCAGCCGAGCCTCGGCCAGCGTGGGCCTCTCCTACGGCGCGCACAGCAACCTGTGTGTCAACCAGATCAAGCGCAACGGCAACGAAGCGCAGCGCAAGAAGTACCTGCCCAAGCTGGTCAGCGGCGAGCACGTGGGCGCGCTTGCGATGAGCGAGTCGAATGCCGGCTCCGACGTCATCAGCATGAAGCTCAAGGCCGAAGAGCGTGGCGGTGTGTATGTGCTCAATGGCAGCAAGTTCTGGATCACCAACGGCCCCGACGCGGACACACTGGTCGTTTACGCCAAGACCGAACCCGAGTTGGGGGCACGGGGTGTCACCGCCTTCCTCATCGAAAAGGCCATGCCCGGTTTCAGCATCGCCCAAAAGCTCGACAAGCTCGGCATGCGCGGCAGCCACACCGGCGAGTTGGTGTTCAACAACGTCGAGGTGCCGGTGGACAACGTGCTGGGCACGCTCAATGGCGGCGCGCGTGTGCTCATGAGCGGCCTCGACTACGAGCGTGCCGTGCTGGCCGCCGGGCCGGTGGGCATCATGCAATCGGTGATGGACAACGTGGTGCCTTACATCCACGACCGCAAGCAGTTTGGCCAGAGCATCGGCGAGTTTCAGCTGATCCAGGGCAAGGTGGCCGACATGTACACCGTGCTGCAGGCCGCGCGGGCGTATTGCTACACCGTCGGCAAAAACCTCGACGCGCTCGGCTCCGAGCACGTGCGACAGGTGCGCAAGGACTGCGCCTCGGTCATCTTGTGGTGCGCTGAAAAAGCCACCTGGATGGCCGGCGAGGGCATCCAGATTTTCGGTGGCAACGGCTACATCAACGACTACCCGCTGGGCCGCTTGTGGCGGGACGCCAAGCTGTATGAAATCGGGGCGGGTACCTCGGAGATCCGCCGCATGCTGATCGGGCGTGAGCTGTTCGCCGAGACCATGTAAGGTGCGCCCCGCTTGTCTGATCCAATCACGCCATGACCACCGATCTCAAAGAACTCTTCGAAAGCAATCTGCGCTGGGCGCGTGACACCGAAACACGCAGCCCTGGCTTCTTCACGGGCCTGCTCAAGCAGCAAGCGCCGCAGTACCTGTGGATCGGCTGCGCCGACAGCCGGGTGCCGGCCAACGACCTGGTCGGGCTCTTGCCCGGTGAGCTGTTCGTGCACCGCAACGTGGCCAACGTGGTGGTGCACTCTGACCTCAACTGCCTGTCGGTCATTCAGTACGCGACCGACATGCTCAAGGTCAAGCACATCATCATCGTCGGTCACTCGGGCTGCGGTGGAGTGGTGGCGGCCTTGCACGACACCCGCATCGGCCTGGCCGACAACTGGATACGCCACGTGCAAGACGTGCGCAATCGCCACCAGGCCTGGCTGGAGAGGGTCGATGAAAACCAGCGTGTCAACGCGCTGTGCGAGCTCAACGTGGTGGAGCAGGCGCTCAATGCCTGCCAGACCACCATCGTGCAAGACGCCTGGCAGCGCAAACAAGAGCTGGTGGTGCACGGCTGGGTCTACGGCCTGCACGACGGCCTGATGCAAGACCTGCGCATGACGGTGTCGAGTGCCGAAGACACGGTGACGGCCTATGAAGACGCCATCAAACTGATCCGCGTGCGTTACACGCCCGATCTGGTGCCGAGCGAGGTGGACTGACATGCGCATGGCCGTGTTCCCGCAGGAATTGAACGACCTGCGCGCCTTCGACATCGCCAACGCGATGCTCGACGGCTTTGACCGCCACTACACGCTGTTTCGCGCGGCGAGCGCCGAGGCCAAGAAGCGCTTCGAGGCCGCCGACTGGCATGGCCAGCAGCGCGCGCAGCGCGAGCGCATCGAGTTCTACGACAAGCGCGTCGAAGAGGCGGCCGAACGCTTGCAGACCGAGTTCAAGGCCAGCAGCCTGTCGATGAACGTGTGGCAGCAGGTCAAGCTGCACTACATAGGCTTGCTGACCAACCACCACCAGCCCGAACTGGCCGAGACCTTCTTCAACTCGGTCACCACCAAGATCCTGCACCGCAGCTATTTCCACAACGACTTCATCTTCTTGCGGCCCGCCGTTTCCACTGAATACATCGAAAACGAAGAGCCGGCCTCGCAGCCCACCTACCGCGCCTACTACCCCACCAAAGAGACGCTGCGCGACAGCTGGCTGCGCCTGGTCAACAACTTCCAGCTGAAACGAGGCTTTGAAGACCTCGGCCGCGATGTCGACCACGTGCTCAATGCCGTGGCCCGCGAGCTGGGCGACTTTCGCCCGCGCGCCAACTTCCAGATCCAGGTGCTGAGCTCGCTCTTCTTTCGCAACAAGGGCGCTTACATGGTGGGCAAGATCATCAACGGCTTCAAGGAGACGCCGTTTGCATTGCCCGTGCTGCACTCGCCGGCATCCAAGCTGCTGTTGATCGACACCGTGCTGTTTGGTGAAGACGAGTTGCAAATGTTGTTCAGCTTTGCACGCGCCTACTTCTTGGTCGACATGGAGATCCCGTCGGCTTATGTGCAGTTTTTGCGCTCGCTGATGCCGCGCAAGCCGCGCTCGGAGATCTACAACGCGCTGGGTTTGCAAAAGCAGGGCAAGAACCTTTTCTACCGCGACTTTCTGGCCCACTTGCGCCACTCGTCAGACAAATTCCGCATCGCGCCCGGCATCAAGGGCATGGTGATGCTGGTGTTTGACCTGCCCTCGTTCCCCTTTGTGTTCAAGGTGATCAAAGACTTTTACCCGCCGCAAAAAGACACCACGCGCGAGATCATCCAGAGCAAGTACCTGCTGGTAAAAACCCACGACCGTGTGGGCCGCATGGCCGACACGCTGGAGTACAGCAATGTGGCGTTTCCGCGTGTGCGTTTTGAAGAAGAGCTGATCGCCGAGCTGAAAGAGTTTTGCCCCAGCCTGCTGGAAGACGACGGCACCGAGCTGGTGATCCGCCATGTTTACATCGAGCGGCGAATGATTCCGCTCAACATCTACCTGCAAGAAGCCAACCGCCAGCAAATTGAGCACGCCGTCATCGAATACGGCAACGCCATCAAGGATCTTGTGGCGGCCAACATCTTCCCCGGCGACATGCTGTGGAAGAACTTCGGTGTGACGCGCAACGGCAAGGTCGTGTTTTACGACTACGACGAGATCGAGTACCTGACCGACTGCAACTTCCGCAAGGTGCCTACGCCGCGCAACGAAGAAGAAGAGATGTCGGGCGAGATCTGGTACAGCGTGGGCAAGCACGATGTGTTCCCCGAGACCTTCGAGCCGTTTTTGCTGGGCAACCCGCGTGTGCGCGAGGTGTTCATGAAACACCACGCCGACCTGCTCGACGCTGCCTTCTGGCACGGCCACAAGGAGCGCATTCTGGCGGGCCACGTGCACGACGTGTTTCCGTACGCGTCGGCCAAGCGCTTCAAAAACCAGCGACGGGTGCGCGACGGTGGGGCGCCTGCTGGCGCGGAGCGCCGGGCCGAACCGGGAAGCGACAACACTTCGTTCCTGGACAACAGCCTGGCTTAGCGTTTCGAAATGGCGAGCCCATTTTTTGTCATGCCTTGAAGGAGTCAACCGCCATGCCCACCACGCCCCACGACCCCATCGTCATCGTCTCTGCGGCCCGCACGCCCATCGGCGGCTTGTTGGGAGACTTCAGCAGCCTGGCAGCGCACCAGCTGGGCGCCGTGGCCATCCAGGCCGCGGTGGCGCGCGCTGGTGTGCCCGGCGACGCCATCAACGAGGTGTTGATGGGCAACTGCCTGCTGGCCGGCCAGGGCCAGGCGCCGGCGCGCCAGGCGGCACTCGGCGCGGGTTTGCCGCAGTCGGCGGGAGCGGTGACGCTGTCGAAGATGTGTGGCTCGGGCATGCGCGCCATGATGTTTGCGCACGACATGCTGCGCGCCGAAAGCGCCGACGTGCTGGTGGCCGGTGGCATGGAGAGCATGACCAACGCGCCGCACCTGATGTTTGCGCGCAAGGGTGTGCGTTATGGCGCGGCGCAGATGTTTGACCACATGGCGATCGACGGCCTGGAAGATGCCTACGGGGATGGACCCAGCGGGGGCCGCGCGATGGGTGTATTTGCCGAAGAGTGTGTGGCCAAGTACCAGTTCACGCGCGAGGCACAAGATGCGTTTGCCATCGCTTCCACCCAGCGCAGCAAAAAGGCCAACGAAGACGGCAGCTTCGCCTGGGAGATGGCGCCGGTCACGCTGCCGGGCAAGTCGGGTGACACCGTGGTGAAGTTCGATGAGCAGCCGTTCAAGGCCAAGCTCGACAAGATCCCTGGCCTCAAACCGGCTTTCAAGAAGGACGGTACCATCACCGCCGCCAACGCGTCGAGCATCTCCGACGGTGCGGCGGCGCTGGTGCTGATGCGCGAATCCACAGCCGCCAAGATGGGCCTCACGCCACTGGCGCGCATCCGCGGCCACGCGGTGCACGCGCAGGCGCCGGCTTGGTTCAGCACCGCCCCGGTGGGTGCCATTGACAAGCTGCTGAAGCGCACCGGCTGGGCGGTGAAAGACGTCGACTTGTGGGAGGTGAACGAAGCCTTCGCCGCCGTCACCATGGCCGCCATGCACGAGTTCAAGCTGCCGCACGAGATCGTCAACGTGCACGGCGGCGCCTGCGCGCTGGGCCACCCGATCGGTGCGAGCGGGGCACGCATCGTGGTCACGCTGCTGGGTGCTTTGCGCCAATACGGCAAGAAGCGCGGTGTGGCAGCGTTGTGCATTGGCGGTGGCGAGGCCACGGCGTTGGCTTTGGAGTTGGTGTGATGTGTGCCAGCCGTTGTGCGGGCCTTCAGCCATGAGCCATTTCTGGAGTGACACCGTTCACCAACTCACGCCTTATGTGCCGGGCGAGCAGCCGCAGGTCAGCGGGTTGGTGAAACTCAACACCAACGAGAACCCCTACCCACCCAGCCCGCGTGTGCTGGAGGCGCTGCGCGCCGAGGTGGGCGACAGCCTGCGCCTCTACCCCGAGCCCACCGGCCACGCCTTGCGCACGGCCGTGGCCCGGCAGATGGGGCTGGTGGCCGAACAGGTGTTTGTGGGCAACAGCTCCGACGAGGTGCTGGCCCATGTGTTCATGGGCTTGCTGAACCATGGTGAACGCAGGCCGCTTTTGTTCCCCGACATCAGCTACGCCTTCTACCCGGTGTACTGCGGGCTTTATGGCATCGCACACCGCAGCGTGCCGCTCGATGCGCAGCTCGGGCTGAACATTGACGACTGCCTGCAGCCCGATGCCGGCGCGATCATCTTCCCCAACCCGAACGCGCCCACCGGCCGCGCTTTGCCGCGCGCCGAGATCGAGCGGCTCTTGAAGGCACAGCCCGGCACCCTGGTGGTGGTCGACGAAGCGTATGTGGACTTTGGTGCCGAATCGGCCGTGCCACTCATCAACGACCACCCCAACTTGCTGGTGGTGCAAACGCTCTCCAAGTCACGCTCGCTGGCCGGCCTGCGGGTGGGTTACGCCATGGGCCAGGCACCGCTGATCGAAGGCCTCACGCGCGTCAAAGACAGCTTCAACTCTTACCCGCTCGACCGCCTGGCCACCGCTGGCGCCATCGCGGCGATGGAAGACACACCCTACTTCGAGCGCACCCGCCGCGCGGTGATCGACAGCCGCGAGCGCCTGGCCACATCGCTGCGCGCCTTGCAGTTCGAGGTGTTGCCGTCGCAGGCCAACTTCTTGTTCGTGCGCCACCCGGCCCAGCGTGGGGCCGACCTGGCGGCGGCGTTGCGCGAGCGTGGCGTGCTGGTGCGCCGCTTCGATCAGCCGGCACGCATTGCAGATTACTTGCGCATCAGCATCGGCACCGATGTGCAGTGTGATGCGCTGGTGAAAGCGCTCACCGAGCTGATCGGAGAAACACACCATGCTGCTGTCTGAAGACCACCGTGCGATTCAAGACGCCGTGCGCGCTTATGTGCAAGACAAGATTGCACCGCACGCCGCGCAGTGGGACAAAACCTGCCACTTTCCCGCTGCCGAGCTGAAGGGCCTGGCCGCACTCGGCTGCTACGGTGTGGCCGTGCCGACCGAGTGGGGCGGCGCGGGGCTCGACTACCTGAGCCTCGCGCTGATCCTGGAAGAGATTGCTGCCGGCGACGGCGCCACCTCCACCATCGTGAGTGTCAACAACTGCCCGGTGTGCGCCATCTTGATGGCCTGGGGCAACGATGCGCAAAAAGAGCAATGGCTCAAACCGCTGGCGCGTGGCGACATGCTCGGCGCCTTCTGTCTGACTGAGCCGCATGTCGGATCACAAGCAGACGGTCTCAAGACCACGGCAGCGCGCGATGGTGACCACTACGTGCTCAACGGCGTGAAGCAGTTCATCACCAGCGGCAAGACCGGCGACGTGGCCATCGTGATGGCCGTCACCGACAAGGCGGCTGGAAAGAAAGGCATCAGCGCTTTCATCGTGCCGACGGCCACGCCCGGCTACACCGTCGCGCGGCTCGAAGACAAGATGGGCCAGCACGCGAGCGACACCGCGCAGATTTTGTTCGAGAGCTGCCGCGTGCCCGCCGCCCACCTGATCGGCGAAGAAGGCCAGGGCTTGAAGATCGCGCTCTCGGGCCTGGAGGGTGGGCGCATCGGCATCGCCTCGCAGGCGGTGGGCATGGCGCGTGCGGCCTTCGACGCGGCCTTGAAATATGCGAAAGAACGTGTCGCCTTCGGCAAACCTATCTTCGAACACCAGGCGGTGCAGTTTCGCCTGGGTGAGATGGCCACGCAGATCGAAGCGGCGCGCCAGCTGATCCACCACGCGGCCAGCCTGAAAGACGCCGGTCAGCCGTGTTTGAAAGAGGCCGCCATGGCCAAGCTCTTTGCGAGCGAGATGGCCGAGCAGGTGTGTTCGGCGGCGATCCAGATTCACGGCGGTTATGGCTACGTGAGCGACTTTCCGGTCGAGCGCATCTACCGCGATGTGCGGGTGTGCCAGATCTACGAAGGCACGAGCGATGTGCAGAAGATTCTGATTGGGCGTGCGCTGCAATGAAGCGCATCGGTGTCGGAAGACATACGTAATTCCCACAGCACGCTTGGCGCTCTTCCCCCGGGTTTCCGCCAGCAGCGTTCGCCTGCACCGTCCCTACGATAGGACTTCGCCCTTATACAGAAGGGTGCAGCCCTCGGTTGACCGACCGACCCCATCGAAGGAGACATCACGTGACCACACCCGCACCCCAACGTCGCCGCTTCCTCAAACGCGCTTCTGCCGCCGCCGCTGGAGCAGGCGCCCTGGCCGCGCCGATGGTGTCGAATGCGCAGACCACCTCGCTGCGTTTTCAAAGCACCTGGCCCGCGAAAGACATTTTTCACGAGTACGCCAACGACTTCGCCAAGAAGGTGAACGAGATGGCCGGTGGCCGCCTCAAGATCGATGTGCTGCCTGCCGGTGCCGTGGTGCCCGCCTTCCAGCTGCTCGAAGCCGTCAACAAGGGCACGCTCGACGGCGGCCACGGTGTGGTGGCCTACCATTACGGCAAAAACTCGGCGCTCGCGCTGTGGGGCTCGGGCCCGGCCTATGGCATGGATGCCAACATGGTGCTCGCCTGGCACAACTACGGCGGTGGCAAGGTGCTGCTCGAAGAGATCTACAAGTCCATCAACATGGACGTGGTCTCGTACCTCTACGGCCCCATGCCCACCCAGCCGCTGGGTTGGTTCAAGAAGCCGGTCGCTCGCACGGCCGACATGAAAGGCTTGAAGTTCCGCACCGTCGGCCTGGCGGTCGACGTGTTCACCAAGATGGGCGCCGCGGTCAACCCGCTGCCGGGTGGTGAGATCGTGCCCGCGCTCGACCGCGGCCTGATCGACGCAGCCGAGTTCAACAACGCTTCGAGCGACCGCCTGCTGGGCTTCCCCGACGTGGCCAAGAACTGCATGCTGCAAAGCTTTCACCAAAGTGGCGAGCAGTTCGAGATCTTGTTCAACGGCGGCAAGTACAAGGCGCTGCCCGCCGAGCTCAGGGCCATCATCGATTACGGCGTGCAAGCGGCCAGTGCCGACATGAGCTGGAAGGCGATTGAGCGCAACTCGCAGGACTACATCGAGCTCAAGAAGGTGGGCGTCAAGTTCTACAAAACGCCCGATGCGATTCTGCGCGACCAGCTTGCCGCCTGGGACGCCACCATCGCCGAGAAGGCCCAGACCAACCCGCTGTTCCAGAAGGTGCTCGATTCGCAGAAGGCCTTCGCCCAGCGCGCCGGCCAATGGCAAAACGACTATCTGGTCGACTTCAAGATGGCCTACAACCACTACTTCAGCGCGAAGAAGCCGGCCCCCAAGAAGGGCTGACCCGTCTCTCAGTGAGCCAGGGGCGCCGCTTGGGTGGCGCCCTTGTTGGTGTGTTCAGCCTGGGGGCGAGCGATGCAGCAATTCCTTCTGACGGTGGACAAGCTGTCGACCTGGCTCGGCAAGTTCACGGCATGGGCCGCCGTGGGCTTGACCGCACTCATCTCCGCCGAGGTGTTCTCGCGCTACGTGCTCAACAAGCCGCATGCCTGGGTGCTTGACGCGCAGATCATGTTGTACGGCACCATGTTCATGTGCGCCGGGGCCTACACCCTGGCCAAGTCGGGCCATGTGCGCGGTGACGTGCTGTACGGCTTCTTCCAGCCGCGCACGCAGGCGGGCATTGACCTGCTGCTTTACATCGTGTTCTTCCTGCCCGGCATCGTGGCGCTCACCTGGGCCGGCTGGACGTATGCCAACGAGTCGCTCGCGATGCGCGAGCAGACCTTCAATGCCGACCCCATTCCGGTCTACCCGTTCAAGTTCGTGATCCCTCTCGCGGGCGGCATGCTGCTGCTGCAAGGGCTGGTCGAGATCGCGCGCTGCGTGTTGTGCCTGCGCGATGGCGCCTGGCCCGCGCGTGAAGAAGACGTGGAAGAAGTCGACGTCGACAAGCTCAAGGAAATGGTTCACGTGACCGACGCTGACATCGACGCCGTCGCCCCCGACGCACGGCCGCTGCCTGCCGCGCAACGCCAGGAGGGCGCATGAAGATCCGCCGCGAGCTGTGGTTCGGCTTCACCCTGATGGCCATCATCCTGGTCGGGGTGCTCGGCATGCTGGTGAGCGTGAAGGAGATCACCAATGGCCACATCGGCCTGGTGATGCTGGCGCTGGTGGTGGTGGCGATCATGCTCGGCTTTCCCACCGCCTTCACGCTGATGGGCATGGGCATGCTCTTCGCCTATTTTGCCTACCACTCGGGTGGGCAGACGACGGGCGGCGCCTTGCGCCAGACGCTCGACCTGATGGTGCAGCGTGCGTATTCAGTGATGGCGAGCGACGTGCTCATTGCCATCCCGCTGTTCGTCTTCATGGGTTACCTGGTCGAGCGTGCGAACCTGATCTCCAAGCTCTTCACCAGCTTGCACCTGGCCCTCGCGCGGGTGCCGGGCTCGCTGGCCGTGGCCACGCTCGTGACCTGCGCGCTTTTTGCCACCGCCACCGGCATCGTGGGCGCCGTGGTCACGTTGATGGGCCTGCTGGCCTTGCCGCCCATGCTGCGCGCCGGCTACGACGTGCGGGTGTCGGCCGGCGTCATCACCGCCGGGGGTTGCCTGGGCATCTTGATTCCGCCCTCGGTGCTGCTCATCGTTTACGGCGCCACGGCCGGTGTGTCGGTGGTGCAGCTGTACGCGGGCGCCTTGTTCCCCGGGATCATGCTGGCCGGCCTGTACATCCTGTACGTGATCATCCTTGCCAAGATCAAGCCCAACCTGGCGCCGCCGCTCACCGCCGAGCAGCGTGTGGTGCCGCTGCCCGCGCCGCTGCTGGCGCTGGGGGTGACGGGCGAGCGATATGCGGTGCCGGCGCTGATGGCCGCGCTCAAGGGCAAGCGCAACGCCAAGGTGTCCACCGGCTACCTGTTGCAGCAGTTGTTTGTGGCCTTGTTGCCCTTGTTGCTGTTTCTGGTGGTGGCGCTGACAAGCTACCGCGCTGCCACCACGGTGGAGGCCGCGCCCGTCGAGTCGGGCTTGCAGCAGATTGGCGGCGAGCCCTCGGCCGCGCCGAGCGAACGCGGGTTGCCAGAGCCACCGGGCGCTGCGGACCAGCCTGCGCAGGGCGGGCTGGCCGAGCCCCCGTCAGACGACAAACTCGCCGAGCCGCCCGCCGAGCCGGCGGCAGCGGCCAGCGCGCAAGAACCCGCAACACAAGCTGTCGCCGAGCCCCCCGCCGCCACGGCACAAGCGCCCCTCGCCAGCGAAGCGGCCACGTCCAAGCCGGCCTCGGCCAGCTACTGGATCGGGCTGGCCATCGGTGCCGTGGCGCTGCTCGTGTACTACGCGCTGCTGAGTTTCTCGCGGCTCGAAATCTTCAAGATGCTGCTGGCCTCGTTCTTCCCGCTGCTCGTCATGATTCTTGCGGTGCTGGGCTCCATCGTGTTTGGCCTGGCCACGCCCACCGAGGCGGCGGCGGTGGGCGCGCTCGGTGGCTTCATCCTCGCGGCGGCCTACCGCCAGCTCAACCTCACGATGGTGAAGGAGTCGGTGTTTCTCACCGCCAAGACCTCGGCCATGGTGTGCTGGCTGTTCGTGGGCTCGGCCATCTTTTCGGCCGCGTTTGCACTGCTGGGTGGGCAGGCGTTGGTCGAACAATGGGTGCTCGGCATGGATCTCACCACGGTGCAGTTCCTGGTGCTGAGCCAAGTCATCATCTTCGTGCTGGGCTGGCCGCTGGAGTGGACGGAAATCATCGTCATCTTCATGCCGATCTTCATCCCGCTGCTCGACAACTTCGGCGTCGACCCGCTGTTCTTCGGACTGCTGGTGGCACTGAACCTGCAGACGGCGTTCCTCAGCCCGCCGGTGGCGATGTCGGCCTTCTACTTGAAGGGCGTGGCGCCGAAGCACGTGACACTGAACCAGATCTTTGCCGGCATGCTGCCCTTCATGGGCATCCAGGTGGTCGCCATCATCCTGCTGTACCAGTTCCCGGCGATCGGGCTGTGGCTGCCGCAAGTCCTGTACAAGTGACGCTCGCCGCGTTCGACGACCTGCGGGTCTTCGAACGCGGCTGGTTGTCGTCGAACAATGTGCTGCTGCGAGGCAGCGACGGCGAACCGGCAACGCTGGTCGACAGCGGGCACGTCACGCACGCGGCGCAGACCGTGGCCCTGGTGACGGGCGCGCTGCGCCCCGGCCAGACGCTGGCGCGCTTGGTCAACACGCACTTGCACTCCGACCACTGCGGCGGCAATGCGACGCTGGTGCGGGCCTTCGGCGCGCAGGTGGTGATCCCGCCGGGCGATGCTGCCGCGATCGCGGCATGGGACGAAGACCGCCTGACGTACCGCCTCACCCAGCAGCGCATCGAGCGCTTCGGCTTCGACGCCCTGCTGCGCCCGGGCGACTTTTTCCAAGTCGGCAGGCGCCGCTGGCAGGCGCACGCTGCGCCGGGCCACGATCCTCACTCGTTGATCTTCCTCGACGATCTCGACGGGGTGCTGATTTCGGCCGATGCGTTGTGGGAGAACGGCTTCGGTGTCGTCTTCCCGGAGCTCGATGGCGTCGATGCCTTCGATGAAGTCGCGGCCACGCTGGACCTGATCGAAGCGCTCGCGCCGCGGCTGGTGATCCCCGGCCACGGCGCGCCCTTCACCGATGTGTCGGGCGCCTTGCAGCGGGCACGTTCCCGGCTCGCGCGCTTTCGGGCCGAACCGGCGAGCCATGCGCGCCACGGCATCAAGGCCTTGACCAAGTACCACCTGCTCGAAGCCGGCAGCGAGCCGCTTGCGGCGCTGCAGCGCTGGTTCGAGACCACGCCGATCGTACGCCAGGTCTGGCAGCGGCTGGGCGCGCCAGAAGCGAGCCCCGCGGCGTGGGGCGAATGTCTGCTCGCCGAACTGGTGGGTGGCAAGGTGCTGCAGGTGCGCGAGGGCGTGGTGCACAACGCCTGAAGCCGGCGCAGGGCGCGCGGCGAACACCACGCCGTTCGTGAAGCAGTTCACGTTCTGCGGGCAGGCTCGCGCCAAGGTGTGTCGGCGGGTGAGGCCGGCAGGCCGGGCGCAAACTTTCGACACAGGGCGTTCGAGCACGCCACGAGGATGGCGCCCGTTGTATCCGCCGTCTGCGGATCGGGAGTCCGCATGACCGTCCTTGCCCGTCGCCCTTCGCCGCCCCACTCCCCGTCCCAAGGCACCGCGCTCGCACTGGCGCTCGCGCTGCTCGTCACCGCCTGTGGCGGCGGCAAGGACAGCGAAACCATGCCGCTCGCCGCAGACGGCAGTGGCCAGGAAGATCCGAACAAGCGGCCGGTGAAGCCGCCACCCCCACCGCCGCCCGCGCCGGCGCTGAGCCAGCGCAGTGCCGTGAAGCTGGCCGACCAGGCCAGCTTCGGCGCCACCGAAGCCCTGCTCGCCGAGATGCGCAGCAAGGGCGCGGCCCCCTGGGTGCAGCAGCAGTTGGCGTTGAACACCTCGCGCTACACCAGCGGCCAGGGCGACGCGATCCACACCGACACGCAGGCGACCTTCTTCTGCGACCGCGCGCCCTACGCCGGGCCCAACTGCTGGCGCGACTGGTTCTCGGCCACGCCGCTGGTGTGGGACTTCTACCGCAACGCGGTGTCGCAGCCCGACCAGCTGCGCCAGCGCGTGGCCTTCGCGCTGCAGCAGATCGTGGTCGTCAACAACCTCGAAGTCAGCGGCACCTATGGCTTTCGCAACTTCCACAACACCCTGCTCGACAACGCCTTCGGCAGCTACCGCCAGGTGCTCAAGAAGGTGGCCTTGTCGCCGGTGATGGGCGACTTCCTGAACAACGCCAACAACGACAAGGCCGCGCCGAACGAGAACTTCGCGCGAGAGTTGCTGCAGCTCTTCGCCATCGGCACCTGCGCGCTGAACGGCGACGGCACGCTCAAGGGCGGCGCCTGCGCGCCGACCTACAACAACGAGATGGTGCGTAACTACGCCTTCGCGCTGACCGGCTGGACCTACCCCGCGGGCGGACAAACCAGCTGGGGCTGCTGGCCGCAGGGCACCAACTGCCGCCACTACGGCGGCGACATGGTGCCGGTGGCCGCTTACCACGACGCCACCGCGCGCACCCTGCTGGGCGGCGTGGCCAAGCCGGCCAACAGTACTGCGCCTCAAGCGCTCGAGGCGGTGCTTGACAGCCTGATGGCGCACCCCAACACGGCACCCTTCATCGGCCGCCAGCTGATCCAGTTCCTGGTCTCGAGCAACCCGAGCCCGGCCTACGTGCAGCGCGTGGCCAACGCGTTCACGGCCGGCACCTTCGCCAGTGCCGGCATCACTTTCGGCACCGCACAGCGCGGTGACCTGGCGGCCACGGTGGCCGCGGTGCTGCTCGACGCCGAAGCCCGCAGCGACGCACCGGTGTCGGTCAACGCCAGCCGGCTGCGCGAGCCGGTGCAGTTGATGACCGGCGCGCTGCGCGCCTTCAACGGCCGCAGCGACGGTGACGCGCTCGGCTGGTGGTGGGGCGAGGTGCTGCGCCAGCACGTGTTCCGCGCGCCGTCGGTGTTCAACTTCTACCCACCCGACTACCCGGTGGCCGGCACCTCGCTGGTCGGCCCGGCCTTCGGCATCCACAACGCCAACGGCGCGCTCGGCCGCCTCAACTACCTGACCTACCTGTTCGAATGGGGCGGCTCGGCGCCGGATGCGAACGTGCCCAACGCGTTGGGCACCGGCGTCGACGTGACGGCTTTCCTGGCCGATGCCAGTGATGCCGCCAAGCTGGTCGACCGCCTTTCGGCACTGGCCCTGGGCGGACCGCTGCCGGCTGCTGCGCGCACCGAAGTGA
This sequence comes from Rhizobacter sp., assembly GCA_046598195.1. Lineage (GTDB taxonomy): Bacteria > Pseudomonadota > Gammaproteobacteria > Burkholderiales > Burkholderiaceae_C > Rhizobacter. The sequence continues at coordinate 1,411 of JBKJJF010000090.1, read as the reverse complement.
TCAACGCGGTGCAGTGGTGGAACGTCAGCACCGCCAGCGCCGACTGGCAGAGCCGCCGCGTCAAGGTGGCCGCCTACCTGGTTTTCGGATCGCCCCATTACCAAGTCCAGCGCTGAGGCCCGCACCATGAGCAACCACGACATCCCCCTGCAAGCCCGGCGCCGCCACTTCCTGCGCCGCAGCGCCACACTCGGCGCCGCGCTCGGCCTGGGCACGCTCGGCAGCCTGGCCACGCTCGGCAGCGCCCGTGCGGCCGACTACAAGGCCCTCGTCTGCGTCTTCCTCTACGGCGGCAACGACGGCAACAACATGCTGGTGCCGATCGATGCCACGCGCAACGCGCAGTACAGCGCATTGCGCGGCGGCCTGGCGCTGCCGCGTTCGGCGCTGCTGCCACTGGGGACCAGCGACTTCGCGCTGCACCCCAGCCTGGCCGCACTGCAGCCGGTGTGGAACGAAGGCAAGCTGGCGCCGCTGTTCAACGTCGGCCCGCTCTTCGCCCCGCTCACGAAGGCCGAATACCGCGCCGCGGCCGACAGCTCGGACCTGATTCCCGACAGCCTGTTCTCGCACTCCGATCAGCAGGTGCTGTGGGAAACCGGCGGCACCGATGCGCAGGGCCGCACCGGCTGGGGCGGCCGCGCGGCGCAGGCCCTGGCCACCGCCAACCCGGTGATCTCGCTCGGCGGCAACGGGCGCTTCGGCCTGTCGTCGAGCGCCGCGCCCCTGGTGATTCCGAACCCTGGCGAAACCTTCGGCGCCTACGGACTGCAGCCGAGCGACCTGACCTGGGCACCGAATGCGCTGCGCAAGAGCGCCATCGACGCGCTGTATGCCGCCAGCCCCGACGTGACGCTCGCCGGCGCCTACCAATCGCAGCAGCGCGATGCCTTCGCGGTCTCGACGCGGCTGGCGGCCCTGGTCGACATCGAGCCCGGGGATGCGGGCGCCTCGGCCGCGCTGAACACCGCTTTCGCACCGCTGATCGCCAACGGCAGGCTGACGACGCCGCTGGCCCGCCAGCTCTACCAGGCGGCCAAGCTGATCGAGGGCCGCGCCACGGTGCTGGGCGACCGCCAGATCTTCTTCGCCCAGCAAGGCGGCTTCGACACCCACGGCAACCAGGTCGCGCAGACCTCGGTGGAAGGCGAGCACGCGCGCCTGCTGAAACAGCTCGGCGACGCGCTGGCCTGCTTCCACAACGCGATGAAGGCCATCGGCATGACCGATGCCGTCACCACCTTCACGCAGAGCGACTTCGGCCGCACCCTGGCGCCCAACAACAGCGCCGGCAGCGACCACGCCTGGGGCAACCACCACCTGGTGCTCGGCGGCGCGGTGCGCGGCGGCCTGACCTACGGCACCTACCCGACGCTGGCCCTCGGCGGGCCCGACGACGTGGGCGTGGAAA
>JBKJJF010000229.1:0-1043 GCA_046598195.1 Rhizobacter sp. | reverse complement strand
TGTTCGGCCTGCCGGCGCCGGTGCAAGACCCGCTGATGACCGAAGCGGCGATGGCGGCCTATGAGATCCCGGCAACACGCCACGACATCCTCAAACACGACGCTGGCCTGCGTGTGGGCTACTGGCGCTCGGTGAGCCACGCGCTCAACGCGTTCGCGAATGAGACCTTCATCGACGAGCTGGCGGTGGCGGCGGGCAAAGACCCGTATGCCTACCGCATGTCGCTGCTCGCGAGCAAACCACGCTTTGCCAACGTGCTCAAACAAGCCGCCGACAAAGCCGGCTGGGGCACGCCCGCACCGGCAGGGCGCTTCCGTGGCATCGCTCTGATGGAGGGTTACGACACCTACATGGCGATGGTGGCCGAGATCTCGTATGCCAAGGGCGAGATCAACGTGCACAAGGTGACCACGGTGGCCGACCTCGGCCGCATGGTCAACCCCGACACGGTCGAGGCGCAGATCCAGTCCAGCGTGGTGTTCGGTTTGACCGCCGCGCTGTGGGGCGAGATCACGCTCGACAAGGGCCGTGTGCAGCAAACCAACTTCCACCAGTACCGGCTGCTGCGCATGCACGAGTCACCCGAGTTCGTGACCGTGTTGGTGCCGAGCACCGAAAAGCCGGGTGGCATTGGCGAGCCGGCCACCGCGCTGATCGGGCCGGCGGTCGGCAACGCGCTCTTTGTCGCCACCGGCAAGCGGCTGCGCACCATGCCGTTCACCGAGCAGAACATCACGTCGGCTTGAGTCGGCGGCGCATGTAAAAAGGGCCACCTTCGGGTGGCCCTTTTCATTCAAGCTGCAAATGGGTGACGCGCGTTCTGCCAGCACCCGTCATCAGACGAGACGGCCTTGCCCATTTTCAAACCAGGCCGCGTCGAAACCATCTTTCAGCAGAACCACTCTTGTCGCACCAGGGCCTTGAGTGCTTAGACGAGCCACATACTTCGCGAGCGTTCCAGCGTCTTCGCTCAGCAGATGGGTGATGCCATCACACTGGCACTGGGCGATCAGCTTGAAGTCATCTTTCACGCGGACACGATC